>CAUJIW010000021.1 GCA_963205175.1 Pseudomonadota bacterium
GCGGTCGACGCGCACCGGCCGGTCCTGCAGCGGGCGCACCAGTTCCTCCGCCGCGTCCATCAGCTTGTAGAGGTCGCAGCCATGGTTCCAGCCCTTGCGGTCGGCGGCGGCGATGAACACCTCCAGCGGCGCGTTGCCGGCACCGGCGCCCATGCCGGCCAGGCTGGCGTCGACGCGGATGGCGCCGCCCTGCACCGCCACCATCGAGTTGGCGACGCCGAGGCTGAGATTGTGGTGGGCGTGCACGCCGCGTTCGGTTTCCGGCTTCAGCACCCGGTCATAGGCCTCCAGGCGGGCGCGGTAGCCGTCCATGTCCATGGCGCCGCCGGAGTCGGTGACATAGACGCAGGTGGCGCCGTAGCTTTCCATCAGCTTGGCTTGCTGGGCCAGCGCGTCCGGCTCGATCATGTGGCTCTTCATCAGGAAGCCGACGGTGTCCATGCCGAGGTTGCGGGCCGCCTCGATATGCTGCCTGGCGACGTCCGCCTCGGTGCAGTGGGTGGCGATGCGCACCGAGGTGACGCCGAGGCTGTGGGCGTGCTTGAGTTCCTCGACGGTGCCGATGCCCGGCAGCAGCAGGGTGGTCAGGCGCGCGTGCTTCACCACGTCGGCGACCGCCTCGATCCACTCCCAGTCGGTGTGGGCGCCGAAGCCGTAGTTGAAGCTGGAGCCGTTGAGGCCGTCGCCATGGGCGATCTCGATGGCATCGACGCGCGCCTCGTCCAGCGCCTTGGCGATGGCACGGACATGGTCGAGGCCATATTGATGGCGGATGGCGTGCATGCCGTCGCGCAGCGTCACGTCCTGGATGTAGAGCTTGGTCTGGGTGGGGTCGAGACGGGTCATCAGGCGGCACTCTTCAGGAATTTGCGCTTGGCGATCCGCTCGGCGGTCGCCATGCCGGCGGAGGTCATGATGTCGAGGTTGCCGGCGTATTTCGGCAGATAATGCGCCGCGCCCTCGACTTCGAGGAACACGCTGGTCTTGATGCCCTCGAAGCTGCCCAGCCCCGGAATGCGCACCGGGTTGTTGGAGCCGAAACGCTCGAACTGCACCTTCTGCTTCAGCCGGTAACCGGGCACATACTGCTGCACCTGGGCGACCATCGCCTCGACGGAGGCCTCGATGGCGGCCTCGTCCGCGCCCGAGGACAGCGCGAACACGGTATCGCGCATGATCATCGGCGGCTCGGCCGGGTTGAGGATGATGATCGCCTTGCCCTTGGCGGCGCCACCGACCACCTCGATACCCTTCGACGTTGTTTCGGTGAACTCGTCGATGTTGGCGCGGGTGCCGGGGCCGGCGGACTTCGAGGAGATCGAGGCGACGATCTCGGCGTAATGCACCTTGGCGACCCGGCTGATGGCGGCGACGATGGGGATCGTCGCCTGGCCGCCGCAGGTCACCATGTTGACGTTGGGCGCGTCCAGATGGTCCTCGCCGTTGACGACCGGAATGACGTAGGGGCCGATGGCGGCGGGCGTCAGGTCGACGATCACCTTGCCGGCGGCCTGGCAGATTTCCGAATGCCGTTTGTGGGCGTTGGCCGAGGTGGCGTCGAAGACGATGCCGATCTCCGGCCAGACAGCGAGTTGCTGCAGGCCGTCGATGCCCTCATGGGTGATGGCGACGCCCAGCCGCTGGGCCCGCGCCAGACCATCGGAATTGGGATCGACGCCGACCATGGCGCCCATCTCCAGCACGTCGGAGGTGCGCATGATCTTGATCATCAGGTCGGTGCCGATATTGCCCGAGCCGATGATCGCTACCTTGACCTTGCCTGTTGTCATGCCGTGACCCGTGTCCGTCCAAAGCGCGTGACGAGGTCGCCACGCCGGTGTATCCGGGGGTCACCTTGGTGTTCCGGTCAGTTTCAAGTCAAATTGGCGGCGGTGATTTTTCTTAATGATTGAGAGCGGCGGTCGCGCGCGGCGGCCACCCCTCCCCATTGTGGCGGGGTATCAGGCGGTCATGCGCGGTCGGGAGATGATGCGGAAGCGCGACAGCTGCGCGCGCGGCTCCGCCCAGTCCGGCGCCAGCTCGGCGGCCCGCTGATAGTCGGCGAAGGCCGCCGGGACATTGCCCAGCAGTTCATGGACCGTGCCACGGGTGTAGTAGCCGACGGATGCGTTGGACGGATTGAGGCTCAGGCCCCGGTTCAACGCCGCCAGTGCCGCTTCTTCCTGCCTGGTGTGGACGAGGGCGAGGGCAAGGTTGATATAGCTGTCGCCGAGATCGGATTGCAGCCTGATGGCGGCGCGGTAATCCTTGATGGCGTCATCGAACTGGCCCAGACGCATGCGGATGATGCCACGATTGACCAGCGTCGCCGCCCGGTCGCGCTGAGTGAGCGATTCCTCGGCGAGCGCGCGATTGCAGGGAGCGAGAGCAATGGCGCCCGGCTGGGGCAGCTTGGCGGCTTCGTAACAGTTTTCGGCATCGCCGCCGCCAATGATGTTGGTGGCGGCATGGGCGGTGCCGGCGATGCCAAGACACAGGGCCGCGGCCCCGATGCGGGTCATTATCCGATTCATGACGCTTCTCCCCGGCCGTGCGGGCGGGCGCATGTCCAGCCAGTCTTCGGCCAGCCCGAAGAATAGCATTATTTCAGAAATATGACATCAGGCTTTGCGCCGGTCCTTGCATCGGCGCGCGCGGGCGCGCCCGGCCGCGATGCCGGGCGGCCGCTGCCGGCGGCACCGTCACCCGGGCGGGCTATTCCGCGTTGTCGCCGAGAACGCCGCGGCGGATCTGGTCGAGTTCGATCGACTCGAACAGTGCCTTGAAATTGCCCTCGCCGAAGCCTTCGTTGCCCTTGCGCTGGATGATCTCGAAGAAGATCGGGCCAATCACGTTCTGGGTGAAGATCTGCAGCAGCAGGCCCTGGCCGTCGGTTGGCGCGCCATCGATGAGGATGCGCCGCTCGCGCAGCGCCGGTAGCGGCTCGCCGTGGCCGGGCACGCGCGCGTCCACCTGGTCGTAATAGGCATCCAGCGTGTCCTGGAACGGCACGCCGCGCGCCGCCAGCACGTCGACGGTCTTGTAGATGTCGTCGGTGAGCAGGGCGATATGCTGGATGCCCTCGCCATGGTAGGCGCGCAGATATTCCTCGATCTGGCTCTTGTCGTCCTGGCTCTCGTTGATCGGGATGCGGATTTTGCCGCACGGGCTGGTCATCGCCCGGCTGACCAGCCCGGTCAGCTTGCCCTCGATGTCGAAGTAGCGGATCTCGCGGAAATTGAAGAGCTTCTCGTAGAAGCCCGCCCAGTGGTCCATGTGGCCGCGATGGACGTTGTGGGTGAGATGGTCGACCAGTTTCAGGCCGGCGTCGGCGGCGGCCATGCGGGCCTGCCAGTCCGGCTCGAACACGAAGTCGACGTCGTAGATGTTGCGGTCGCCATAGCGATCGACGAGGTAGATGCGGCTGCCGCCGATGCCCTCGATCGCCGGGATGTTGAGTTCCATCGGCCGTACCGCTTCGCGCACCGGCTGGGCGCCGAGGCCAACCGCGCGTTCAAAGGCATCGGCCGCGTTGCGAACGCGGAACGCCATCGCGCACACGCACGGGCCATGCACGCGGGCGAACGCCTGGGCGAAGCTGTCCGGCTCGGCGTTGATGATGAAGTGAATGTCGCCCTGCTTGTGCAGCGTCACGTCCTTCGAGCGGTGGCGGGCGACCACGGGGAAGCCCAGCTGGTCGAACAGGGCGCGCAGCAACTGCGGGTCGGGCGCGGCATACTCGACGAACTCGAAGCCATCGGTACCCATCGGGTTCTCGACACCAAGCGGTTCAAGCACATGTGCGGCGGCAGCGGCCATGGTCAGGTGTTCCTGGAATGGTTAGTGTATGGAAGCGGATTATAGTTACAAATGAAACTAATGGCAAGCGACAAGACGACCTGCGAGATCGAACCCCTGCAGCTGGAGCGCTTCCTGCCCTATCGGCTGTCGGTGCTGTCCAACACCGTCAGCCGGGCGGTGGCGCAGCTCTATGAGGACCGTTTCGACTTGAAGCTGCCGGAATGGCGGGTGATGGCGGTGCTGGGCCGCTTTCCCGGTCGCACGGCGTCGGAAATCGTCGAGACCACCGCCATGGACAAGGTGGCGATCAGCCGCGCGGTCAAGCGGCTGGTCGACATGGGGCGGGTGACCGTCGAGGGTGACCCGCGCGACGCGCGCCGGCAACGCCTGTCACTGTCGGCGCGGGGCCATGCAATCTATCGTCAGGTGGTGCCGCTGGCCCGCAGCGTCGAGGAGCGGTTGCTCGCCACCCTGTCGCCGGCGGACCGGGACGCGATTGATCGGATGCTGACCCGGCTCACCGCCGCCGCCGGCGATCTCGCGGCGCCGGTCATTCCGCCGGCAGGCGAGTGACCGCCGGGCCGTCCGGCGCGTCGACCGGGTGGGCAGCGCCATCGGATTTGCCGCCGCCCAGCAGGCTCATCAACGCCGGCAGCATCAGGAAGGTGGTTGCCACCGCGAAGACGAAGATGATCGCCACCATCTGACCAAGCTTGGCGATCACCGCGAAGTCGCTGAAGGTCAGGATCAGGAAGCCGACCACCAGCACCGTCGAGGCCACCCACAGCTCCATGCCCACCGCCTGGAAGGTGCGCAGCACCGCCTGCCGGGTGTCGCCGCCGGTCGCGCGCCGCTGTCGGCTGAAGGTCATCATGAAGTGGGTGACGGAGTCGACCGTCAGACCCAGCGCGCAGGAGGTCACGAACGCGGCATAGAGGCCCTGGGCACCCTCGATCAGCTGCCAGGCCCCGAACGCCATCACCACCGGCAGGATGCTGGGCACCAGGCTCACCAGGCCAAGCTTCAGCGAACGCAGGGCGAGCGCGGTACACAGGCCGATCAGCAGGAACGACATCAGCGTGCCGCCAACCATCGAGTGGGTGTTCTCCTGGGTCAGGTAGGCGAACATCAGCGAGGTGCCGGTGCCCGGCGTCTGCATCACCGCCGGTGCGTTGGCCTTGAGCCAGGCGTCGGCGCGTTCCTTCAGCGCCACCATCTGCTCCGAGGTGACGTTCTTCATCGCCACCATCACCCGACTGGAGGCCTTGTCCATGGTCAGCTGGTTGGCGAGGTCCTGGCCCTGGGCCAGGTTCATTTCGTAGAGCACGAGATACTGCGCGGCGAGTTCACGATTTTCCGGCAGCCGGTAATAGGCGGGGTCGTCGCCGTGCATGTTGCGGTTGAGCCGCTTCATCACGTCGACGATCGAGCCGACGTCGGCGACTTCCGGCTGGCGTTCCAGCCAGCTGGTGAAGGCCGCCACATGGCGCAGATAGGCCGGCTCGGCGATGCCGCCTTCCTCGCCAGAGGGCAGGCCGTAGCTCAGCGTGTAGATACCGGGCAGGTGGCGGTTGATGAACTCGGCGTCGGTGCGGAACGAGTGGGACGGCGACAGCCATTCGATGAAATTGTCGCGGGTCTCCAGCTTCGGCGCCAGCATGCCCAGACCCAGCCCGAGCGCGGCGAAGCCGGTCAGCACCAGTGCGCGGTGCCGCATCGACCAGTCGGCCAGCTTCTCGACGCTGTGCTCCTTCTCGGCCAGCTTGTCGTGGACCCGGATCGGGAACACCGCCAGCAGGGCCGGCAGGAACCACACCGAGAAGCCGTAGGCGACGACCGCCCCGAACGCCGCCATGTTGCCGAGGTCGCGAAACGGCGGCGTGTCCGAGAAATTGAAGCACAGGAAGCCCAGCACGTCGGTGAAGGTGGTGAGCGCGATCGGCGCATGGTTGGTGCGGATGGAGCCGCGCACCGCTTCCAGCGGAGACAGCCCTTTCTTGCGCAGCCCATGGCTGACGCCGATCAGGTGGATGGCCTCGGCGGTCGCGATGGTGAGGATGATCACCGGCACCTGGCCCGAGGCCGGTGACAGCGAGAAGCCGAGCCAGCCGGCAATGCCCATGGTGGTCGCCACCGACAGGCCGAGCACGGCGATGGTGGCGGCGGCGGCGGTCCAGGAGCGGAAGAACAGGCCGATGGCGATGAACAGGAATACAACCATCACCGGCACCAGCCGGGCCAGATCGCTCTGGGTCACGCCGTAGAAGCTGTGGGAGAGCAGCACCACGCCGGTGGTGGCAACCGTCAGGTCGGGGTGGCGGGCCGCGAAGTCGGCCTTCAGCGCGGCGGTGGCATCGGCGATGGCCTCCAGCGCCCGGGTATCGTTTTGCGCCAGGTTGACCGTCACGACGACCTGGGCGGTCGTCCCGTTCTTCGACAGCAGCCGGCCCTGCACCGCCGGTTCAGCGAGCGCGATGGCGCGCACCCGCGCCAGCGCCTCGGCCGACAAGCCGGCCGCCTGCGTCACCAGCGGCTCGACCATCAGGTCGTCCCCGACGGCGTAGCTGTGCTGATGATTGGTCAGCGAGTCGACCCGCGTCGCGCCCGGCAGGCGCCAGGCGGCATCGGTCAGCGACTCGATGGCGGCGAGGCGCTCGCGGGTCAGCATGTCGCCGCGCGTGGCGTGCAGCACCAGGTTCACGGTGTCGGACCGGGTGAAGCTCGCTTCCTGCTGTTCGTTCTGGACCCGCTGGGGGTCGGTGGGCTCGAAGAATACCCTGTAATCGTTGGCGAAGCCGATGCGCAGCAGGCCGAGGCTGGCGACCAGGGCGAGCAACAGGCCGACGGCGAGGACACGCCTGGGGTGTGCCAGAACCAGCTTCTCGGTCCAGCAGGCCAGGGTGTCGAGACGGGCAAAAAGGCGATCCAGCATGGATCAACCCTAGCCCTGGCGTGGTTTAGAAAGCGCTAAGGTCTGGTGACGGCGGTGCAACGAGGGCGTGCGCTCGGCCGGTCGGCGACGGTCGTCAGGCGATGATGTCGGGCACCAGCATGTCCTGCAGCAGGCCGATCTCGTCCCGCAGCCGGAGCTTGCGCTTCTTCAGTCGCTGGATCTGCAGCTGATCGGCGCTTGGCTGGCCGCTAAGGGCCTCGATGGCCGCGTCAAGATCGCGGTGCTCCTCGATCAGGGCACTCAGCCGTGCGGCGATTTCCTGCTGGTCGATTTCCACCATCGGGCCCCGTTACTCATTGCCTGCGTGTCTCTAGCACAGCCCGATCGTCATTGGTACGCCCGACCCCGAGTCGTGACGACCGGACGCCACGCGATACCACACCGGGCTGCTGGCAGCCGTCATGGATCCCAACATATCCGGGTGAACGGCGGGTTCACCATCAATATTTGGCTTCTGGAAACGGCTGCGGGTGGAGCCTGAGACATAACGCCACGATGGCCGTGACAAGCCGGCGTTTCTATGTTGTGATTATCAGCCCAACCCTGAGCGTAAGGAGGAGCCGATGGCCGTTTCCACCAAGGGATATGTCGCAGCGCTGGCCGCAAAGCACTCGCAGATCGACGAACTGATCCTCAAGGAAAGCCAGCGACCTCTCCCCGACTCGATGGTCATCGCCCAGCTGAAAAGGGAAAAGCTCCGACTGAAGGAGGAGCTCGGCCGCACCGCCTGAGTGGCTGTCGCGCCCTTTCCATCTTCCGTGGTCTGACTGCCCGGACCTGATGGTCCGTGCGTGAACACGCGCGGATGGCGGCCTGCCTGTCGCCATTCGCGGCGTGTCCGGTGTCGGGACCGGCAGGCGAGTTCTGCCGGCGGCCCCGGGCGGATGATGGTCGTGCGGGCCGGGCGATTGTCGCCCGCCGCCTCAGGCCGCGCTGTCGTCTTCGGCGTCGCCCGCCGCTTCGCGCTGGGCGCGCTCGCGCTTGAGTTCCTCGATCAGGCTGGCCGACTCTTCGTCCAGCGCTACTGGCTCCGGCGTTTCGCCGCGTTTCTTCGCCGCCTTCTGGACGAGGGCGTCGAGTTCACGCTGCGAGCACAGGCCGAGCGCCACCGGATCCTGCGTCTTGATGTTCTGGATATTCCAGTGCGAACGATCGCGGATGGCGGCGATGGTCGACTTGGTGGTGCCGATCAGTTTGGAGATCTGGCCGTCGGACAGCTCCGGATGATAGCGCAGCAGCCAGGCGACGCCGTCCGGCTTGTCCTGGCGCTTGGAGACCGGCGTGTAACGCGGCCCCTTGGTACGCTTCTGCTGCTCCGGCACGTCCGACATCTGCAACCGGACGGCGGGATCCTTCTGGCCGCGCTCGATTTCGGCCTCGGTGAGTTCACCGGCGCGGATGGGGTCGCGGGGAATATAGCGGGTGGAGGCGGTTTCATCGGCGATCGCCTGCACTTCGAGCACATGCAGGCCGCAGAAGTCGGCGATCTGCTGGAACGTCAGCGCCGTGTTCTCGACAAGCCAGACGGCGGTCGCGTGCGGCATCAGCGGCTGAGCCATGGGTGTCTCCTTCCCCGCAAAAATAGCGACGGCCGCCCTAACGGGCGGCCGGTTCAAGCGTTCATCTCGTAGCGCCGTCGGCGCCGCGCGTCAAATGGATGCTAGGGGGGGGCGATCAGACGGTCATCGGCTGGTAACCGGGCAGGCGCTCGACCCGCGCCAGCCAGGCCTGGATATGCGGATAGCGATCGAGGTCGAAGCCGGCGTCCGGCGCGACGTGGGTATAGGCGTAGAGCGCGATGTCGGCGATGGTCGGAATCGAGTCCACCAGCCACGGCGTGGCCGTCAGCGCGTCCTCCATCAGTTGCAGCGCGGCATGGCCCTGCGCCATCTTGCCCGGCAGCAGCGCGCGCTGCAGGTCGGAGAGATTGTCGGCGCCGACATGGGCCAGCCAGAAGCGCGGCGTGGCGATGTTGGGTTCATGGCTGTACTGCTCGAAGAACAGCCACTGCAACACCCGCGCCTGGGTCCAGGCATCGGCGGGCCAGTAGGGTGACCCCTGGGCCAGATAGAACAGCGCGGCGTTGGACTCCGGCAGTTTGCGTCCGTCCTCCAGTTCCAGCACCGGAATGCGGCCGTTGGCGTTGATCTCGCGCAGGAAGGCCGGGGTGCGGGTCTCGCCGTTCAGGATGTCATAGTGGCGGCGGTTCAGCGTACGTCCGGTGAGGGCGGCGATCAGACGGATCTTATAGCAGTTGCCCGAGGGGGCGAACTCGTGCAGCGTCATGGTCATGGCAGGATCTCCCGAGGGGCGATCTCCAGCAGTATCTTGCCGACGTGCGCGCCGGCTTCCATGCGGGCGTGGGCCTGCCCGGCGGCGGCCAGCGGCAAGCGGGAGTCGATGACCGGGGTCAGTTCGCCGGTGGCGAACAGCGGCCATACCTCTCGTTCCAGGCTGAGCGCCAGCGCGCTCTTGAACGCGGTCGAACGGGCCCGCAGCGTCGAGCCGGTGATCAGCAGCCGCTTGCGCATGATGTCGAAGATGTTGATTTCGGCCTTGTTGCCGCCCTGGATGGCGATCGACACGTGCCGGCCGGATTCCGCCAGCAGCGACAGGTTGCGGGCCACATAGCTGCCGCCGACCATGTCGAGCACCACGTCGACGCCCTTGCCTTCGGTCAGCGCCTTGACCCGCTCGACGAAATCCTCGCTGTTGTAGTTGATCGCCTCCGCGCCCAGGGCGGTGGCCGCTCGGCACTTGGCGTCGCTGCCGCAGGTGACAAGAATGCGGATTCCGAAGGCACGGCACAACTGGATGGCGGTGACGCCGATGCCGCTGGTGCCGCCATGCACCAGTACCGTCTCGCCCTCGCAGACATAGGCGCGCTCGAACAGGTTGGACCAGACGGTGAAGTAGGTCTCCGGCAGGCTGGCGGCGTCGACCATCGAAACGCCGGCCGGTACGGGCAGGCACTGGCCGTCGGGGGTGGTGGCGTATTCGGCATAGCCGCCGCCGGCGAGCAGCGCACACACGGTGTCGCCGATCCGCCAGCGGGTGACGTCGGCGCCGGTGGCGACGATGGTCCCGGAAACCTCCAGCCCCGGCAGGTCCGAGGCGCCGGGCGGCGGCGGATAGCGTCCGAGCCGCTGCATCACATCCGGCCGGTTGACGCCCGCGGCGGCCACGCGGATCAGCACTTCATCGGCCTTCGGCTCTGGCAGCGGTCGTGTCGTCAATCGCAACTGGCCATCGGTGATCTCGACCGCCCGCATGTCGCCCGGCAATGTCATGCTGTCCCCTCGTCTGCTTTCCCGGTACCGATATTGACAGTCGGGAGTCGCCGGTCAACCTATAGCCTGACCGAAGAGCGAGATTGTGCGAACGGGAGACCGATGATGGACGTCGATGAGTTGCTGCCACGGCGCCGGCCGGGCGACCCGCTGGTCGAGCTGATGCGTCAGGATCTCGATCCGCTGTCGCGCGATGAACTGGAGGAACGCATCACCCTCCTGGAGGCGGAGATCGCGCGCTGCCGCGGCAAACTGGCCGCCGCCGGCGCCTTCCGTCAGGTCGCCGACGCCCTGTTCCGGAAATAATCCCGGTTACAGATAGAGATCCTGCGTCGCCCGGGTGAAGCGGAACTCGCCCTGGGCATCGTGCGGCTTGGCGCCCAGCACGCGGGCCGACGGCATGGTGATGACCGCGCGGGTGCCGCGTCCCGGCCGGGAGATCAGGCGGAACTGGCCATCGTGCAGCTCGGTCAGCGCCTTGACCAGCGGCAGGCCGAGTCCGGTGCCGCGCAGGCCGCCACCGGCGCTGCCGGCGGGGCCGTCGGTGAGCTGCTTGAACGGTTGCAGCACCACCGCGATCTGCTCCGGGGCGATGCCGGGGCCGCGGTCGCGGACCTCGATGCGCATGGCGCCGCGACTGGTGATCCGCGCCGACAGCGTGACCTCGGTACCCGGCCGGGTGAACTTGATGGCGTTGCCCACCAGGTTGAGCAGCAACTGGCGGACAATCCGCTCATCGGCATTGAGCAGCGGCAGGTCGCTGGGAACGCGGCACTCCAGCCGGACGTCGCGGTTGCGGGCAATGGCACGCAGGATGCGGGTCACCACATGCATGGCCATGACCACGCTCACCGGCCCTTCCTGCAGCTGCATTTCGTTGGCCTGGATCTTCGACAGGTCGAGGATGGCGTCGAGCAGCGACACCAGGTGCAGGCCGGAGTCGTGGATGGCGTCCACATAGTCGCCATAGAGCGGCGGCTCGATCCGCCCCAGCACGGCCGAGCGGATGAGGTCGGAATAGCCGACGATGGCATTGAGCGGGGTGCGCAGCTCGTGGCTCAGGTTGGCGATCAGCATCGCCCGTTCCTGCTGCATCCGCGCCAGCACCCGGCGGGCGGTGTCGCGCTCCCCGGCGGCGGTACGGGCCTGGCGGGCCAGTGCCTGAACCAGGGTGGCGGCGGTCAGCTGACCGATGGCCGTGCCCTCTTCGGTCACCCAGAGGCCGGTCTCCAGCAGGTGGTCGAAGTCGGGGCGGTTCAGCAGCTGGTCGAGCGGGGTATCCGCCGGCAGGCAGGGGCGGCCGCCTGTCGCGGGCGTGCCCGCGGGCGGTGCAGAGCCGTCGAGCGGCTGCATAACATGTCCAATCGACAGGTCCATTGTCCTACCGTTCGACTTTCAATGCGGCCCGGTTGCTCCACGCTGCCCCCCTTTGGTGTATTCAGCGTCCCCTTCGAGAATCGGCAAGAAAGATTAACAAATGGTAACCGCGCATCCCAGGCGTGCGCGATTCATCGTTCAATCGCAACAGGTTACCGAGGCGTAACGGCCATGTTGTCGATCAGCCGGGTGGCGCCGACGCGCGCCGCCACCAGCAGGCGGGCCGCCCCGGACAGTTGCTCCAGCGGGGCCAGCGAGCGGGCGTCGCGCAGTTCCAGATAGTCGACCGACGAGACCCCGGCCGCCAGCAGCGCGGCCGTGCCCGCCGCCAGGGCATCCGCCACCGGCGCGCCGGCTTCCAGCCGGTCGCGCACGGCGGCCATCACCTGCGGCAGGCAGGCGGCGATGGCGCGGTCGGTGGTGCTGAGATAGGCGTTGCGCGATGACATGGCGAGCCCGTCCGCCTCGCGCACGATCGGCGCGCCGAGGATGTCGACGCCGATGTTGAGGTCGGCGTTCAGCCGCCGGATCACCTGGAGCTGCTGGTAATCCTTCTCGCCGAACACCGCGACATGGGGGCGGGCGGCGATCAGCAGTTTGGCGACCACGGTCGCCACGCCATCGAAGTGGCCCGGCCGGGCACCGCCACACAGGCCCTCGCTGACGCCGGTGACGCTGACGGTGGTGGCGAAGCCTTGCGGATACATCGCCTCGACGGTGGGCGCGAACAGCAGGTCGCAGCCCACCGAGGCCAGCAGTTCGGCGTCGCGGGCTTCCTGTCGCGGATAGCGGTCGAGATCCTCGGTGGGGCCGAACTGCTTGGGGTTCACGAACACGCTGGCCACCACCACGTCGGCGTGGGCGCGCGCCAGCCGCACCAGCGAAAGATGCCCCTCGTGCAGTGCGCCCATGGTCGGCACCAGGGCGATCCGCTTCCCGGCGCGCCGCCAGGCGTCCACCTGCTCGGTCAGGGCCTCCGGGGTGCGCACGATGGCAAGTGATTGGGTCATGGTTCGTCCCACGATTGACTTCTGCCCCCCCCTCTCGGCATTAACGGGGAGCAAATCAAGCCGATTGATAGGGGGCACAGGCCACATGGCACGCCAGGCGCACATCATCGTTCTCGGCAACGAGAAGGGCGGGTCGGGAAAGTCCACCACCGCCGTCCATATCGCCGTGGCCTTGCTGCATGCCGGCCTGACCGTGGGCGCCATCGACCTCGACGGTCGTCAACGCAGCCTTGGCCGCTATCTGGAGAACCGTGCCGCCTACGTGCGTCGTCACGGCCTGGCGCTGCTGGAGCCGGAAACGGTGACCATCGACGATCGTACGCCTGAGGAGGACGAGGCGCGACTTGCCGCCCAGCTGGAGGCCTGGCGGACCACCAAGGATGCCATCGTCATCGACTGTCCGGGCCGCGACAGCGTGCTGTCGCGTGCCGCCCACGCCCAGGCCGATACGCTGATCACCCCGCTCAATGACAGCTTCATCGACTTCGACCTGCTGGGCACCATCGACCCCGATTCGCACAAGGTGCAGCGGCCGAGCTTCTACAGCGAGCTGGTGTGGCAGTGCCGCAAGCAGCGCATGAAGCGCGATGGCGGCTCGATCGACTGGGTGGTGCTGCGCACCCGCCTGTCGCATCTGGAAGCGCGCAACATGCGCCGGGTCGGCTCGGCGCTGGACGAGCTGGCCAAGCGCATCGGTTTCCGCGTCGTGCCGGGCCTGTCGGAGCGCGTGATCTTCCGCGAGCTGTTCCCCAAGGGGCTGACGCTGCTCGATCTGCGCCAGGCCGCCGCCGCCGAGGGCGGGCTGACGCTGAGCCAGGTCGCGGCGCGCCAGGAGGTGCGTGACCTGGTGGCTGGTCTCAAGCTGCCGATGCTCGACGAGCGGCGGGCGCCCGCCGCCGACGTGCCCAGCGCTGCCGTCGCCTGACGTCACCGGGGCCGGCGGGCGATGATCTGGCTGCTTCTGGGCGTCGTCGTGCTGGCCTTGCTGTGGGCGCTGGGGCGCTGGGGCAGTGACGCCTCGCCCCGGGAAATCCGGCAATTCGGCCTGCTGGCGCTGGCGGGGCTGTGCCTCGCCGTCGGCCTGTGGCTGCTGGTCACCGGCAGGCTGGCCGGCGCCATTGCGCTGGGTTCAAGCGCGCTGGCGCTCTATGGCCGCTACCGCTGGGTCAAGGGCGTGCTCGACCGCATTCGCGGTGCCGGGCGGCGGCCGGGGGGTGGCGGCGCGGCCCGCGCCAGCGGCACCATTGCGGTGGCCGAGGCCTATGAAGTGCTTGGCCTTAAACCGGATGCCAACAAAGAGGCGGTACTGGCGGCGCACAGGCGGCTGATGCGGCTGGCCCACCCCGACCATGGTGGCACCGACTATCTGGCCACCAGGATCAACCAGGCACGCGACGTGCTGCTGGCGCATCTGGGGGGGTGATCTCCCGGCGGCCGAAAGCTCGATGGCGGCGCGACCGATGGCCGAGAGCCAGATGCCGAAGACCCGAGGACCGAGAGGACAACCATGACCCATCAGTTCCACCCCACCTCGCTGCGCGAATATGACGTGCGCGGCATTGTCGGCCAGACGCTTTCCGCCGACGACGCCCGGGCACTCGGGCGCGGCTTCGGCACCCGGGTCCGCCGCGCCGGCGGCACGCGGGTGGCGGTGGGCTACGATGGCCGACTGTCGTCGCCGATGCTGGAGGCGGCGCTGGTCGAGGGGCTGGCGGCCACCGGCTGCACCGTGCTGCGGGTCGGGCTGGGGCCGACGCCGATGCTCAATTTCGCCGTCCACGCGCTGGCGGCCGATGGCGGGGTGATGGTGACGGGCTCGCACAACCCGCCCGACTATAACGGCTTCAAGATGATGCTGGGCCACGGCCCCTTCTATGGCGCCGACATCACCGGGCTTGGCACCATGGCAGCCACGGCTGACTGGGAGAGCGGTGCCGGCCGCGTCGAGTCGGTGGATATCGAGGACCGCTATGTCGAGCGGTTGCTCGACGGCTTCGACGGCCGCGCCTTCAACATCGCCTGGGACGCCGGCAACGGCGCCGCCGGCCGGGTGGTCGAGAAGCTCGCCGCCCGCCTGCCGGGCCGGCACGTACTGCTCAACACGGTCATCGATGGCACCTTCCCGGCCCACCACCCGGACCCGACGGTCGAGGCCAATCTCGAACAGCTGCGCGCGGCGGTGGCGACCCAGGGGCTCGACTTCGGTCTGGCCTTCGACGGCGACGGCGACCGCATCGGCGCCATCGACGGCCAGGGCCGCGTCGTCTGGGGCGACCAGCTGCTGTCGGTGCTGGCCGAGGATGTGCTGAAGGCGGTGCCGGGCGCCACCATCATCGCCGACGTCAAGGCCAGCCAGGCGCTGTTCGACCGGGTGGCGGCGCTGGGCGGGGCGCCGCTGATGTGGAAGACCGGCCACTCGCTGATCAAGGCCAAGATGAAGGAGACCGGCAGCCCGCTGGCTGGCGAGATGAGCGGTCACATCTTCTTCGCCCACCGCTACTACGGCTTCGATGACGCGCTGTACGCCGCCGTCCGCCTGATCCAGGCCGTCAGCCATCTCGGCGGCAGCCTGACCGCGCTCAAAGAGGCGATGCCGGCGATGGTCAACACCCCGGAGCTGCGCTTCCCCTGCTCCGAGGAACGCAAGTTCCCGGTGATCCGCGAGGTGCTGGCCCGGCTGAAGGCCGCCGGCGCCGAGGTCAACGAGACCGATGGCGCGCGGGTCAACACCGCCGACGGCTGGTGGTTGCTGCGCGCCTCCAACACCCAGGACGTGCTGGTCGCGCGTGCCGAGGCGCACGACGCGGCGGCACTGGCGCGGTTGATGGCGGCGCTCAACGCCGAGCTGGCGGCGGTGGGGGTGGAGGCGGTTTCCGTCGGCCACTGACATACGGCCGCAACCTTTATGCTGCATTGCAAAATGGCCCGTTGACTCAACGGTGCCGGACCGTTATGTTGCACCGCAGCAAAAATGTTGTAGTCGCGTACCCAAGACGACACACCCACCCCCATGAGACGACAACGTTTCGGAGGACCGAGATGAGCACCAAGACGAAGACGCCGACCGAAGCGGTCGAGAAGGCAATGGAAGCGGGCAAGGAGCGTCTGGAGCAGGCCGTGAAGGCCGGCACCGAGACCGCCACCAAGAATTTCGAGAAGGCCGTCGAGATGTCCAAGAAGCAGATGGACGAGGCCATGAAGGCGTTCGACGAATTCTCCACCTTCCAGAAGGGCAACGTCGAGGCCGTCGTGGCCTCCGGCCAGGCTGCCGCCAAGGCCGTCGAGGAGCTCTCGAAGGTTGCCGCCGACTACTCCAAGAAAGCCCTGGCCGACGCCCAGGCGACCGCCAAGTCGCTGACCGCGGCGAAGAACGCCAAGGAGTTCATGGAAATCCAGAACGCCAGCCTGAAGTCGCACTACGACGCCTTCGTGGCGGAAACCTCCAAGGCCACCGAGCTGGGCTTCAAGGTGATGAGCGACATCTTCGAGCCGCTGTCGACCCGTATGGCGATCGCGCTTGAAAAGGTGACCAAGACCGCCGCGAAGTAAGCGCGCGTTCTCACCGCGAACACACACGACAGGGTCGGACGGTTGTCCGGCCCTGTCGTCGTTTCGGGATCCCGTCGTTTCGGGGCCTCGCCGTTCAGGTGCCGCGCGCCCTTTGCGCCCCGCCCGGGGCTGGACTATGATCCCGTTTCCATCGGCATCAACTTGCGCTTTACCGGACAGGGCTTATCTGAGCATCCATGACTGACTGGCAGGCACACGGCAGTTCCCGCATCCGGCTTGGCCCGGACGGGGATCACGATCATGGCGACGGGGGCGGCAGTGGCACCGGTGTCGTCACCCAGACGCGCACGCGTACC
Organism: Pseudomonadota bacterium; assembly: GCA_963205175.1. Lineage (GTDB taxonomy): Bacteria > Pseudomonadota > Alphaproteobacteria > Sphingomonadales > Sphingomonadaceae > CAUJIW01. The sequence continues at coordinate 16,298 of CAUJIW010000021.1, forward strand.
CGCAAGCCGTCGATGTACAAGGTGCTGATGCTCAACGACGACTACACGCCGATGGAGTTCGTCGTCCACGTGCTGCAGCGCTTCTTCCGCATGACCGTCGAGGACGCCACCCGGGTGATGATGCACGTGCATCAGCGCGGTGTCGGCGTGTGCGGCATCTTCACCTACGAAGTGGCCGAGACCAAGGTCAACCAGGTGGTCGACTTCGCGCGCAAGCACCAGCACCCGCTGCAATGCACGCTGGAGAAAGCCTGAGGGGGGAGAAGGCCTGAGGGGCCGTCCGCGCAGGCAAGCACCGCGCACGCCTCTTTTCCTGCCCGACCCCGCCCGGCTATGATGGCGCATGTCTGATCTGTTCGCCGCCGATGCGCCCGCCGTCCGGGCCGACCGCCAACCGCTGGCCGAGCGGCTGCGCCCCACCCGCATCGAGGATGTGGTGGGTCAGGAGCATCTCACCGGCCCCACCGGCTCGCTGACCCGGATGCTGGCGGCGGCCAAGCTGCCGAGCCTGATCCTGTGGGGGCCGCCGGGCACCGGCAAGACCACCATCGCCCGCCTGCTGGCTGATCGGGTGGGGCTGCATTACGTCCAGCTGTCCGCCGTTTTCTCCGGCGTCGCCGACCTCAAGAAAGCGTTCGAGCAGGCGCGGCTGCGCGCGGCCCAGGGGCAGGGCACGCTGCTGTTCGTGGACGAGATCCACCGCTTCAACCGCTCGCAGCAGGACGGCTTCCTGCCCTATGTCGAGGACGGCACGGTGACGCTGATTGGCGCCACCACCGAGAACCCGTCGTTCGAACTGAACGCGGCGCTGCTGTCGCGCGCCCAGGTGCTGGTGCTGCACCGGCTCGACGCCACCGCACTCGATGCGCTGCTGGCCCGCGCCGAGGCGCTGGAGGACAAGGCGCTGCCGTTGGACGCCGAGGCGCGCGCGGCCCTGGTCGGCATGGCCGACGGCGACGGCCGCTTCCTGCTCAACGCCGCCGAGACGCTGCTGTCGCTTGATCTGCCGGAGCCACTGACGCCGGCCGGGCTCGCCGACGTGCTGGCGCGGCGCGTGCCGGTGTACGACAAGGACCGCGAGGGCCACTACAATCTGATCTCGGCGCTGCACAAGGCGCTGCGCGGCTCGGACGTCGACGCGTCGCTCTACTATGTCGCGCGCATGCTGGTGGCCGGGGAGGACCCGCTGTACATCCTGCGCCGGCTGGTGCGCTTCGCCAGCGAGGACATCGGTCTGGCCGACCCGCAGGCGCTGGTGCAGTGTCTGGCCGCCAAGGACGCCTATGATTTCCTGGGCTCCCCCGAGGGCGAGCTGGCGGTGGTGCAGGCGGCGATCTATCTCGCCACCGCGCCCAAATCCAACGCCGCCTACAAGGCGGAAAAGGCCGCCAAGCGGGTGGCGCGCGAAACCGGCTCGCTGATGCCGCCGATGAACATCGTCAACGCGCCGACCAAACTGATGCAGAGCCTGGGCTATGCCGAGGGCTACACCTACGACCACGACACGGCGGAAGGCTTCTCCGGCGACAATTACTGGCCCAGCGAGATGAGCCCGCAGCGGCTCTACAGTCCGGTCGAGCGCGGCTTCGAGCGCGAGATCGTCAAGCGGCTCGATTACTGGGCCGGGCTGCGGGCGAAGAAGCGGGGCCAGGGTTGAGGCGACTCAACAACGCGCCGGGCATAGGGTAGAGTTGGCCAATGAGCGATCTGGAGCGCATCACTTTCAATCCCGATATCTGCGGTGGCAAGCCTTGCATCCGTGGCTTGCGGGTGCGGGTGCGCGACGTACTGGAACTGCTGGCGGCCGGCGCGTCACCTGCCGAGATTCTGGCCGATTATCCTTATCTGGAGGCGGCCGATATCACCGCCTGCCTGCGCTATGCCGCTGCCCAGGTCGATCATCCGGTCTTTCCGGTGGCGGCGGAATGATGGCGTTTCTTCGCAGTTGAGGGTCGTGATTGCGAATCCGGCCTGCCGCCGTTCGTGCGATCCCCGCTATAGTCATCCTGTCGTAGCCATGGGGAAGCCCATTTGCCCGCCGAGTTGCTGATCGATGCCCAGTTGCCGCCGGCACTGGCCCGCGCGCTTGCCGTCGCCGGTCATGGCGCTCGTCATGTCGTCGACATCGGTGGCGCGGCCATGTCCGATCAGGACATCTGGGCGATGGCCTGTCGGCAAGGGTGGATCATCGTTACCAAGGACGCGGACTTTCCGGGTCTGCTGGCCGCTGGCGGGGTGACGACCGGCGTCGTCTGGATTCGTATCGGCAACTGCCGGACCAGCGAACTGCTGGAGCGGCTGGTGCCCCGGATGCCGGCCATCCTCGACCTGCTCGATAGCGGGCAGCAACTCGTCGAGGTGAGATGAACCCTGCCTCTTTCACCCGTTTCATCGCCATCGACTGGACCGGCGCCAGGGGCCGGCGCCACAAGGGCATCGCCGTGGCCAGCTGTGAGGCTGGTGCTGCAGCACCGGTGTTGGTGACGCCGCCCGAGGGCCTGTGGTCGCGCACGAGCGTGCGCGATCTGCTGCTCGACATCGCCGCGCGCGGTGAGCGGGCGCTGATCGGCTTCGATTTCTCCTTCGCGCCGCCGTTCGTCGATACCGGCGCCTACCTGCCCGGCGAGGCGACCCCGGCCGAGGCGCGCGCCTTCTGGGCCTTTGTCGAGAAGCATTGCGGCGACGAAGATCTCGGTGCCGCGAGTTTTCTCGAACAGGCGTTCCGGCGGCATTTCTACTTCGGCAAGGCCGATGGCGTGAAGGCGCGCTACATGCGGCTGCGCGTCTGCGAGCAGGCGTTCAATGCCGCCGGCGGCGGCAAGCCGTCGAGCGTGTTCGACGCCATCGGCGCCGCCCAGGTCGCCAAGGCGAGCTTCAGCGGCATGCGGCTGCTGCATCAGGTGCAGGATCGGCTGCCGGTGTGGCCGTTCGATCCGGCGCCCGCGACCGGTCCGCTGGTGGTGGAGATCTACGGCCGGGCGTTCATCCGCCATGCCGGCCTGCGCGGCCTGAAGGTGCGCGACGCCGCGACGCTCGATGCGGCGTTGGCCGCACTCGGCAGCGCCCCGGCGACGCTGGACGGCCCGCTCACCGATCACGTCACCGACGCGCTGATCACCGCCGCCGGGATGCGGGCGCTGGCGGGCCAGGCCGCCTACTGGGCGCCGGCCGGTCTGGAACCAGGCGTCGCCCGTACGGAGGGCTGGACCTTCGGGGTCGCCTGAGGCACAAGCCGGGGATGAACGCCGTCACCACACCCCTGGCCCTGCTGCTGGTCGCCCTTGGCGGCGGCACCGGCGCCGCCGCCCGCTACCTGCTGGGCAAGCTGGCGCTGCACCTGGCCGGCCCCGGCTACCCGTGGGGCACGCTGGCGGCCAATATCCTCGGCGGCTTCGCCATGGGTCTGCTGGTCGAGACGCTGGCGCTGCGTGGCGGCCCGGAGGCGGTGCGCCTGCTGCTGGGCGTCGGTGTGCTGGGCGGCTTCACCACCTTTTCCGCCTTTTCGCTGGAGGTCGTGCTGATGATCGAGCGGGGCGAGTTGCCCATGGCGCTGGGGTACATACTGCTGTCGGTCACCGCCTCGGTGGTCGCACTATTCGCCGGCCTGTGGCTGGTGCGGACGGTGACGGCATGAGCGGGCAGCCTTCCTACGCCGTGGTGGCGGAAGACGACGACGGCATCCGCGTCGATCGCTGGTTCAAGCGTCACCGGCCGGACGTCACCCACGCGCTGGTGGCCCGCTGGGCCCGTACCGGCGCGCTGACGGTGGACGGCCACAAGGTCGGCCCCGGCGACCGGCTGCAGGCGGGCCAGAAGATCGTCATTCCGGCGGTCGAGGTGGCGGCGGCACCGGCGATCTGGAAAAAGGCCGAACGCCGGCCGCTGGCGGACGACGAGGTGGACTATGCCCGTTCGCTGGTCATCCACCGCGACGATGCCGCGCTGGTGCTGAACAAGCCGCCGGGACTGGCGACGCAGGGCGGTACCAAGACCAAGACCCACGTCGATGGCCTGCTCGACGCGCTGGCCTTTGACCGGCCGGACCGGCCGCGCCTGGTGCACCGGCTCGACAAGGATACCTCGGGCGTGCTGCTACTGGCCCGCTCGGCCAGTGCCGCCGGCTATTTCTCCAAGGCGTTTTCCGGCCGTACCGCGCACAAGGTCTACTGGGCGTTGGTGGTCGGCGATCCGCAGCCCGACGCCGGGCTGATCAACGCGCCGCTGGCCAAGATGCCGGGCACCGGCGGCGAGAAGATGACCATCGATGCCGCCAACGGCCAGTCGGCCCGGACGCGCTACCGTGTCATCGAACGGGCGGGCACCCGGGCGGCCTGGGTCGAGTTCGAGCCGCTGACCGGGCGCACCCACCAGATTCGCGTTCATGCCGCCGAGGCGCTGGGCTGCCCGATCGTCGGCGATGCCAAATATGGCGGCATCAATGCGTTCCTCACCGGCGGCATCAGCCGCAAGATGCACCTGCATGCCCGGTCGCTGACCATCGACCATCCGTCGGGCAAGCCGCTGGAGATCACCGCCGAGCTGCCGCCGCACATGGCCGAGACCTGGGCCATGCTGGGCTTCGCCAAGGAGGCGCCGCCGCCCGAACCCGGCGTGTGGGATCCGATGGCCGATACCTTCGGCAACGATGTGCCCGCCACCGCCCGGCCGGCGCGCGGCGGGCGTGGCGGTCCGGCGCGGGCCCGGCCGAGCGCCAAGGAAGCCGGGGCCGAACACGCCAAGGCGCGCCGGCTGGCCCAGCGCAACAGCCGGCGTGGTGCCCGGCGCAGCCAGGGCAAGAAGAAACGCTGAGGGAGCCGATGAACCGACTGGTGGTGTTCGACTGCGATGGCACGCTGGTGGACAGCCAGGGCAACATCGTGCGCGCCATGACCGACTGCTTCCGCAACCACGGTCTCGCCGACCCGTGCCCGCGCGCCACCCGCCGGGTGGTCGGCCTGTCGCTGGTCGAGGCCATGCAGGCGCTGCTGCCGGATGCCGCGCACGACCTGCACCGCAGTCTCGCCGAGGATTACAAGAACGCCTTCCAGCGCCTGCGCGGCCACGGACTGGTGGAGGAACCGCTGTTCGACGGTACCCGCGAGGTGATCGCCGCCCTCGACGCCGCTGGCTGGCTGATGGGCGTGGCGACCGGCAAGTCCGATCGCGGCCTCAAGCTGTGCCTCGACCATCATGGCCTGACCGGGCACTTCGTCACGCTGCAGACCGCTGATCGTCACCCCTCCAAGCCGCATCCGGCAATGCTGCACGCGGCCATCGCCGAGGCCGGCGCGACGCCGGCCAGCACGCTGATGATCGGCGATACCGCCTACGACATGGAAATGGCGGTGGCCGCCGGCGCGGTGCCGGTGGGCGTGGCGTGGGGCTACCATGAGGCCGACGAGCTGCGCGCCGCCGGCGCCACGGTGGTGCTCGACCATTTCAACGACCTGCACGACCAGCTCGACGCCCTGCTGGCGCGGTTCGCGCCGGAGTCCCGGCCATGACGCCCGTGCGTCTGCTGCTGCTCATCCTGTCGTCGATTGTCACCCTGCTGGTGCTGATGCTCGGCATTCTGCTGGTGGCCCGCCCGGTGACCGCGACCTGGTTCGGCCTCGCGCCGGCGGATGCCCGCACGCTGGGCCTGATCATCATTTTCGGCGCGCTGCTGACCAAGTTCACGCTGACCATGCTGGCCGCCTGGGCCAGCCTGAAGAAGCCACGCCCGCCGCAACCGTGAGTCCGGTCCGTCCATGAAGCGTTTCTACCAGAGCGTCACCACCGCGCCGGCCGAGGGCGGTCATCATGTGCTGCTGGATGGCCGGCCGGTGCGCACGCCGGCCAAGGCTCTGCTGGTCCTGCCGACGCCGGCGCTGGCCGCGGCACTTGCCGACGAATGGCAGGCGCAGGCCACCGACATCGTGCCGGCGGCGATGCCGCTGACCCGCCACGCCAACACCGCGCTCGACCGGGTGGCGCCGCAGCGCGACGTGGTGGTGGCCGAGATCGCCCGCTACGGCGAGAGCGACCTGTTGTGTTACCGGGCCGACTGGCCGGCCGAGCTGGTGGCCCGTCAGGCCAGTGCCTGGGATCCGCTGATCGCCTGGGCGCAGGCGCGCTACGACCTGACGCTGGCGGTGACCAGCGGCATCGTCCATGTCGCCCAGCCGGCCGAGACGCTGGCCCGGCTGACCCAGGCGGTGGCGGCGCTCGATGACTGGCGGCTGGCGGCCCTGCACACGCTGACCACCCTGTCCGGCTCGCTGGTCATTGGTCTGGCGCTGGTCGACGGCGCGGTCGAGGCGGATGGGGCGTGGGCGGCCAGCCAGCTGGATGAGCTCTATCAGGTCGAGCACTGGGGCGAGGACGCGCTGGCCACCAAGGCGCGCGATCATCGCCGGACCGAGTTCGACGCGGCGGTGCGCTTCCTGGCCCTGCTGGCCGACTGAGCCAGCCGTATCGCCGATACGGCGATACGGGGTAGAGTATTTACGCCAGATCGGTGTTATTTCTGGCCCGGCGCCCGGCGCGCTACCGAGTAGGGCAGGGTGCGGCGCAGGTCGGGGTGGACGGCCAGCTCCATGCCGGCTGGCGGCACCGCCCGCTGGTGGCAGTCCAGCCGCTCGCAGATGCGGCAGCTGGAGCCCACCGGCACCGCCGCCGCCGGGTTGCTGAGATCGAGGCCGGCGGCATAGACCAGCTGGTGGGCGTGGGCAACGTCGCAGCCCAGCTCGACCGCGAACTCGCGCGGCCGCCGGTTGAAGGCGCCGCCGCCGGAGCGGACGGTGCGGGCGATCGACAGGTAACGCTGGCCGTCCGGCGTTTCCACCATCTGCACCAGGATGCGGTTGGGCTGGGCGAAGGCCTGATGCACCGACCACAGCGGACAGGCGCCGCCAAAACGGGCGAACTGGAAGCGGGTGGCGCTGGAGCGCTTGGTGACGTTGCCGGCGAGGTCGACCTTGACGAAATAGAAGGGCACGCCCGGCGCGTCGGGCCGCTGCATGGTGCTCAGCCGGTGACAGACCTGCTCGAAGCTGGCGGCGAAGCGTGACTGCAGCTGCTCGATGTCGTAGCCGACCCGACAGGCCTCGCCGAGGAAGGCGCCATAGGGCAGGCACAGGGCGCCGGCGAAATAGTTGGCCAGCCCGACCCGGGCTATCGAGCGGGCGGCGTCGCTGGAAAAGCGCGCCTCGGTCACCAGATGCTCGATGACGCCGGCCTGTTCGAGCAGGGCGATGGCGTAGGCCAGATAGAAGCCGCGGCTCGATGGCCGGGTGGTCTCGGCGATGGTGAGTTGGCGGGCGGTGGCGTCGAAATGCCAGAGCGCGTCGGCATGGGCCAGGCTGTCGTCGAGACGGACGTCGACGCCGTGGCGGCTGTGGAGATAGTGGGTCAGGTCGCTGGCCAGGGTTTCCTGCCGGAACCCCCACGTCTCGGCGAGCGTTTCCGCCGCCCGGTCCAGCACGTCGATATAGTTCTGCTTCGACTGGATGTAGTCGCGCACCTCGTCATAGGGGAAGGGTGCGACAGGCGAGGCATGGTCGCCATGGGCGACCGTCTCACGCAGCGCGGTCAGCTCGTCGGCCAGCGTCCGGTAGGCGCGGTAGAGGGTGAGGAACTGGCTGGACAGCTTGGGCGCCGCGCGAACCATCGCGCGCATTTCCGCCGTGCCGATATCGCCGGATTGGAACAACGGATCGGTCAGCATCTCGCGGATGTCGGCGATGGCCCGCAGATCCTCGGCGTCGGCGAAATAGGTTGGCGGCACGTCGAAGTGCTGGGCGGCGGCGGTGAGCACAGCGGCGGTCATCGGCCGCTGGTTGCTTTCCATCTGGTTGACGTAGCTCGGTGACAGGCCAAGCAGTCGGGCGAGTGCCACCTGGCTCATCCCCTGCCCCTCGCGCAGACGGCGCAGCCGTTCGCCGGCGTAGATCTTTTTTTCCATGAGCTGCCCTGCTGGAATCTTTCACAAAGTTGGCAATATTCGCCATCGTCCGCCGCTCTATTTTGCACATCCCCCCTTCAAATCTGTAACAAAATTTGCAATGGCGGCTGATACGGGGAGGCGCGTGACGCCGGGCCATGGTCCGGCGACGGTCTTCCGCTCATGCCGTCAGACAGGAAGACCGGTCGATGCTGAAGATTCTCGAACAGTTGGAACAGAAGCGAGAGGCCGCCCGCATGGGCGGTGGGCAGGCGCGCATCGACGCCCAGCACAAGAAGGGCCGACTGACCGCCCGCGAGCGGGTGGATTTGCTGCTCGACCCCGGTTCGTTCGAGGAAGTCGACATGTATGTCGAGCACAACTGCATTGACTTCGGCATGGCCGAGCAGGTGGTGCCCGGCGACGGCGTGGTCACTGGCTCCGGCACCATCAATGGTCGTCTGGTGTTCGTGTTCAGCCAGGACTTCACCGTGTTCGGCGGTTCGCTGTCCGAGCGCCATGCCCAGAAGATCTGCAAGGTCATGGACATGGCCATGAAGGTGGGTGCGCCGGTGATCGGCCTGAACGACTCCGGCGGCGCCCGCATCCAGGAAGGCGTTGCCTCGCTGGCCGGCTATGCCGAAGTGTTCCAGCGCAATGTGCTGGCCTCCGGCGTGGTACCGCAGATTTCCGTCATCATGGGCCCGTGCGCCGGTGGCGCGGTCTATTCGCCGTCGATGACCGACTTCATCTTCATGGTGAAGGATTCGAGCTACATGTTCGTCACCGGCCCCGACGTGGTGAAGACCGTTACCGCCGAGGTCGTCACCCAGGAGGAACTGGGTGGCGCCGTCACCCACACCACCAAGTCGGGCGTCGCCGATCTGGCGCTGGAGAACGACGTCGAGGCGCTGCTGCAGACCCGCCGCTTCTTCGACTTCCTGCCGCTGTCCAACCGCGAGCCGGTGCCGTTCCGCCCCTCCAGCGACGACCCCGAGCGCATCGAGATGAGCCTCGACACGCTGGTGCCGCCCAACCCGAACAAGCCCTACGACATCAAGGAACTGATCGAGAAGGTCTGCGACGAGGGCGATTTCTTCGAAATCCAGCCCGGACACGCCGGCAATATCGTGGTCGGCTTCGGCCGCATCGACGGCCACACGGTGGGCTTCGTCGCCAACCAGCCGATGGTGCTGGCCGGCTGCCTCGACATCAATTCGTCGAAGAAGGCGGCGCGTTTCGTGCGCTTCTGCGACTGCTTCAACATTCCGATCGTCACCTTCGTTGATGTGCCGGGCTTCCTGCCGGGCGTCGCCCAGGAACACAACGGCATCATCAAGCACGGCGCCAAGCTGCTGTTCGCCTATGCCGAGGCCACCGTGCCGAAGATCACCGTCATCACCCGCAAGGCCTATGGCGGCGCCTACGACGTGATGGCCTCGAAGCATCTGCGCGGCGATCTGAACTACGCCTGGCCGACCGCCGAGATCGCGGTGATGGGCGCCAAGGGCGCGGTGGAGATCATCTTCCGCAAGGACATCGGTGACGCCGAGAAGATCGCCGAACGCACCAAGGAATATGAGGCCCGCTTCGCCAACCCGTTCGTGGCGGCGTCAAAGGGCTTCATCGACGAAGTCATCATGCCGCATTCGACGCGCCGGCGCATCGCTATCGGCCTGCGCAAGCTGCGCAACAAGCAGCTCGAAAACCCGTGGAAGAAGCACGACAACATCCCGCTGTGAGGCAGGACGTGGAGCGCATCAGGCATCAGGGCGGGAAACCTGCCATGCGACGCGCGGCCGATCACGGATCGGGCCGCCGTCGCCGGTGGGCGTGCGCCGCGGCGTCAGCCGCCGCGATTGTCGATGAACACCTGCTTGCGCTCGATCTCGCGCCGCGCCTGACCTTCCTGGTCGGCCCACTCCCGGGCGGTCAGGCAGACCCGCTTCTTGCCAAGGCGCGTGCCCAGCGTGTCGAAGGTCTTGCAGATCTTCTTGTCGTCCGCCGGGGTGTCGGTCGCTGGCGCGGCTGCTTCAGCCGCAGGCGCCGGGGTTTCGCCGGCGAACGCGGGCATCACGCCGGGTGCGGTCAGCGCGGCGGCAAGCACCAGGCTCAGATATTTCTTCATCATATTCTCCTCATGCGTGATCCAAGCGTAATCCGGGGAAACTGCCACGTCCAGTCGGCGCGTCGGCCGTCGCTGCAACCGCCAGTCCTGTCACGCCGCATGGCTGCTAGCTAAGGGATGCCCATGTTCAAGAAAATCCTGATCGCCAATCGTGGTGAAATCGCCTGCCGCGTGATCAAGACCGCCCGCCGCATGGGCATCAAGACCGTCGCGGTCTATTCCGATGCCGATGCCGGCGCGCTGCATGTGGAAATGGCCGACGAGGCCGTTCATCTCGGCCCGCCGCCGGCTGCCCAGTCCTACCTGCTGGGCGAGAAGATCATCGAGGCGTGTCTTGCCACCGGTGCCGAGGCCGTCCACCCCGGCTACGGCTTCCTGTCGGAGCGCGAGTGGTTCGCCAGGGAACTGGCGGCCAAGGGCATCGCCTTCATCGGCCCGCCCCCCCAGGCGATCGCCGCCATGGGCGACAAGATCGAATCGAAGAAGCTGGCGAAGGCGGCCAATGTTTCGGTGGTGCCCGGCTATGTCGGCGAGATCGAGGACACCGATCATGCGGTGAAGATCGCCAACGACATCGGGTATCCGGTGATGATGAAGGCATCCGCCGGCGGTGGTGGCAAGGGCATGCGGCTCGCCTGGTCCGAGAAGGACGTCCGCGAGACCTTCCAGAACGTCCGCAACGAGGCCAAGAACAGCTTCGGCGACGACCGCGTGTTCATCGAGAAGTTCGTCGAGGAGCCGCGCCACATCGAAATCCAGGTGCTGGGTGATCAGCACGGCAACGTGATGTACCTGGGCGAGCGCGAGTGCTCGATCCAGCGTCGTCACCAGAAGGTGGTGGAGGAAGCGCCGTCGCCGTTCGTCACGCCGGAAATGCGCAAGGCGATGGGCGAGCAGGCGGTGCAGCTGGCCAAGGCGGTCGGCTATTTCTCCGCCGGTACCGTCGAGTTCATCGCCGGCAAGGACCGCAGCTTCTACTTCCTGGAGATGAACACCCGCCTGCAGGTGGAACACCCGGTCACCGAATGCATCACCGGGCTCGATCTGGTCGAGCAGATGATCCGCGTCGCCGCCGGCGAGAAGCTGCCGTTCACCCAGGATGACGTGAAGCTGAACGGCTGGGCGATCGAGACCCGCGTCTATGCGGAAGACCCCTACCGCAACTTCCTGCCGTCGATCGGCCGGCTGGCGCGCTACCGGCAGCCGGAGGAGCGGCCGGGCGTGCGCGTCGACACCGGCGTGGTCGAGGGCTCGGAAATCTCGATGTTCTACGATCCGATGATCGCCAAGCTGATCACCTATGGCGCCACCCGTGACGAGGCGGCCGATCTGCAGGTGCAGGCGCTGGACGATTACTACATCCGGGGTATCGGTCACAACATCCACTTCCTGTCGTCGGTGATGCAGCATCCGCGCTTCCGCGCCGGCAATCTGACGACCGGCTTCATCGCCGAGGAATATCCCGAGGGCTTCCAGGGCGCCGAGCTGACGCCGGCCAAGCGCGACCGGCTGATCGCCGCCGCGACGGTGCTCAAGGTGGTGGAAGCCGGGCGGGAGAGCCTGATCGACGGCCAGCTCAACGGCCACGGCGCGCGCTACGGTTCCGACTGGGTGGTGTGCGTCGATGGTGCCAAGGTTCCGGTCAGCGTCGTTGATGACGGCGAGGGCCTCATCGTGCGCCTGGAGGGCCGTGAACTGGCGGTGACCAGCGACTGGACGCCGGCGGACCGGGTGTTCCATGGCACCGTTGATGGCGCCGCGGTGTCGATCGAGA
>CAUJIW010000022.1 GCA_963205175.1 Pseudomonadota bacterium
TGTGGATCACCAACTCGCCGATCGCCTCGGTGTTCGTGGTGTGGGCGAAACTCGCCAACCCCGACACCGGCAAGGACGAGATCCGCGGCTTCGTGCTGGAGCGCGGCGACGCCGGCCTGTCGACGCCGAAGATCGAGGGCAAGTTCTCGCTGCGCGCCGGCCTTACCGGCGAGATCGTGATGAAGGACGTGTTCATCCCGGAAGATCGCATCTTCCCGGAGATCAAGGGTCTCGGCGGCCCGTTCGGCTGCCTCAACAACGCCCGCTACGGCATCGCCTGGGGCGCCCTGGGCGCCGCCGAGTTCTGCTGGCACGCCGCGCGCCAGTACGGTCTTGACCGCAAGCAGTTCAACCGGCCGCTGGCGGCGACCCAGCTTTACCAGAAGAAGCTGGCCGACATGCAGACCGAGATCACGCTGGGCCTGGTCTCCTGCCTGCAGGCCGGTCGTCTGATGGACGCCGGCAAGCTGGCGCCGGAGGCGATCAGCCTGCTCAAGCGCAACAACTGCGGCAAGGCGCTGGCGATAGCCCGGGAAGCCCGCGACATGCACGGCGGCAACGGCATCTCGGACGAGTTCCACGTCATCCGGCACGCCATGAACCTGGAGGCGGTCAACACCTACGAGGGCACCCACGACGTGCACGCGCTGATCCTGGGCCGTGCCCAGACCGGGCTGCAGGCGTTCGCCTGAGCCCGGCGCCTGAGCCTGACGTTCAGCGACCGACGCGAAAGGCGGGCCTTGCGGGGTCCGCCTTTTTCGTGTGCGCCGCAGACCGGGGCGCCAGTCGTCGCGTCACATAAAAAAGCGGACCTTGGGGAAGGTCCGCTTTTTCACGCCCCGCGACAAACGCAACACCACGGGGACAACAGGGAAGGGAAGCCGGCGGCGACGGGAAGGTGGCCTGAGCGCGCCCCCCATCGTGGTGCCGGTTATTCGGCGGCGCGCCGTTGCAGCGTCTGCTCGGTGTGGTGGCGCTTCGGCTTGGCCTTGCGCTGGAGTTCGAGCTGCTTCTCGCGGGTCTTTTCCTGCTCGCGGTAGAGCTGGGCGGCACCGGAGAGATACTGCGGCTGCCAGCTGTCGAGCTTGGTGCCGTACCAGGCCGCCGCCTTGTTGGTGAAGGCCGGGTCGACCAGATGCGGCCGGCCGACCGCCACCAGATCAGCCCGCCGGCAGGCGACGATGGTGTTGATCTGGCCCGGCTCGGTGATGGCGCCGACGCACATGGTCTTCAGCCCGGTGATGTTGCGCACGGCCTCGGCGAACGGCACCTGGTACATGCGGCCATAGACCGGCTTCTGGAACGGCACCGTCTGGCCGGTGGAAACGTCGATGAGGTCGCAGCCGGCGGCCGCGAAGGCGCGCGCGATGGCCAGCACATCCTCTTCCGAAATGCCGCCTTCCGCCCAGTCCTCGGCGGAAATACGCATCGACATCGGCTTGGCCGCCGGCCAGGCGGCGCGCATCGCGGTGAACACCGCCAGCGGGAAGCGCATGCGGTTTTCCACCGAGCCGCCGTAGGCGTCGGTGCGCTGGTTGGTCAGCGGCGACAGGAAGCTCGCCAGCAGATAGCCGTGCGCGCAGTGCAGCTCCAGCATGTCGAAGCCGGCGCGGTTGGCCCGCTGGGTCGCCGCCACGAAGTCGGCGGTGATGCGCGCCATGCCCGCCTCGTCCAGCTCGGCCGGCGTCTGCGAGATGCCGTCGAGGTAGGGCAGGGGGGAGGCGGAGACCAGTGGCCAGTTGTGGCTGGCCTCGGCGATCGGCCGGTCCATCTTCTGCCAGCCGAGCTGGGTCGAGCCCTTGCGGCCGGCATGGCCGAGCTGCAGGCACAGCTTGGCGGCGGAATTGGCGTGGGCGAACTCGACGATGCGCCGCCACGCGGCTTCCTGCTCGTCGTTCCACAGGCCGGGGCAGCCCTCGGTGATGCGGGCGTCCGCCGACGGGCAGGTCATCTCGGTATAGACCAGACCGGCGCCGCCAATGGCGCGGCTGGCATAATGCACCAGATGCCAGTCGGTCGGCACGCCGTCGACGGCACAATATTGCGCCATCGGCGAGACGACGACGCGGTTGGGCACCACCATCTCGCGCAGCTGCACCGGGGTGAACATCGGCGTTGGCCGGGTGGCGCGGCAATCGACGCCGGTTTCCTCCAGCAGTGTCTCGTAGAACTCGGTCTCGACCTTCTCGACGAAGCCCGGATCGCGCAGCACCAGATTGTCATAGGTGATCGACTTGGCGCGCGACATCACCACCATGGCGAACTGCCAGGGCTTCATGTCCCAGCTGCGCGCCACATGCTCGAACCAGCTCAGCGACACTTCCGCATTGTGCTGGGTGATCTGCACCGCGTCCTTGCGGGCGTCGTAATAGGCCTGGAAGGCGGTCTCGATGGAGGTCTCGCCATGGGCCAGCACGGCGTCGGCGAGCGCGATGGCGCATTCCATCGCCAGCTTGGAGCCGGAGCCGATGGAATAGTGGGCGCTGGCCTTGGCGTCACCGAGGATGACGATGTTCTTGTGCCACCAGTTGCGGCAGTAGATCTTCGGGAAGTTGCGCCACACCGAGCGGTTGATGAGCAGCGGATGGCCTTCCAGCTCCTCGGCGAACACGCCTTCGAGGTACTTGGCGCTTTCCGCCTCGCTCATGGCGGCGAAGCCATGGCCGTCCCAGCACTCGCCCGGCATCTCGATGACCCAGGTCGAATAGCCCGGCTCATACTGGTAGGTATGGGCGACGATGATGCCGTGGGCGGTTTCCTTGAAGAAGTAGGTGAAGTCCGGCAGCTGGCGGGTCGAGCCCATCCAGGTGAACTTGTTGGTCTTGATGGTCAGTTCCGGCTGGAACGACTCCTTGTAGTACTCGCGGATGCGGCTGTTGATGCCGTCGCTGGCGAGAATCATGTCGGAGTCGGCGAAGCGGGTTTCCAGCGTCTCGGGGTCGATGACTTCGGAGAAGATCAGCTCGACGCCGACCTGGCGGCAGCGCTCATGCAGGATCTGCAGCAGCTGGATGCGCGAGCAGCCGGCGAAGCCGTTGCCGCCGCAGCGCATCTCGTGGCCCTTGTAGCGAATCAGGATGTCGTCCCAGTAGGCGAAGGAGGAGCGAATCATCTCGTAGGAGTCGGGGTCGCGGCTGAGGAATTCCTCCAGCGTCTCGTCGGAGAACACCACGCCGAAACCGAAGGTGTCGTCGGGCCGGTTCTGCTCGTAGACCGCGATCTCCCAGTCCGGGCGTGCCTTCTTGGTCAGGATCGCGAAATAGAGTCCGCCGGGTCCGCCGCCCACCACCGTGATCTTCATCGACCGTCTCCCTCACTAGGCTATGGCACTCGATATACTTTAAGCATAAAATAAATGCCAGAGCTTTTGACACGCCCCCGGTGAGATGCGATGTCGCACCCCGAACGACGGCGAGGACAGGCCTGATGACGACCAAGAGTTTCAAGGTGGAGCGGCTGGTACGGTTCCGGGACTGCGATCCGGCGGGAATCGTCTTTTATCCCCGCTACTTCGAGATGGTGAACGACGTCGTCGAGGACTGGTTCCGCGAGGCGCTCGGCTATGACTTTCATCATATCCATGTCGAGCTGAAGCTGGGGACGCCGACCGTCCATCTGGAAGTGCTGTTCAAGCGGCCGTCGATGATCGGCGACATGCTGACCTTCTGGCTGACCGTCGCCGACCTCGGCAACAGCAGCGTGCGGGTGCGCATTCACGCCCGCTGCGGCGACGAGCTGCGCTTCTCGGTGACGCCGACGCTGGTGCATACCGACATGCGCCGGGTGCCGCCGGGCAGCCTGCCGTGGCCGGAGGCCGTGCGGGCGCGGATGCTGCCGTTCGTCGAGTCGGAGGATGACGCCGACGCCGTGCGCGGCTGGGACTGGTCCTGACCCCCCGGACAGACGCCTGCCGTTGCGGTCGGCCCTGGCAGCTGTGCCGATTGACCGGGCAACTGTTTTAAGATTAAAAGAATTGCGGACGGGAGAGGCGCATGAGTGTTGACGGCAGACACGCGGTGGTGACGGGCGGCGGATCGGGCATCGGCCTAGCGATCGCCCGTGCGCTCCATGACGCCGGCGCCCGGGTGACCCTGATGGGCCGCTCGGTGGAGCGGCTGCGGGGCGTGCTCGACAGCCTGCCGGGCGCGGCGGGCATCGCGGTCGACGTCGCCGACGAGGCCAGCGTCGCCCAGGCGTTCGCCGAAGCCGAGGCGCTGGCGCCGGTCGATATTCTGGTCAACAACGCCGGGGCCGCGGTGACGGCGCCGGTCGCCAGAACCAGCCTCGACCAGTTCCGCGCCATGCTGGATGTCAACCTGCTCGGGCCGTTCCTGTGCACCCGCGCGGTGCTGCCGGCGATGACCAGGCGCGACTATGGCCGCATCATCACCGTCGCCAGCACCTCGGGGCTGAAGGGCTATGCCTATACCGGCGCCTATTGCGCCTCGAAGCATGGCGTCATCGGGCTCACCCGCACGCTGGCGCTGGAGCTGGCGCGCACCGGCGTCACCGCCAACGCGGTGTGCCCGGGCTTCACCGACACCGAACTGGTGGAGCGCTCGCTCGACAATATCGTCGCCAAGACCGGCCGCGGCCGCGACGAGGCGCTGGCCGAGCTGGTGAAGCACAACCCGCAAGCGCGGCTGATCGACCCGGCGGAAGTCGCCGCGGCGGTGTTGTACCTGTGTTCCGAACAGGCCCGCTCCATCACCGGCCAGTCGCTGGTGGTGGCCGGCGGCGAAATCATGTGATTCTTTGGGGACGCCACGATGTTTGATCCGACCAGCTTTTCGCCGACGCATTTCAAGTGGGCGTTCGCCGACGGCATTGCCACGGTGACGCTCAACCGGCCGGAGCGCAAGAACCCGCTCACCTTCGAGTCCTATGCCGAGCTGCGCGACATGTTCCGCAACCTCGTCTATGTCCGCGACGTTCATGCCGTCATCGTCACCGGCGCCGGTGGCAACTTCTGCTCCGGCGGCGACGTGCACGAGATCATCGGTCCGCTGGTCGGCATGGACATGGTGGGGCTGATCAATTTCACCCGCATGACCGGCGATCTGGTCAAGGCGATGCGTGGCTGCCCGCAGCCGATCATCGCGGCGGTCGACGGTGTGTGCGCCGGTGCCGGCGCCATCATCGCCATGGCCTCCGACATCCGGCTGGCCACGCCGGCGGCCAAGACCGCCTTCCTGTTCAACCGCGTCGGCCTGGCCGGTTGCGACATGGGCGCGTGCGCCATCCTGCCGCGCATCATCGGTCAGGGCCGCGCGTCGGAACTGCTGTTCTACGGCCGCTCGATGAGTGCCGAGGAAGGCGAGCGCTGGGGCTTTTTCAACAAGCTGGTCGCCGCCGAGGCGCTGGACGTGGAAGCGCGCGACTGGGCCGCACGGCTGGTGGCGGGGCCGACCTTCGCCAACGGCTTCACCAAGAACCAGCTGAACATGGAATGGAGCATGAGCATCGACATGGCCATCGAGGCGGAGGCCCAGGCGCAGGCGATCTGCATGCAGACCCGCGATTTCGAGCGCGCCTACCATGCCTTCGTTGCCAAGCAGAAGCCGGTGTTCGAGGGCGACTGAGATTAAAAGACGGGGAAGATCATGAGCGACAAGACGTTTCTCGACTGGCCGTTCTTCGACGACCACCACCGCACGCTGGCCGCCGAGCTGGACGCCTGGGTGGCGGCCGAGATCGCGCCGCTGGGCCACAGCGAGCACGACATCGACGGCCAGTGCAAGGTGATCCTGACCAAGCTCGCCCAGGGCGGCTGGCTCGACTACGCGGTGCCGCGCGCCTATGGCGGCAAGTTCGACGAGCTGGACGTGCGCTCGCTGTGCCTGATCCGCGAGACGCTGGGCCGTACCTCCGGGCTCGCCGACTTCGTGTTCGCCATGCAGGGTCTGGGCTCGGGCACTATCACCCTGTTCGGTTCCGACGCGATCAAGCAGGAATATCTCACCGGCGTGCGCAATGGCACCAAGACCGCCGCCTTCGCGCTCACCGAGCTGGCCTCGGGGTCGGACGTCGCCAACATGGACTCCACCGCCGAGGACCGGGGCGACCATTATGTCGTCAACGGCGCCAAGACCTACATCTCCAACGGCGGCATCGCCGACTATTACGTGCTGTTCGTGCGGACCGGCGAGGCGCCGGGAGCCAGGGGCATCTCAGCTTTCGTGGTGGATGCCGACACGCCGGGGCTGGAGATCGCCGAGCGGATCGAGGTGATCGCGCCGCATCCGCTGGCGACGCTGAAGTTCAACAACATGAAGGTCGACAAGCGCCGCCTGCTCGGCAAGGCGGGCGAGGGCTTCAAGGCCTCGATGGCGACGCTGGACATTTTCCGCTCGACGGTGGGTGCGGCCTCGCTGGGCTTTGCCCGCAGGGCGCTGGATGAGGCGATCGACCGCACCACCACCCGCCGGCTGTTCGGCGCCACGCTGGCCGACAACCTCATCACCCAGAGCAAACTCGCCGAGATGGCGCTGGATATCGACGCCAGCGCGCTGCTGATCTACCGCGCCGCCTGGACCCGTGACGTGCTGGGCCGGCGCAACACCCGCGAGGCGGCGATGGCCAAGCTGCACGCCACCGAGAGCGCGCAGCAGGTCATCGACAAGGCGGTGCAGATGTTCGGCGGCCTGGGCGTGGTCCACGGCGTGCCGGTGGAAACGCTGTACCGCGAGATCCGCGCGCTGCGCATCTACGAAGGCGCGTCGGAGGTGCAGAAAATCGTCATCGCCAAGCAGCTGCTCGCCGAGGCGGCGGCGCCCAAAGGCGCCTGAGGCGGTTGTCGCGTTACGGAAAAGTCACTGGTGCGTTGCGTGCCGGAACGTTGAAGAGGTCAAGAGTATGAGTGAGTCCACCCCTGTCGCCGCCCCGGTGTCGCCGCATCAGACGCTGCTGCCGGCCGGCTGGCCGCGGCCCAAGGGCTACGCCAACGGCATCGCCGCCTCCGGCCGGCTGGTGGTGACCGGCGGCATCGTCGGCTGGGACGAGCACGGCCGCTTCGCCGGCGCGGACATGGCCAGCCAGTTCACCAAGACGCTGGAGAACATTCTCGCCATTCTGGCGGAAGCCGGCGCCGGCCCGCAGCATGTGGTGCGGATGACCTGGTACGTCACCAGCCGTGAGGAATATCACGACAGCCTCGCCGAGATCGGCGCGGCCTACCGCCGGCTGATGGGGCGCAACTACCCGGCGATGGCGGTGGTCGAGGTCAGCGCGCTGATGGAGCTGGAAGCCAAGATCGAGATCGAAGTGACGGCCGTCGTGCCGGAGGCACGCTGAGTCCACGGCTGCCGGAGGCACGCTGAGTCCGGGGCTGCCGGAGGCACGCTGACTATAACGCTGCCGGCGGCGCGCGGACAGGGCGTGTCGGCCGGCGACAGGATGACCGGAAACGCGGCGCCTGGGTGCAGGGACAATAAGATGCCGGCAAAAGCCGGCGGGGACCGATCAGATGCCGGCAAGGGCAGCCGGATGGGGCGTCAGTCCAGATGATGGGCGGCCGAGGCCCGAACCTTGTCGATCAGCGCCATCAGCGCCTCGATTTCCGCGGTCGACAGGTCGCCGAACAGCGCGTCGATCCAGCTCTCATGATGCTTGGCCATGTCGCGGAAGGCCTGGGTGCCCTTGTCGGTCAGGCGCACCACCGAGGTCCGGCGGTCATGCTCCAGCGACGCCCGCTGCACCAGCCCTTCCTCCTCCAGCCGCTTGACGATGCCGGTGGAGTTGCCGTTGGAGACCATCAGCATCGCCGATAGCTCGCTCATGGTCAGTCCGTCGGGGTGGCGGTCGAGCGCGGACATCACATCAAATCGCGGCAGGGTTGTATCGAACTGGGTCTGGAAGCGCGACCGCAGGCTCTTCTCCAGTGTCGCCGTACAGCTCAGCAGCTTGAGCCAGACCCGCAGCGAGTTCTTGCTGTGCGGCCCGCCGCCCAGCTTCTCCACGGGGGGCGGCGCGGCTGCCAGACTCTGGGCGGATATATTGCTCAAGGTTGTGCACCTTCTCGCTCTGGTTGATCGTTCAAGTCTAAATAGATTTGCCGCCCGAATAAAGGGTCAGCGCGCCGGTTTGGTGAGGTTGCGGTACAGCCGGTTCAGCAGGTCGACCAGTTGCTGGAACTCGCCGGCGCTGAACCCGTCGATCGCCTGCTCGAACACGGGCGCGGCGATGGCGCGGGTGCGCGCCAGCATGTCGGCGCCCTGGTCGGTCAGATAGACCTCGGTGACCCGGTTATCATTGGGGCGCGGCTGGCAGCGCACCAGGCCGGCGGCTTCCATGCGCTGGATCATCCGGGTCATGGTCGAGATCGCGATGACGGCGGTCTCCGCCACCTGGCCGATGCTGCGCGGGCTCGATTCACCGAGAATCATCAGCACCCGCCAGCTCGGCAGGTCGACGCCGATGGCGCGCAGGGCGGCTTCGATGATGCCGTTGTAGCGGCCGACGGTGCGGTTGAGCAGGTAGAAGGGGTAGTAGTCGACCTGGAAATCGGACGTGCCGGGGTTGCCGCGCAGGCGGGGGTCGGTCGGCGGGCTGGAGGTATCCTGCGCCATGGTGGTCCCTTGTTGATACTTGCATTTGCAAATAATGGCGATAAGCTGTGATGGACCGCCGTTGTGGGGCGGTTGGGGGCGATAATTCAAGCGGCAAGTGCCGGGAGCGCACACAACAAGGGCGCCGGCCGGCCGCGGGGACGGGCAGGGAGACGGGCGTGGCGGAACGTTCATTCAAGGCCGAGGTCGAAACGCTGAAGATGGGCGCCGGCGAGGTGTTCCATGGCGAAGGCATTCTCGCCGTCACCAAGGCGCTGCTGCAATCGGGCGTCGCCTATATCGGCGGCTACCAGGGCTCGCCCATCTCCCACCTGATGGACGTGTTCGCCGACGCCGCCGATCTGCTGGCGGAACTCGACGTGCATTTCGAGTCGAGCGCCTCGGAAGCCGCCGCCGGCGCCATGCTGGCGGCCTCGGTCAATTACCCGCTGCGCGGCGCGGTCGCCTGGAAGTCGGTGGTCGGCACCAATGTCGCTTCCGACGCGCTGTCCAACGTCGCCTCCGGCGGCGTCACCGGTGGCGCGCTGGTGATCGTCGGCGAGGATTACGGCGAAGGCTCCTCGATCATGCAGGAGCGCACCCACGCCTTCGCCATGAAGTCGCAGATGTGGCTGATCGATCCGCGCCCCAACCTCACCACCATCGTCGACATGGTGGAGAAGGGCTTCGAGCTGTCGGAGGCCTCCAACACGCCGGTGATGCTGGAGCTGCGCATCCGCGCCTGCCACGTCCACGGCCGCTTCGTCGCCAAGGACAACCGGCGGCCGGCCTTCACCGTGCGCGACGCGCTGAACAATCCGGTGCGCGACACCAGCCGTATCGTGCTGCCGCCGGCGAACTTCCTGCATGAGGTGGAGAAGATCGAGCAGCGCTGGCCGGCGGCGATCAACTTCATCCGCGAGCACAAGCTGAACGAGCGGCTGGGTGCCAGCGATGGCCCGGTGGGCATCATCGTCCAGGGCGGCCTCTACAACACGCTCAATCGCGCGCTGGAGCTGCTCGGCCTGTCGGATGTGTTCGGCGATGCCCGGCTGCCGATCTATGTGCTCAATGTCACCTACCCGCTGATCCCGGACGAGCTGGTGGACTTCTGCGCCGGCAAGTCGGCGGTGCTGATGGTCGAGGAAGGCCAGCCGGAATTCATCGAGCATGAGCTCAACACCATCCTGCGCAAGGCAGACCTGCAGACCCGCGTCATCGGCAAGGATGTGCTGCCGCGCGCCGGCGAATATACCGGCCAGGTGGTGAGGGAGGGGCTGGCCAGGTTCCTCCAGGCCTGGGCGCCGGATCTGGTGATGCCGGAGGCGACGCCGGTCGAGACGCTGCCGGCGACGGTCGCCAAGGAAATTCCGCCGCGCCCGGCCGGCTTCTGCACCGGCTGCCCGGAGCGGCCGATCTTCACCGCCATGAAGCTGGTGCAGCGCGAGCTGGGTCAGGTGCACGTCAGCTGCGACATCGGCTGCCACCTCTTCTCGATTCTGCCGCCGTTCAACATCGGCAACACCACCATGGGCTACGGGCTCGGTCTGGCCGGTGCCTCGGCGCTGCGGCCGGACAGCGGCTCGCGCCGGGCCATCGCGGTGATGGGCGATGGCGGCTTCTGGCACAACGGCCTGACCAGCGGTATCGGCAACGCGGTGTTCAACCAGGACGACAACGTTACGGTGATCGTCGACAACGGCTATTCGGCGGCCACCGGCGGCCAGGATATTCTCTCCTCCGGCGCGGAAAACGAGATCCGCTCGACCAAGCACCCGATCGAGGCCGCCGTGCGCGGCGTCGGCGTCAACTGGGTGCGCACGCTGACGCGCACCTACAACATCGCCGCCATGCGTGACGTGCTGCGCGAGGCGCTGACCACCCGCGAGCCCGGGCCCAAGGTGATCGTCGCCCAGTCGGAATGCATGCTGAACAAGCAGCGCCGGGTGAAACCGCTGTTCAACAAGGCGGTGAAGAACGGCCAGCGGCTGGTGCGCGAACGCTTCGGCGTCGATCCCGATACCTGCACCGGCGACCACAGCTGCATCCGCCTGTCCGGCTGCCCGTCGCTGACGGTGAAGCCGAACCCCGATCCGTTGCGCCAGGACCCGGTGGCGCATGTGGAAAACAGCTGCGTCGGCTGCGGCCTGTGCGGCGAGGTCGCCCACGCGGCGGTGCTCTGCCCGTCCTTCTACCGGGCGCAACTGCTGTTCAACCCGACAGGCTGGGACCGCTTCAAGGCGCGGGTGCGCGACGTGGTGATCGGCTTCCTGCAGAACAGGGCAACACGCGCGCGTCAGGCGCGGGCATATTGAGAGGGAACCGGACCATGAGCGACACCACCGCCCTCACGCCCGCCGCCCCGTCCGCCGAGACGCCCGCCACCACACCGCGCCCGATCACCCTGGCCCTGCTGGCGCTGGGCGGTCAGGGCGGCGGCGTGCTGGCCGACTGGATCGTCGATCTGGCGACCGACAACGGCTACTTCGTGCAGTCGACCTCGGTGCCGGGCGTCGCCCAGCGCACCGGCGCCACCGTCTATTATCTCGAACTCTTCCCCGAGGCCGCCGCGCCGGAGAGCCGCGAGCCGGTGCTGGCGATGATGCCGGTGCCCGGCAACGTCGACGTGGTCATTGCCTCGGAACTGATGGAAGGCGGCCGCGCGGTGCTGCGCGGGCTGGTCAGCCCGGCGCGCACGCTGCTGATCACCTCCACCCACCGTGTCTATGCGGTGTCGGAAAAGGCGGCGATGGGCAACGGGCTCGGCAACGCCGACAAGATCATCGAGGCGGCGGCGAAAAAGGCCCGCCAGCTGGTGGCCTTCGACATGGAGGCCGCGACCGACCGCTCCGGCTCGGTGATCAGTTCGGTGATGTTCGGCGCGCTGGCCGGCAGCGGCGCCCTGCCGTTCCCGCGCGAGGCGTTCGAGCATGCGATCCGCAAGGCCGGTGTCGCGGTCGCCTCCAACCTCAAGGGGTTCGCCGCCGGCTTCACGGAAGCCCAGACGGCCTGCGTGCCGCAACCGGCGACGCCGGACGAGACGCCGGCCCAGCCGAGCAGTGCGGCAGGTCGCCGGTTGTATGATCGGGTGATGGCGGAGCTGCCGGCGCCGGCGCGCTATTTCGCGGTCGAGGGCGTGCGCAAGCTGATGGACTATCAGGATGCGGCCTATGCCGACCTCTACCTCGATCGCCTGAAGGCGGTGGCGGCGCTCGACAGCGCGGAGCAGGATTGGGCGCTGACCCGCGAGACGGCGCGCGGCCTGGCGCTGTGGATGGCCTATGAGGACACCATCCGGGTCGCCGACCTCAAGACCCGCGACAGCCGCTTCGCGCGCGTCCGTCAGGAAGTGAAGGCGGCCGCCGACCAGATCATCGACGTCACCGAGTTCATGCATCCGCGTCTGGTGGAGGTGTGCGAGACGCTGCCGGCGGCGTGGGGGCGGCGGATCCTCAATTCACCGTCGCTGGTCAACTGGCTGGAGCCCTATTTCCGCGCCGGCCGTCATGTCACCACCAGCCGCACCGGCTGGTTTGTCATGCTGTGGCTGCTCGGCCGGCTGCGCCGCTTCCGCCGCGCGACGCTGCGCTACGAGCTGGAGCAGGGGCGCATCACCGCCTGGCTCGACCTCATCGCCACCCACGCACCGCGCGATCCGGCACTGGCGCTGGAGATCGCCCGCTGCCAGCGGCTGGTGAAGGGCTACAGCGACACCCACGAACGCGGCCTGCGCAATTTCGGCCTGGTGCTGGGCGTTCTCGACCGGCTGGCCGGTCATGCTGATGCCGCCGGCATCGTTGCCCGGCTGCGCGAGGCGGCGCTGGCGGACGAGGACGGCCGGGCGCTGGCCGACGCACTGGCGACGCTGGAGCAGGCGGGCGCGCTGGCGGCGTGAGTATCGACATATTCGACCGGGTGGGTCGCGATATTATTTGAAACATCAAGTAATGGCGACTAACCTGCGGAACCGATGACCGGCGCTGTCGCCGGCGCCAGACCTTGAAGCGAGCCTGCGCCCGTTGGCGATGCATGTCCCTGTCCGGGACCATCCGCGACGGCCCGGCTCTGGAGACGGACCCGGCCATGTCGCGCGCCCAGACGATTTTCGAGACCGTCCGCCAGGCCGTCGCCGGTTTTGGCCCCCACGCTTTCATCCATATCC
>CAUJIW010000023.1 GCA_963205175.1 Pseudomonadota bacterium
TGCAGATCGAAGGCATGGCCGAACTCAACCAACCCATGATCGAGGAGGAAAATCAGCCCCTACACATCACCGCCAAAGCCGCCTGACGATGGCCCACGGCCACAGCCGAAATTACACCACCTTGACGGACGCGACCCTTGAATTTCCGGGGACAGAGCGAATTTCCGGGGACAGGGACATTTTCGGGGACAGTATACCTGTTCCTCGCATATGACCGAGGACGGTGCGCCGAATGCCCCGCACCGCGCAGGACCGGGTCATCCCTTTCGGCGAGGACGGTGTTCGCGTGGATGGCCGGGTCAAACCCGGCCATGACGGAGCTGCCTTAAAGTATCGGTATCCCCCCAAACGCACAGGACCGGGCGTGAGCCCGGCCATGTCGTGTGTCGGTTGCGATGGCGCGGCGCGTCCGTCAGACGCGTCAGCGTCTCAAGTGCCGCCGGGACGCCCGAGGCGCCGGAAACGCCGGGCCGCTGCAAGCCCTGGGCCGCTCAGACGCCCGGAGTCGTCGCGCGCTGCCCCGGATGCGCGAAGTCCTCGCGCGCGGGCCCGGACGCCCGGAGTCCTCGCGCGCCCTCTCCCGTCGGCCCCGCCCTCAGATGTGGATCGGCTTGCCGTTGTAGGCGGCCATGGCCGCTTCCTTCAGCGCTTCCGGGTGGGTGGGGTGGGCATGGCAGGTCAGCGCGATGTCCTCGGCGGAGGCGCCGAACTCCATCGCCTGGGCCGCCTGGGCGATCATGGTGCCGGCCAGCGAGCCGATGATGTGCACGCCCAGCACCCGGTCGGTCTTGGCGTCCGCCAGCACCTTGACGAAGCCGGCGGTGTCGCGGTTGGCCTTGGCGCGGCTGTTGGCGAGGAAGGGGAACTTGCCGGCCTTGTAGGCCACGCCCGCCGCCTTCAGTTCCTCCTCGGTTTTGCCGACGCTGGCCACTTCCGGCATGGTGTAGATCACCGAGGGGATGACATCGTGGTTCACGATGCCGTTCAGGCCGGCGATGTTGTCGGCACAGGCGACGCCCTCGTCTTCCGCCTTGTGCGCCAGCATCGGCCCCGGAATGGCGTCGCCGATGGCCCAGACGCCCGGCACGGTGGTGGCGAAGTCGTGACCGACGCGGACCCGGCCGCGCTCGTCGAGGCCGACGCCGATCTTCTCCAGCCCCAGCCCGTCGAGATAGGGCCGGCGGCCGACCGACATCAGCACCACGTCGCAGGCGATCTCCTGGGCGGCGCCGCCCTTGGCCGGCTCGACGACCACGGTGGCGCCCGCCTTCTTCACCTTGACCTCGGCGACCTTGGTCGCGGTCATGATCTCCATGCCCT
Source organism: Pseudomonadota bacterium (assembly GCA_963205175.1). Classification (GTDB taxonomy): domain Bacteria; phylum Pseudomonadota; class Alphaproteobacteria; order Sphingomonadales; family Sphingomonadaceae; genus CAUJIW01. Next base: position 1,321 of record CAUJIW010000023.1, read on the forward strand.
GGCGCTTGAGGATCTTCTCCAGCTCCTTCGACAGGTCGGCGTCCATGGTCGGCGTCAGCCGGTCCATATACTCGACCACCGTCACCTTGGCGCCCAGCCGGCGCCACACCGAGCCCAGCTCGAGGCCGATGACGCCGCCGCCGATCACCACCAGGTGCTCCGGCACCTTGGGCAGGGTCAGCGCCTCGGTGGAGGAGATCACCACCTTGCCGTCGATCTTGATGCCCGGCAGCGAGGCGACCTCGGAGCCGGTGGCGATCAGCGCGTTCCTGGCGGTGACGGTGCTGGTGGCGCCGTCGGCGCCGGTGACCTCGATCTTGTGCGGTTCGAGGAAGCGGCCGGTGCCCTTCAGCCAGGTCACCTTGTTCTTCTTGAACAGCATCTCGATGCCGCCGGTGAGTTCCTTCACCGCCTTGTCCTTCTCGGCGATCATGGCGCCGACGTCGATCCTGGCGCTGGCCTCGATGCCCCAGGTCTTCATGTGGCCGCCGGTGACCTCCTCATACAGCTCGGAGGCATGCAGCAGCGCCTTGGAGGGAATGCAGCCGACGTTGAGGCAGGTGCCGCCCAGCGTGCCGCGCTTCTCGACGCAGGCGACCTTCAGCCCGTGCTGGGCCGCGCGAATGGCCGCGACATAGCCACCGGGGCCGGCGCCGATCACCACCAGGTCGAAGTCGTATGCCATTGTCTGCCTCGTTCTGCTGTGGGGAATATGGCCGCGTCATAGCCCGCCTGCGCGGTCGCGCAAAGGGCGTTCCGCGCGGTGCCCGACCATTTGCTGAGAAAATCCGGCCGCGCGGCCGGGCAACCGCCGGTTGGCCGCCCACCCCCCAGCGCCCGACCTTCAGGGCCCGACCTTCAGCGGGCCGTCGCCGGCAGCCAGCGGGCGCTCAACCGGTCCAGCCAGCGCCGCAGCGCCCCCTGGCGCCGCTCGGTCACCACGCCGACGCCGATGCAGCCGGCCAGCACCGCCAGCAGCAGCAGGCTCACCTGGGTCGGCGAGGTGGGATCGTAGGGCACCACGCTGGCCAGGCACTGCAGCAGCGGATAGTGGACGAGGTAGATGGCGAAGGTGGACTGGGCCAGCCAGCGGATGGCGCCCGCCAGCGGCGCCAGCAGCCGCTCCAGCGAGGTGGCGATGGCGCCGGCGCCGATGAAGTGAGCCGCCACCAGCGGGCCGATGATGTAGCTCGCCAGCACCTCGTCGGAATAGGTGAGATAAAGCGAGGTGTTGCTCGCGCCCAGCGTGGCGTAGGTCCAGTCCTTGAGGAACAGCGGCAGCGGCGAGGCCCGGAACAGCGCGTAGGCGAGCGCCGAACCCAGGAACAGCGCCCAGCCCGCCGCCGGCGTCACCGGCTGTGTCTTCATCCGCCGCCATACCCAGACGCCCAGCAGCCAGACGGGGAACAGCACCAGAATCTTCGGCCCCACCGCCAGACACAGCAGCGCCACCGCCCAGCGGCGGCGCGCGCCAGTGAGGAAGGTCATGGCGGCGAAGATGGCGTAGTACCAGAACTCGTAGCCCAGCGACCAGTACGGCCCGTTGGTGAACAGCCGGTTGGAGGTGAACCACATCTGGTTGGTGAAGGTGAACGCGTTGACCAGCTTCAGCAGCGGATTGTTGTCCTGGTACCACCAGCCCTCGTAGGCGACCGGATTCAGCGCCCGGCCGGTCTGGTCGAGCAGGACGGTGAGCAGGATCGCCGGCACCGCCACCGACCACAGCCGCGCCATCCGCGACAGCGTATAGTCGCGCAGGGTGCGGTCGCGTGTCTCCACCGCATAGGCGATGACGAGACCGGAGAGCACGAAGAACACCATCACCGCGTCGTTGCCGACAGCGCGCCAGGGATGGAGCATGCCGGCGCTGAAACGGTCGTAGGCCAGGTGGGTGAGCACCACGACAATGGCGGCGGAGACCCGGATCAGGTCCAGGTAGAGCGAGAGGCCGCGGTTCATCTCAACGCCGCAACTCAGGACGCCGGCCGGTCGGTGGTGCTGGCGGCCGGCGGCGAGTCAGCCGTCGTCGCGGGCAGGCGACCCGGCCGCAGCTGCGCCCAGGCATAGAGGAACGGCTCGACCATCGCCCGCCACAGCGTCGGGTGCGGCTGGGCCGGCGCGTCGGTGACGCCAAAGCGCAGTTCTTCCCGCTCGCGCGGCAGGTAGAGCGAGCCGAACAGCCAGTCCCAGATGGCGAACACCTCGCCATAGTTCTTGTTCCAGTGCCGCTCGGCGAGGCTGTGGTGGATCTGGTGCTGCGCCGGACTGATGAGCAGGCGCCCCAGCACCGGGCCGAACGACAGCCAGATGTGGGTATGGCGCAGGTTGCCGCCGACAAAGTTGAACAGGGTGAAGATCACCGCCACCGTGGTGCCCACCTTCAAGGCGACGTCGGATGACCAGAAATAAACGATCACCCCCAGCAGCGGCCCGGCCACCAGCGCGTCGATCCAGCGGCCGAGCGCGTCGTAGACCGGGTGCTTGCGGAACAGCGTCACCGGGTTGAGCACCTCGGCGCTGTGGTGCACGCGGTGGAAGGCCCACAGCACCGGCACCGTGTGGGTCAGCCGGTGGGTGACGTAGGTGCCCAGATCATAGGCCAGCGCCATCAGCAGCCCGAGCACCACCATCGATACCGGACCGGCCTCGAACTGCACCGGCGCCGGGCCGATCAGCTGGCGCGCCAGCCCGGCGACGCCCCAGCCGATGAAGCCGGTGGTGAGGAAGGACAGCATCAGCCCGGCCGGCCGGAACAACAGGTTGAACAGGAATATCTTGTAGTCGACGATCGACGACGGGTGGAGATAGACCGATTTGGGCAGGATGTAGGCGATGGCGTCGCGCAAGCCGGTGCGCCCGGCGCCTTGCGGCCGGTACAGCCGGTAGGCGACCAGCGCCAGCACCAGCGCCGACAGCAGGTGCAGCCACGACAGCCGGCTGGTCAGCTCGGTGAACTGGCCGACCACACCCCACCACCGGTTGTCCAGCCAGTCCAGCGCCGCCTGAGCTATATCCGCTTCCGCGCCTGTCATCGCCACCTCTTTGCCCTGTCCTGCCCGTAGCATAACTCCGGGACATCCGTTTCACCATGCCGCCATCGCGTGTACCCGGCGTTAACGCAAAACGGCGGGGTCTTGCCCCGCCGCCTTGGTCGACCGTGGCCGCCGATAACGGCGCCTACATGTCCAGCAGCAGCCGGGTCGGATCCTCGATGGCCTCCTTGACGCGCACCAGGAAGGTGACCGCCTCGCGGCCGTCGATGATGCGGTGGTCGTAGGACAGCGCCAGGTACATCATCGGCCGGATGACGATCTGGCCGTTGCGCACCACCGGGCGGTCCTCGATGCGGTGCAGGCCGAGAATGCCCGACTGCGGCGCCGACAGGATCGGCGTCGACAGCATCGAGCCAAACACGCCGCCGTTGGTGATGGTGAAGGTGCCGCCCTGCAACTCCTCCAGCTTGAGCTGGCCGTCGCGGCCGCGCTTGCCCATGTCGGCGATGGTCTTCTCGATGTCGGCGAAGCTCAGCTTGTCGGCGTTGCGGACGATCGGCACCACCAGGCCCTGCGGCGTGGAGACCGCCATGCCGATGTCGGCATAGTTGCGGTAGACGATCTCGTCGCCCTCGATCGAGGCGTTGACCGCCGGGATTTCCTTCAGCGCCAGCGACACCGCCTTGGTGAAGAAGCCCATGAAGCCCAGACGGATGTTGTGCTTCTTCTCGAACAGGTCGCGGTACTTCTCGCGCGCCTCGATGACCGCCGACATGTCGACGTCGTTGAAGGTGGTGAGCATGGCCGCGGTGTTCTGCGCCTCCTTCAGGCGGCGCGCGATGGTCTGGCGCAGGCGGGTCATCTTCACCCGCTCCTCGGCGCGCGCGGGCGCCGCCGGGGTCGCGACAGCAGCGGCGACGGCCGCGGTGGCGACGGCGCGCGGCGCCAGCGTGCGGGCGGTGCCCTTCTCGATGGCCGAGAGCACGTCGTCCTTGGTCAGACGGCCGTCCTTGCCGGTGCCGGTGATCGAGGCCGGGTCAAGGTTGTAGTCCTCGACGATCTTGCGCACCGCCGGCGACAGCGGCTGACCGGGCGCCGCCGGGGCGGCGGCCGGAGCCGGCGCGGCAGCCGGGGCCGGAGTGGCGGCGGCCGGAGCCGGAGCGGCGGCAACCGGAGCCGGAGCGGCGGCGGCAGCGCCGGCCTTGGCGGTCTCGTCGATCTGGGCGACGATGGCACCGACCTCGACCGTGTCACCGGGCTGGGCGGAAATGGCGGTCAGCACGCCGGCGACCGGCGCGTTGAGTTCGACGGCGACCTTGTCGGTCTCCAGGCTGGCGATCGGCTCGTCCTGGTTGACGTAGTCGCCAACCTTCTTGAGCCAGTCGGCAACCGTTGCCTCGCTGATGGATTCGCCGAGCGTCGGAATCTTGACGTCCGTAGCCATGGGTACTCGCTCCTTCTCGGAAAATTAGGCGTCGAGGGCCTCGGCGACCAGCCGGGCCTGCTCTTGCGCATGACGTTTGGCAAAACCGGTGGCGGTCGACGCCGCGGCCGGGCGACCCGCGTAGACGGGGCGCGACACGGCGCACTTGCTGTCCACCAGCACCTGCTCGATGTAGGGGTTGATGAAGGTCCAGTAGCCCATGTTCTGCGGCTCTTCCTGGCACCACACCACCGATTTCAGGTTCTTGAAGCGGGAGACCACCTCCGCCACCGCTGCCGCCGGGAACGGATAGAGCTGCTCCACGCGCAGGATGTAGGTGTCGGTCTGGCCGCGCGCGTCGCGCTCCTCCAGCAGGTCGAAATAGACCTTGCCGGTGCATAGCACGAGCTTGGTGATCTTGCTGTCCGGCTTCAGCTTGACGGTCGAGGCGGTGCCGATCTCGGCATCATCGAACAGCACGCGGTGGAACTGCGAGCCCTCGGCGAACTCCGCCAGCCGCGACACCGCCTTCTTGTGGCGCAGCAGCGATTTGGGCGTGAAGATCACCAGCGGCTTGCGGAACGTGCGGTGCAACTGACGGCGCAGGATGTGATAATAGTTGGCCGGCGTCGTGCAGTTGGCGACCTGCATGTTGTCTTCCGCGCAGAGCTGCAGATAACGCTCCGGCCGCGCCGACGAGTGTTCCGGCCCCTGGCCCTCGTAGCCGTGCGGCAGCAGCAGCACCAGACCCGAGGCCCGCAGCCACTTGTTCTCGCCCGACGACAGGAACTGGTCGATCATGATCTGGGCGCCGTTGGCGAAGTCGCCGAACTGGCCTTCCCACAGCACCAGCCAGTTAGGCTCGGCCAGCGAGTAGCCATACTCGTAGCCCATCACGCCATATTCCGACAGCGGGCTGTCCAGCACCTCGAACCACGGACTGACCTCGACCAGCGGCACGTGCCGCCTCTCGGTCTTCTGGTCGACGAACACCGCGTGGCGATGGCTGAAAGTGCCGCGGCCGCAGTCCTGCCCGGACAGGCGCACGCCATAGCCTTCCTTCAGCAGGGTGCCGAAAGCCAGCGCCTCGGCGGTCGCCCAGTCCAGCCCCTCGCCGGTCTTGAACATCTCGGCCTTGGCGGCGAGCACGCGCGCCAGCGTCTTGTGGATGTCGAAGTCCTTGGGCCAGGAGGTCAGTTGCTTGCCAATCTCCTGGAGCACGTCCTCGCGCACGCCGGTCTCGGCGCCGCGACGGCTGCCCAGATCCTCGGTCGGCCGATGCAGGCCGGCCCAGCGCCCCTCGAACCACTCGGCCTTGTTGGGCTTGTAGCCCTTGGCCGCCTCGAACTCGTCCTCAAGGTGGGCGATGTACTTGTCCTCCATCGCCTTGACCAGCTCGTCGGTGGCGACGCCCTCGGCCTTCAGCCGCTCGGCATAAACGGTGGAGACGAACGGGTGCTTCTTGATCGCGGCGTACATGCGCGGCTGGGTGAAGCTCGGCTCGTCGGACTCGTTGTGGCCGAACCGGCGGTAGCACCACATGTCGATGACGACGTCGCGCTTGAAGGTCTGGCGGTATTCGGTGGCGATCTTGGTGGCGAAGGTCACCGCCTCGGGATCGTCGCCGTTCACGTGGAAGATCGGCGCCTGCACCATCTTCGCCACGTCCGACGGATAGGGCGACGAACGCGCGAACTTCGGCGAGGTGGTGAAGCCCACCTGGTTGTTGACGATGAAGTGGATGGTGCCGCCGGTGTTGTAGCCCGGCACGCCGGAGAAGCCGAAGCACTCGGCGATGATGCCCTGGCCGGCGAACGCCGCGTCACCATGCAGCAGCAGCGGCAGCACTTCCGAGCGGCTCTTGTCGCCGCGGGCGAACTGCTTGGCGCGGACCTTGCCCAGCACCACCGGGTTCACCGCTTCCAGGTGCGACGGGTTGGGGGTCAGCGACAGGTGCACCATGTTGCCGTCGAAGCCACGGTCGGTCGAGGTGCCGAGGTGGTACTTCACGTCGCCCGAGCCGCCGACGTCGTCGGGCTGCGACGAGCCGCCGGCGAATTCGTGGAACAGCTGGCGGAACGGCTTCTGCATCACGTTGGTGAGCACGTTGAGGCGGCCGCGGTGCGGCATGCCGATCACCACTTCCTTGACGCCCAGCGCGCCGCCGACCTTGATGATCGACTCCAGCGCCGGCACCATCGCCTCGCCGCCGTCGAGACCGAAGCGCTTGGTGCCGACATATTTGCGGCCCAGGAACTTCTCGAACGACTCCGCCTCGATCAGCTTGTTGAGAATGGCGAGCTTGCCCTGCGGCGAGAAGCTGATGTCCTTCTCGGCGCCTTCCATCTTGGCCTGGATCCAGCGACGCTCTTCCAGGTCGTTGATGTGCATGTACTCGACGCCGATGTTGCCGCAGTAGTTGCGCAGCAGGATGGCGTGCACCTCGCGGATGGTGGCGCGCTCCAGCCCCAGCAGGCCGCCGAGATAGACCGGGCGGTCGAGGTCGGCCGGGCCGAAGCCGAAGTGGCTCGGGTCGAGCTCGGGATGCTGTTCGCGCTTTTCCAGACCCAGCGGGTCCAGCGTCGCCGCGAGATGGCCGCGCACCCGGAAGGTGCGGATCATGGTGTAGGCCTGCAGCGTGTCGTTGGCGGCACGCTGGATGTCCTCCGCCGAGACGCCGGCAGCGGCGGGCGCCGCCGCCTTGCCCTTGGCGGGCTTCGGTTCCAGCTGCATCCTGGTCGGATCGAGCCCGGCGGTCAGCGCATCGTCCGGCGTCAGCGGCCAGTTGGCCCGCTGCCACGACGGCGCGGTGCTCCCGCCACCGGCAACCGACTCCAGACCGGCGAAATAGGCCTGCCAGCTCGGGTCTACCGAATTGCGATCATTGAGGAATTTTGCGTAGAGCGACTCTACGAAGGCGGCACTGACGCCTTCAATCTGGTGGGGAAGATCGGCTTCGTAGCCCATTGCGACTTCGCTCCCTGCGTTGCGGCTCTTGCACCGTTGCCGCCAAGACCGGGCCTGTCGTCATCAAAACGGCCGTCCATGGCTCGACAGGCGCACCATGGACGGCCCTTAACCATATTTGGTTTGCGCTCCCCTAACGCAAACCAAATTTTTTCAGTTTATTTAGCCCTTGAGCACGTCCATCAGGGTCGTGCCGAGCTGGGCCGGGCTGTCCGCGACGGCGATACCGGCCGAGCGCATGGCCTCGATCTTGTCTTCCGCCTTGCCCTTGCCACCGGAAACGATGGCGCCGGCATGGCCCATGCGGCGGCCCGGAGGCGCCGTACGGCCAGCGATGAAGCCAACCATCGGCTTCTTGCGGCCCTTCTTGGCTTCCGACTTGATGAACTCGGCGGCATTCTCTTCCGCGTCGCCACCGATTTCGCCGATCATGATGATCTGCTTGGTGGCCTCGTCGGCGAGGAACATCTCCAGCACGTCGATGAAGTTGGTGCCGTTGACCGGGTCACCACCGATGCCGACCGCCGTGGTCTGGCCCAGCCCGACCGCGGTGGTCTGGAACACCGCTTCATAGGTCAGGGTGCCGGAGCGGGAAACCACGCCGACTGAACCCTTGGAGAAGATGTTGCCCGGCATGATGCCGATCTTGCACTCGCCCGGCGTCAGCAGGCCGGGGCAGTTGGGGCCGACCAGACGGGTCTTGGAGCCGGCCAGGGCGCGCTTGACGCGGACCATGTCGAGCACCGGAATGCCCTCGGTGATGCACACCACCAGCGGGATCTCGGCGTCGATCGCCTCCAGGATGGCGTCGGCCGCGCCCGGCGGCGGCACATAGATCACCGACGCGTCGGCGCCGGTCTTGTCCTTGGCCTCGGCGACGGTGTCGAACACCGGCAGGCCGAGGTGGGTGGAACCACCCTTGCCCGGGGCGGTGCCGCCGACCATCTTGGTGCCGTAGGCGATCGCCTGTTCGGAGTGGAAGGTGCCCTGCTTGCCGGTGAAGCCCTGGCAGATGACCTTGGTGTCTTTGTTGATCAGGATCGACATGGTTACGCCGCCTTCGCCTTGTTGATTTCCGCGACGATCTTCGCCGCCGCGTCGCCCAGATCGTCCGCCGGCACGATGGCCAGGCCGGACTCGGCCATGATCTTCTTGCCCAGCTCGACGTTGGTGCCCTCCAGACGGACCACCAGCGGCACCTTCAGCTCCAGTTCACGAGCCGCCGCCACCACGCCCTCGGCGATGATGTCGCAGCGCATGATGCCGCCGAAGATGTTGACCAGGATGCCCTCGACGTTGGGATCGGAGAGGATGATCTTGAACGCCGCGGTCACCTTCTCCTTGCTGGCGCCACCGCCGACATCGAGGAAGTTCGCGGGCTCGCCGCCCGACAGCTTGATGATGTCGAGCGAGGCCATGGCCAGACCGGCACCGTTGACCATGCAGCCGATGTTGCCGTCGAGCTTGATGTAGGCGAGGTCGTACTTCGAGGCCTCGATTTCCGCCGGGTCCTCTTCATCGAGGTCGCGCAGCTCGACCACGTCCGGGTGGCGGTACAGCGCGTTCGAGTCGAAGCTCATCTTGGCGTCGAGGACGCGGATGTTGCCCTCGGCGGTCAGCACCAGCGGGTTGACTTCCAGCATCGAGGCGTCGGTGGCGACGAAGGCCGCGTACAGCTTTGCCAGCGTGTCCTGCGCTTGGCGGTTGGCCTCGCCCTTGAAGCCCATGGCGTACGCATACTTGCGCGCGTGGTAGGGCATCAGGCCGGTGGCCGGATCGATGTCGATGGTGAGGATCTTCTCCGGCGTGTGCTCGGCGACTTCCTCGATGTCCATGCCGCCCTCGGTCGAGGCGACCACGGCGACATGGCCGGTGGCGCGATCCACCAGCAGCGACAGGTAATATTCCTTGGCGATGTCGCAGCCGTCCTCGATGTAGAGGCGCTTGACTTCCTTGCCGGCCGGACCGGTCTGGTGCGTCACCAGCACACGGTTCAGCATCTCGGCGGCGGCCAGACCGACTTCCTCGACCGACTTGGTGACGCGCACGCCACCCTTGGCCTCCGGCGGCAGACCGACGAACTTGCCCTTGCCGCGGCCACCGGCGTGGATCTGCGACTTCACGACATAGATCGGCCCCGGCAGCGTCTTGGCGCCTTCGACCGCCTCCTCGACGGTGAACGCCACGACGCCCTTGGCGACCGGCGCTCCAAACTTGGCCAGCAACTGCTTGGCCTGATACTCATGAATGTTCATGGGAGAACTGCTCCTTTAAAAACCCGCCGGTGACCCGCGCGGGCCACCGGAGCGGTCATGCAAAATCGGCTCAGGCCTTGTTCTTGGGCGGACGACCGCGCTTCTTCGGCGCCGCCGGCGCTGCGGCGACCTTGGGCGCCGCGGCCTTCTTCGCCGGCTTGGCGGCTTTCACAGCCTTGCCGCCAGAGGCGGCTTTCACAGCCTTACCGCCCGCAGCCGCCTTACCACCGGCCAGCGACGGGTCGATCTTCTTGCACGCGTCGACCAGGCCGAGCACGGCGCCAACCGAGTTGTCGAACATCTTCTTTTCGGCCGCCTTCAGCTCGATCTCGACCACCTTCTCGACGCCGTTGCCGCCGATGATCACCGGCACGCCGACATAGGTGTCCTTCACGCCATACTGACCATCAAGGTAGGCCGCGCAGGGCAGCAGACGGCGCTGGTCCTTCAGATAGCTTTCCGCCATCTGCACCGCCGAGGCGGCCGGAGCATAATAGGCCGAGCCGGTCTTGAGCAGGCCGACGATCTCGGCGCCACCGTCACGGGTGCGCTGGACGATCTTGTCCAGCTTCTCCTGGGTGGTCCAGCCCATCTTGACCAGATCCGGCACCGGGATGCCGGCGACGGTCGAGTAGCGGGTCAGCGGCACCATGGTGTCGCCGTGGCCGCCCAGCACGAAGGCCGTGACGTCCTTGATCGACACCTTGAACTCGTCGGCCAGGAAGTGGCGGAAGCGGGCGGAGTCCAGCACGCCGGCCATGCCCACCACCATGTTGTGCGGCAGGCCGGAGAATTCGCGCAGCGCCCACACCATCGCATCGAGCGGGTTGGTGATGCAGATCACGAAGGCCTTGGGGGCATATTTCCGGATGCCTTCGCCGACCGACTTCATGACCTTCAGGTTGATGCCCAGCAGGTCGTCGCGGCTCATGCCCGGCTTGCGCGGCACGCCGGCGGTGACGATGCAGACGTCGGCGCCCTTGATCGCCTTGTAGTCGCTGGCGCCCGACAGGCTGGCGTCGAAGCCGTCGACCGGCGCCGACTGGGCGATGTCGAGCGACTTGCCCTGGGGCAGACCGTCGGCGATGTCGAACATCACCACGTCGCCGAGTTCCTTGAGGCCGATCAGATGGGCAAGCGTGCCCCCGATCATGCCGCTGCCGATGAGAGCAATTTTCTTGCGTGCCATGGGAGCCCCTAGCCTAGCTGCCAAAGAAAGAACGTAGGCTGACGTTACGTCATGCCTAAACCGGCGACCGCATAGACCGAATTGCCCGGGGTCGCAAGGCTGCTGGCCGAAGAATCGGACAATGGTCGCACGCGGGTCTCACATCCTGTCACTTGCGCGAGGCCACGATTGCCACGCCCGGTTCCGGCATCGTGACGCACCGGTCGCCACTATCTACATCATTCGGCGGATACCGCCGACATGACGACGGGTTTTGCCCCCATACGGCCCGCAAAAGTCCCGCCAAACGCAAGAACCGCCCCGTGGGGCGGTTCGCGAACACTCGGGCTTGCCGGCGACCTCAGAAGTCGCCGAGCACGGCGCTGAGTTTCTGCTTGAGCGTCTGGGCGTTGAACGGCTTGACGATGTAGTTGTTCACGCCGGCCTTCTTGGCGGCGATCACGTTGTCGGTTTTCGACTCGGCGGTGACCATGATGAACGGCGTCGTCTTCAGCTCGGCGTCGGCGCGGACTTCCTTCAGCAACTCGTAGCCGGTCATCGGCTCCATGTTCCAGTCGGAAATCACCAGCGCATACTTCTTGCGCCGCATCTTGGTCAGCGCCATCGAGCCGTCAGTGGCCTCGTCGATATTCTCAAACCCGATCTGTTTGAGCAGATTGTGCACAATTCGAAGCATGGTCTTGTAGTCATCCACGATCAGAATCGGCATTGCGAAGTCGACGGCCATGGTTCACCCGCTTAATTCGGTTGCGATACACTTCCGGTCAGACTCGTCTTCCCGGTTGGGCTGAACCTATCGCCGGCCCCTAAAAATTCGGTTAAGCGCGTCGTGACCGTGAGACACCATGCACATCGAAGGCTTGGCGGCGCGCCACCCTGCCCCTATAGACCGGCAAAACGGACACGAAGATCATGGATCTGATTACTGGGCAGGAAGCGGTGCCCGACCATCTGGTCGGCGGCGTTGCCGCACTGGGCAATTTCGACGGCGTGCATCGCGGCCACCAGCGCGTGGTCGGCGAGGCCCGGCGGCTGGCGCGCACGCTGGAGGCGCCACTGCTGGTGGTCACCTTCGATCCCCACGCCGCGCGCTTCTTCAAGCCCGACCTGCCACCGTTCCAGCTCACCAGCTTCGCCGAGCGCGCCCGCCTGTGGGAGGCCTTCGGCGTCGACGCCCTGGTGGCGATTCCCTTCAACGCCGACCTGGCGGCACTGTCGCCGGAGGCCTTCTTCCAGTCCGTGCTGTGCGACCGGCTGCGGATCAGGGGCGTCGTCGCCGGCTACGACTATACCTTCGGCAAGGGCCGCTCGGGCACCACCGCGACGCTGCAGGCACTGGGCATCGCGCGTGATGTCGCCGTGTCCATCGTTGATCCGGTGATCGCCGGCGCCGACGCCGCCATCTCCTCGACGCTGATTCGCCACAAGCTCACCGACGGCGCGCCGTTCGAGGCCGCCGAGCTGCTGGGCCACTGGTGGGTGATCGAGGGCACGGTGACGGCGGGCGACCAGCGCGGCCGCACCATCGGCTTTCCCACCGCCAACCTCGACCTCGGCGACTATCAGCGGCCGCGCTTCGGCGTCTACGCCACCCGCGCCGTGCTGGCGGATGGCCGGGTGGTCGACGGCATCGCCAACATCGGCCTGCGCCCCACCTTCCAGCCGCCACGCGAGCTGCTGGAGCTGCACCTGTTCGATTTCGCCGGCGATCTGTACGGCCAGAACATCCGCGTCGAACTGGTGGAGTTCATCCGGCCTGAGCGCAAGTTCCCCGGCCTTGATGCGCTGAAGGCCCAGATCAGCGCCGACTGCGCCACCGCGCTGAAGATCCTCCGCCAGCCGCACTACGCGCGCGGCCGCTTACCCAGCGCCCGCTAGGGCGCACCCTCCATCAGCGCCCGGCAGCGCCCCCCTGCATCAGCGCCCGCTAGGGCGCCCCCCCTCCATCGCGGGCGTTGACCCCCGCCCCCCTTGCCGCTACGCGAACCCGTCCGACATTCACGATGGAGCGTGCGCCCATGACCGACTCACCCTTCGCCGCCGTCCGCCACGACTGGACCCGCGAGGAAGTCCGCGCCCTGTTCGACCGGCCGTTCCTCGACCTCGTCTATGACGCCCAGACGCTGCACCGGCAGTTCCACACCCCCAACGCCGTGCAGCGCTCGCAGCTGCTGTCGATCAAGACCGGCGGCTGCGCGGAGGACTGCGCCTACTGCCCGCAGTCGGCCAAATACGCCAAGGAGGTCTGTCTGAAGGCCGACAAGCTGATGGACGTCGCGGTGGTGATGGAGCGCGCCCAGGCCGCCAAGGCCGCCGGCGCCACCCGCTTCTGCATGGGCGCGGCCTGGACCCGCCCCAAGGACAAGGACCTCGATGCCGTCGCCGAGATGGTCGAGGGCGTGAAGTCGCTGGGCATGGAAGCCTGCGTGACGCTGGGCATGCTGGAGGCCTATCAGGCCCAGCGGCTGAAGGACGCCGGCCTCGACTATTACAACCACAACCTCGACACCTCGCCGGAATATTATGGCGAGATCATCTCCACCCGCACCTTCGACGAGCGGCTGGAGACGCTGGGCCATGTCCGCGAGGCCGGCATCAACGTCTGCTCCGGCGGCATCGTCGGCATGGGCGAAAGCCGCGAGGACCGGGTCGGCATGATCGTGGCGCTGGCCACCCTGCCCAACCACCCCAACTCGGTGCCGATCAACCGGCTGGTGCAGGTCAAGGGCACGCCGCTGGAGGGCACGCCGGAAATCGAGGGGCTGGAGTTCGTGCGCACCATCGCGGTGGCCCGCCTGACCATGCCGAAGTCGGTGGTCCGCCTGTCGGCCGGCCGCGAGACCATGTCCGACGAGCTGCAGGCGCTGTGCTTCATGGCCGGCGCCAGCTCGATCTTCTATGGCGAGAAGCTGCTGACCACCCCCAACCCGCTGGAGAACCGCGACACCGCGCTGTTCGAGAAGCTGGGGCTGGTGGCCGCCTGAGACCGGCGATCGCAGCCCCGTCCGCCTCTCCCGTCGCCCTGGTCACCGGCGCGGCCTCCGGCATCGGCGCCGCCACCGCCGCGCGACTGGCGGCCGAGGGCGCCGGCGGCCTGGTGCTGGTGGACCGCGACGGGGCCGGGCTCGCCGCACTGGCCGGCCGCCTGCCGCTACCCGCCGAGGCGCTGCTGACCTGCGTGCAGGACGTCAGCGACCCCACCGCCTGGGCCGAGACACAGGCCGCCATCGCCGGGCGCTTCGGCCGGCTCGACCAGGTGGTGGCCAATGCCGGCATTTCCGACGCCGGTGCCATCACCGAGATGACGTTCGCGGCCTGGCGACGGGTGCTGGCGGTCAACCTCGATGGTGTGTTCCTCACCCTGCAGACCGGCCTGCGGCTGATCCGCGCCGGCGGCCGCGGCGGCGCCGTGGTGGTGGTGTCGTCGGCCTCCGCCATCAAGGCCGAGCCCGGCGTCGGCGCCTATGGCGCCTCCAAGGCGGCGGTGCTGCAGCTGGCCCGGGTGGCAGCCAAGGAAGGCGCGCCGGACAACATCCGCGTCAACGCCATCCTGCCCGGCGGCGTCGAGACGCCGATCTGGCGGACCATGGACTTCTTCCAGGCGCTGGTGGCCGAGCACGGCAGCGAGCGGGCCGCCTTCGACGCCATGGCGGCAATGGCGACGCCGCTCGGCCGCTACGCCAGCGCGGCGGAAATCGCCGGCCAGATCGCCTTCCTGCTGTCGGACGCCGCGCGCAGCATCACCGGCGCCAGCCTCGGCGTCGACGGCGGCTACACGCTGTGAGCGTGGCCAGGGCCATGGGCATGACCGTGCCCGTGGTCATGACCGTGCGGCTGGCCATGATCGTGGGAATGGCCGGCGGTGGCCGCCTCGTCCGCCAGTTCACGCCGCGCCGCGCGCACCACCTGCCATGAGGTGGACAGGAACAGCCCGGCCATGACGCAGGCGACGGCAAGATCGGCCCAGCGGGTCGCCGTCAGCGCCACCACCCCGGCCGCCGCCAGCACCGCGACATTGCCGATGGCGTCGTTGCGCGAACACAGCCACACCGAGCGGACATTGGCGTCGCCGTCCTTGTAGCGCAGCAGCAGCAGCGCCGAGGCGACATTGACCGCCAGCGCCATCACCCCGACCACACCCATGGTGAGCGCCTCCGGCACGCCCGCCACGAAGGTCCGCCACAACGAGGCGCCCAGCACATAGACGGCGACGATGCCGAGACTCGCCCCCTTCACCAGCGCCACCCGCGTGCGCACCGCCGGCGCCATGCCGATCACCGCCAGCGACAAGCCGTAGGTCAGCGCGTCGCCGGCGAAGTCGAGCGAATCCGCCTGCAGCGCCATCGAGCCCGCCGCGACGCCGGCGACGATCTCCACCAGGAACATGCCCGCGTTGAGCAGGATGATGACCCACAGGATCGTCTTGTAGGCGCGGCTGGCGCCATCGAAGCGCACGGTGCCCTGGTGGCAGCCGCAGCCGGACGCCGCTTGGGCGCCAGCGCCGGCCTCGACGACAGCGCCGGCCTCGGGGGCGCGGGGAGACGCGGAACAGGAACCGGACATCGACACTTCCTCTGCTGGACTTGAGTCGGGTGCAGCCTACATCCTCCAGTGACTAGAGGATCAAGGAGAAACTGCGGATGTCCACAACCCCGGCAGCGCAACCTCCCGCCCCGCGACACGCCGGCGGCATGGCCATCGGCGCGCTGTCGCGCCGGACCGCGGTCAAGGTGCCGACCATCCGCTACTATGAGGAGATCGGCCTGCTGCCGACGCCGCCGCGCGGCGGCAACGGCCGCCGGCTCTACGGCGAGGCGGCGGTGGACCGGCTGGGGTTCATCCGCCGCGCCCGCGACCTCGGCTTCGGCATCGACGACATCCGCGCCCTGCTCGACATGAGCGACCGCCCCGGCCAGCCGTGCGCCGACATCGACCGCATCGCCCGCCAGCACCGCGACGCTGTACGCGACAAGATCCGCCAGCTGGCCAGCCTGGAGGCGGCCCTCACCGCCATGGTCGACCAGTGCGGCCACGGCGCGGTCGCCGATTGCCAGATTCTCGAAGCGCTGGGCCGCGACTGACGCGCGCCCGCCGGCCGTGCACCGGCCAGCTCCGGCCTGTCGCCGCGCGCCCCGTCTCGACAGGGGGCGGGCGCGCGGCTACAAGCGCCGCCATGCGTGGGTTCGGACTCTTCAGGCGAATTACCGGCCCGGCCTCCTGATGCGTCGTGCCGACACATCAGCGGGACCGGGAACCCTTCGCCCTGCACCCCATTTCCTTCAAGCCTGAAGTGACTGCCACATGACCGACACCCCCGAGAAACCGGAAACCCCCGAGGCCGCGAAGGCCGACTATCGCGCCACCGTGTTCCTGCCGAAAACCGACTTCCCGATGAAGGCGGGGCTTGCCCAGCAGGAGCCCAAGTGGCTGGAACGCTGGGAGGGGCTCAACCTCTACCAGCGCCTGCGCGACACCGCCGCCGGCCGGCCGAAGTTCATCCTCCACGACGGGCCGCCCTACGCCAACGGCGACATCCACATCGGCCACGCCATGAACAAGGTGCTGAAGGACGTCATCGTCCGCTCGCAGCAGATGATGGGCAAGGACGCGCCCTACGTGCCGGGCTGGGACTGCCACGGCCTGCCGATCGAGTGGAAGATCGAGGAGCAGTACCGCAAGAAGGGCAAGAACAAGGACGAGGTGGACCCCACCGCCTTCCGTGCCGAGTGCCGCGCCTACGCCGCCCACTGGCTGGACGTGCAGCGGGCCCAGTTCAAGCGGCTGGGCGTCACCGGCGACTGGGACAACCCCTACACCACCATGGCTTTCGACGCCGAGGCGACCATCGTCGGCGAGCTGTTGAAGTTCGCCATGGACGACAGCCTGTATCGCGGCGCCAAGCCGGTGATGTGGTCGCCGGTCGAAAAGACCGCGCTGGCCGAGGCGGAAGTCGAATATGAGGACGTGACGTCCACCACCATCGACGTCGCCTTCCCGATCGTCGCCGCCCCCAAGCGCCCCGAGCTGGTGGGTGCCAAAGCGGTGATCTGGACCACGACGCCCTGGACCATCCCGGTCAACCGGGCGCTCGCCTATGGCGCCGACATCGACTATGTGCTGCTGGAGGGCGAAGGCCACAAGCTGGTCGTCGCCGAGGCCCTGATCGGCGCGTTCAAGGAGCGCACCGGCCTGGTCCACCTGCAGCCGGCGCTGCACTTCAAGGGCACCGACCTCGAAGGCGCCGTCGCCGAACATCCGTTCAAGGGCCTGTCGGCGTTCTTCGACGAGCCGCGGCCGCTGCTGGCCGGCGACTTCGTCACCACCGAGGCCGGCACCGGCCTGGTGCACCAGGCGCCCGACCATGGCGAGGACGACTTCTACCTCTGCCAGGCCCACGACATCGGCCCCAAATTCGTCGTCCAGCCGGACGGCAGCTATCTCGCCGACTGGCCGGTGGTCGGCGGCAACCACGTCTACAAGGTCAACGCCAAGGACGGCCCGGTGTGTGCGGCACTGGCCGAACGCGGCGCGCTGCTGGCGGCCGGCGAGCTGCGCCACAGCTACCCGCATTCGTGGCGCTCCAAGGCCAAGCTGATCTACCGCTGCACGCCGCAGTGGTTCGTTTCGATGAGCAAGACGAACCTGCGCGACAAGGCGCTGGCGGCCATCGAGGCCACCCGCTTCGTCCCGGCGGCGGGCAAGAACCGCATCCGCGCCATGGTCGAGGGCCGGCCAGACTGGGTGCTGTCGCGCCAGCGCGCCTGGGGCGTGCCGATCACCGTGTTCGTCGAGAAGGCGACCGGCGCGGTGCTGCAGGACGCGGCGGTCAACGCCCGCATCGTCGAGGCGGTGAAAGCCGACGGCGCCGACGCCTGGTACACCCGCCCGGCCAGCGACTTCCTCGGCAACGGCTACGACCCCGAACGCTACGAGCAGGTCA
>CAUJIW010000024.1 GCA_963205175.1 Pseudomonadota bacterium
AACCCGATCTCCCCGCGCCAAGCCCGCACCCTCCAGGTGATCCATGAAACGCGCCCCTCGCAGCCGTCAACGCCATGATTTATATGCGAAATATCACGATTACGACAGCGAAATCAGCGACTTACTTGGAGAATGTGGGATGATGCCCGCCATCGACTTCTCGACCCACCCGGTGCCCAACCCCAACAACCCGCTGGGGGTGAAGGGCTGCGGCGAGGCCGGCACCATCGGCGTGCTGGCGGCGGTGATGAACGCCATCATCGACGCGCTCGACGGCCAGCCGATCGACATGCCAGCGACGCCGGAGGTGGTCTGGCGCGCATTGCGGAGCCTCGCCCCCGCCAGCGCCGCCTGAACCCACCCCGCCACCCGCCAGGCGACGCCCTGTCGCGCGACATCTTGCCTCATGGTCAGAATGTGTTAACCTCGCGGGCAACGGGGCGGACATGACCCCGCACAAGATGTGGGGAGTATCGCAATGGCTGAAGCCGCCTTTCTTCTGGCTCTTGGTGCCGGCCTCCTGCTGGTGGTGGCATTTCTGACGCATGTCACCCGCATGGCGATGGCCAACCGGGTGTTCCTGCCGCAGGATCTGGACCGTCGTGGCAGGGTGCTGAGCTATCTGCTCTATGGCACCATGTCGGCCGGCGTCGGCTCGCTGATGATCCTGACGCTCGCCGGCGTCATCTGACCCCCCCCCGCGGCCCGCAGGCCGCCCCCCCGCCGGGGCGGTGTCCCGCCGCCGGACAGCCGCCTAGAACGAGACCGGCGCCGGAATCCCTGGATTCCGGCGCCGGTTGTTTGCCCGCAACGTGCAGGTCCGAACGATAATGTCAGCCCTTGTTCTGGCCGTAGGTGATCTGCACCTGCGTCGTGCCGCCATCGCCTGGCGTGATCACGACCGCCGCACCACCCTTACCGCCCGGCTCACCAATCGACAGCATCCGGGTACCGTTCATGTTGGCGTCCATCGTTTCCTTAAGACCCGACGCGGCGAACTTCTCCTTGTAGAAGGCCGCGACCTTGTCGGCGGAGTCGCCGGTTTCCAGGCCAACCATGCCTCCCGTGCCGTCAGCGCTCATGCCGGCCATGGTGTGCGTGATCTTGGCGCCCGGATAAAGCGGCGCATAGGGCGGCAGATCCTTGGGCGCCTCGCCACCCCCGCCGGTGATGACGGTAGCGGTCTTGCCGTCCTCGCCCTGGACGACAATACGCGACTGGTCGCCATCCTCGCTGACCGTGGCCGTGGTGGTCTCGCCGGTGTCCGCATCCTTGACCGTATAGGTCTTCTCGTCGCTGCCGCAGGCGGCGAGCAACAGGACGGCCGTGGTCAGGCCAATGGTTCGCAGTGCCATGAATATCCCCTCAAGAAATCCAGATTTGGTGAGGAGGATCATAGCGATACCCGATGACAACCGGAAGCTACGAAACGCTGGCGGAATCAGCCTGCCAGCTCGACCCTGGCGAGCATCGGAGAGGCGGCCGACAGACCGAGCATCTCCTTCAAGCGCGCCTTGAGGTAATCGCGGGTACGCCGGTAGCGCGGGTGATCCCCGCCCAACCAGATATGGATCGCCATGCCTTCCATCAGGAACTGGGTAAGGTCCATGGCGATATCGAAGTCGACACCTGCCTTGTTCCATTCCGGAAACACGGATCGGGCGACATCGTACCACTCGCGTTCCATGGCAGTGACCGCCGGCCGCAGCATCTCCTCCAGCTCAGGGTCCGTGCGCGCCGCCCCCAGCAATTCCCGAAAGGCGACGAAATCCGGGCTGATCAGGTGCTGCCAGTAGGCTTCGATGCCCGCCTCGGTATGGTTGACATCAGTAGGGATCGACGAGATGCGCCGGCGGAAATCCTCCAGCCGCTTGGTGTTGAGATGCTCGATGGCTGCCTTCACCAGTTCGCGCTTGCTCTGGAAATGGTGGACCATGGCGCCGCGCGACAGGCCGGCGACGCGAGCGATCTCGCTGGTGGTGGTGCGCGCGTAGCCCAGACGAATGAAGCACTCGATCGCCGCATCGAGAATGTCGATACGGGCGATCTCGCTCTTCCTGGCCTGCCAGCCCCCGCTGCCATCGTGCCCGCTCTTGAGACGGGCCAGGCGACGGCGGCGTTTTTCCTGAGTCACTTCGTTCAAACCGTCCATGACGCGCTCGTTACCGTGCACAAACCCACACTGTCGATAGTCGACTTATGGCGCGCAAGCGCAAACTATCATTTTCATATGGAAATCCAGGGAGACCATGCATGACCGCAGCAGCGGTAACCACGATTGACGAAATGCTGACCCACGCCCAACCGCTGCACGCGACCCGCACCGCCCTGGTGTTCGGCGACCGGCGCACCAGCTACGCCGACCTCGACCGACTGGCCTCGCAAGTGGCCTCGGGCTACGCCGCGCTGGGCCTGAAGCCGGGTGACCGGGTCGGCTATCTGGGCACCAACACCGATTTCTACTTCGAGATGCTGTTCGGTGCCGCACGCGGTGGCCAGGTAATCGTCGGCGTCAACTGGCGGCTCGCCCCGCCGGAGATCGAGTATGTCCTTAACGATGCCGGCATCCGCCTGCTGGTGGCCGACCGCGACTTCCTGCCGGTGCTCGACGAGCTACGGGCGCGCTGCCCCTCTCTCGGCACCGTGCTGATCGCCGATGCCGCCGCCGGCGAGTCCGGCGGTTACACCCACTGGCGCGACAGCCACGCCGACACGCGGGTGGCCGGCGTCGCCCGCCCTGAAGATGTGCTGGTGCAGATGTACACCTCCGGCACCACCGGCTTTCCCAAGGGCGCGCTGCTCACCCATGCCAGCATCCTGGCCTGCATCACCAAGGGGCCGCTGACCGGCGAGGACTGGGGCCGCTGGGATCCCGAGGACGTGTCGCTGGTGGCGATGCCGCTGTTCCACGTCGGCGGCACCTGCTGGGGCCTGCAGGCGCTGACCTCGGGCGCCTCGGCGGTCATCCTGCCCCGCCCCGATGTCGAGCCGATCATCGCCGCCATCCAGGCGCACAAGATCACCAAGATGTTCATCGTGCCGGCGGTGCTGCTGGCCATTCTCAACCATCCGCTGGCCGACAAGGCGGATTTCTCGTCGATGCGCGAGATCATCTATGGCGCCTCACCGATCCCGCTCGATGTGCTGAAACGGGCACTGAAAGTGATCGGCTGCGCCTTCGTGCAGAATTACGGCATGACGGAAAGCAGCGGCACCGTGGTCTATCTGCCACCCGAGGATCATCACCCCGATGGCCATCCGCGCATGGCCTCGTGCGGCAAGGCGCTGCCCGGCGTGGCGCTGGCGATCGTCGACACCCAGGGTCGCCATCTGCCCACCGGCGAGGTCGGCGAGATCATCCTGCGCTCCGACACCATGATGGCCGGATACTGGAACAAGCCGGAGGAAACCGCCAAGGCGCTGCGCGACGGCTGGTATTATTCCGGCGACGCCGGCTACATGGACGCCGACGGCTATCTCTACATCCATGACCGGGTGAAGGACATGATCGTCTCCGGCGGCGAAAACATCTACCCGGCGGAAGTGGAAGGCGCGTTGCATGGCCACCCGGACGTGCGCGACGTCGCGGTGATCGGTGTGCCGGACGATCGCTGGGGCGAGGCGGTGAAGGCGATCGTCGTGCGCCGCGCGGGCGCCGACCTTGACGAAAGCACGCTCATCCAGTTCGCCCGCACCCGCATTGCCGGCTACAAGGTGCCCAAGTCGGTGGATTTCGTGGCGGAACTGCCGCGCAATCCCTCCGGCAAGATCCTGAAGAAGGACTTGCGCGAACCCTACTGGCAGGGCCGCGCCCGCCGGGTCAACTGACCGGCAACCATCATCCGCCGGGTCAACTGACCCGCACAGCCAAACGGCGGGCGAGGCTTGTCGCCCTGCCCGCCGTTCATGCCCTGCGCTTTTCTTGAAAGCCGCGTCACATGGCGGTGGTGCCGCCGTCGATCACCAGTTCACTGCCGGTCATGAAGCTGGCGTCGGCGCTGGCAAGGAAGGCGACACCGGCGGCGATTTCCGCTGGCAGGCCGAGCCGGCCGATGGCGGTCTGCGCTTCCAGAATGGCGACGAAATCGTCGGCCTTGGCCACCCGCCCCTCGGCGGCGAAATTGTCGGCGCCCGTCTCCAGCATCGGCGTGCGGATAAAGCCCGGATGCACCGAGTTCACCCGTACCGGCCGGCGCGTCTGGCCGAATTCGATGGCGGCACTCTTGGTGAACAGCCGCACGGCGCCCTTGCTGGCGTTGTAGGCGCCGCTCTCCATGGCGCCGACAATACCGTAGATCGACGAGATATTGACGATGGACGCCCCGCCCGCCACGTCGGCGCCCGAGCGCGTCATCAACTCGGTGAAGGTGCGGGTGCCCAGAAACACGCCGGTGGTGTTGACCGCCATCACCATGTTCCAGTCCGCCAGCGAAAAGGTCGCCAGCGGCCCGGTGGTGCCGACGCCGGCGTTGTTGACCAGGATGTGCAGCGCGCCCCAGTTGGCTTCCACCCAGCCCAGTGCCGACGCCCATGCCTCCTCGCTGGTGACGTCCAGCGGCAGGTAGGCGACCATGTTGCCCAACCGGGCGGTGAGATCGACGACCGCCGGATGATCGGCCGCATGGCGGTCGGTGGCCAGCACCACGGCACCCTCGGCGATCAGCCGCTCCACGGTTGCCCGGCCGATGCCGCTGACGCCGCCGGTCACCAGCGCCCGCCGTCCGGCGAGCCGTCCTTCGCATGTCATCACGCATTCTCCCTGGCATGAAAAAGGGGCCGCGACCAACATGGTCACGGCCCCGCGATGGATGGTCAAGCCGGCTTAGAACTCATAGCCGAGCTGGACACCGAAGGTGCGCGGCTCGCGTGCCGAGGCGAACGACCACAGGCCGGCGACGGTGAACGCCGCGTTGGGGCCGCGATCGTCGGCGAGGTTGCGCCCGTATACGGTGACGCGCGCCCGGTTTTTGCCGACATCGAACAGCAGCGTGGTGCTGGCATCGATCAGGCCCTGGCGGTCCGAGCGTACGCGCGGATCGTTGCTCAGCACATGGACGACGCCGTCGATCACCTGAACCGGACCGATCGAGATCTGCTGGTCATAGCGCGAGATATAGCGGTAACCGACGGAGGTGTTCCACTCGCCGAAGCTGGTCGGGTAGCTGTATTCCGCGTTCAGCGACGCCGTGACCTTCGGCGAATAGATCATGTCCACCGCCGAATAATTATAGTCGATCAGATTATCCTCGGAATCCGGCGCCTGGGTGAGAAAGTCCTTGAACTTCGACTTCATCAGGCCGAGCGCGCCGGAGATGGTGAGGCCGCGCGCCGGGCGGGCGGTGAAATCGACCTCGATGCCCTTCACCGTCGCCGAGCCGACATTGGTCACCACCGTCTCGTTGTTGACGGCACCATCGACCGGAATGGTCGTGTTCTGCTGGAGATCCTTGTAGTCGGAATAGAAGGCCGCCACGTTGAACAGCAGCTTGCGATCGAAGAACGAGGTCTTGAAGCCGGCTTCGTAGGAGTCGACGGTTTCCGGTCCGAACGGCGTCGTCGAGGAGATCAGCGTCTGGCCGCGGCCGGAGAAGCCGCCCGAGCGATAGCCGCGCGACCACGAGGCGTAGAGCATCACGTCGTCGTTGGGGCGGTAGTCGACGCCGACTTTCGGCGTGAACTTGTTGCCGGTGTACTTGACGTTGGGGAACTCGTCCGGGCCGACACGGTTGTAGTTCTGCTTCTCGTCGTGGGTCCAGCGACCGCCGAACGACAGGCGCCACTGGTCGGTGATGACCCAGTTGAAGTCGCCGAAGAAGGCCAGCGACTGCGACTTGCCGGTCGTGGTCTGGTCAGCGTCTGGATTCTCCGCGCCGAACAGGCGGGTCTGCTGGAAGAAGTCGTATTTGTGGTCGTAGAAATAGCCGCCGACCACATAATCGAAGGAGTCGGTCAGCTTGCCGGCCGCCCGCAGTTCCTGGCTGAACTGGCGGAAGTCCTGGACGCGGCTGGTGTAGTAGAGGTCCGCTGTCGAGGCGTCGAAGTCCTGGGTCTGGGATTCATCGGACTCGCGATAACCGGTGACCGAGGTCAGCTGCACCGCACCCAGATCGTAGTTCATTTCCAGCGTCACCGCCGGCGATTCATAGTTCGAATGCGCCGGATCGTTGAACACGGTGTAGAGGTCGGACGTGGTGTTGCGGTTGCACTGCTCTTCCGGCTCGAACAGGCAGAACAATTCGCCGGTCTTGGCGATGTTCGAGTTGACCGGATCAAAGTCCTGCACCTGCTTCTCCAGCGTCAGCAGCGCATCGAAGTTGTCGCTGGGCTGAAACAGGAAGGAGATGCCGAAGTTTTCGTTGTTGCTGGCGCCAACCCGCTTCCCGGTGACGCCGTGACGATAATAGCCGTCCGATTCATTGTGGAAATAGAAGGCCTTGGCCGACAGCGTCTCGGTCAGCGGCGCGTTCAGCACCACACGACTGGTAAGCGTGTTGAACTTGCCGTAGCCCACTTCCAGCTTGCCGCCGAGCTCGCCGGTCGGACGGGTGCGCTTGATGCTGATCACGCCGCCGATGGTGTTGCGGCCAAACAGCGTACCCTGCGGACCGCGCATGACTTCCAGCTGCTCGACGTCGAAGAAGTCGAAGAACTGGCCAGTGCTGGTGCCGATGAACACGCCATCGACCACCACGGCGACGGTGGGATCGAAAGACTTTTCCACGTCGGCGAAGGTGAGGCCACGGATCGAGATGTTGGCGGCCGCCGCACCCGAATTCTGGTTGGTGATCAGCACGTTGGGCGCCGCGCCCTGGAGGTCGCCGAGGTTCAGCGTCCCCTTGGCTTCGAGCTGGCCGGTGGACAGCGCGGTAATGGCGACCGGCGTCTGCTGGATCGATTCATCGCGCCGGCGGGCGGAGACGATGATCTCCTCCAGCGCCTGAATGCTGGTGGACTCCACCTCCTGCCCCAGAGCCGGCATGGCGAAGGCAGAAAGCGCGGTGGAACCCAGCGCGAGCATGAGGGCATGGCAACGTACAGATGTCATCGATATTTCCTCCCAAGGTCCGTAGGGGACGTTACTTGCATCGCCGGCTTCGTTGCGGCCGGTGTTGTTGATTACTTTTTAGCAACTGCGCGGATCATCCAGACCTGCGCTTTATGTGAGGCCCATTTCATGCCTCGGCCGCATCGGGGGGTGAGCAGCCCCCCTCCACGAATGGGGCTCGGCATCGAGCCCTGCTTCTCTCTATAGTGAGGCATCATACCACCACGGTTGGGGAAGGATGTTCCGTTATGCAGCAGGCCACCAAGTTCTACATCAATGGCGAATGGGTCGATCCGGTCGAACCTCGGACAATGGAGGTCATCAACCCGGCGACCGAACAGGCGATCGGGATCATTTCACTGGGCTCGGCTGCCGATGTCGACCGCGCCGTCGCCGCCGCCCGCGCCGCCTTCCCGGCCTGGAGCGCCACCAGCCGCGAGGAGCGCCTGGCCGTGCTCGGCCGTATCATCGAGGCCTACAAGGCCCGCTATGAGGATATCGCCACCACCATCAGCCAGGAGATGGGCGCGCCGATAACACTCGCCCGCAAGGCGCAGGCCGCCATGGGCCTGGCCCACCTGGCCACCACCATGGAAGTGCTGAAGAACTTTGCCTTCGACGAGGATCACGGCACCACCGTCATCACCCGTGAGCCCATTGGCGTCGTGGGCATGATCACGCCGTGGAACTGGCCGATCAACCAGATCGTCGCCAAGGTGGCGCCGGCACTGGCCGCCGGCTGCACCATGGTGCTGAAGCCCACCGAGATCGCGCCGCTCAACGCCATGCTGTTCGCCGAAGTCATGCACGCCGCCGGCGTGCCCAAGGGCGTGTTCAACCTGGTCAACGGCGACGGCCCGTCGGTCGGCACTGCCATGTCGAGCCACCCGGACATCGACATGATGTCGTTCACAGGCTCGACCCGCGCCGGCATCCAGGTCGCCAAGAACGGCGCCGACACGGTCAAACGGGTGGCGCTGGAGCTGGGCGGCAAGTCGCCCAACATCATCCTTGACGATGCCGACTTCCCGTCGGCCATCGCCGGCGGCGTGCTGGCCTGCTTCATCAACACCGGCCAGACCTGTACCGCCGCCACCCGGATGCTGGTGCCGCGCGGCCGGCAGGAGGAGGCGGTGGCCATCGCCAAGGCGACGGCCGAAGCCCAGAAGTTCGGTGACCCGACCGACCCCGCCACCACCCACGGTCCGCTGGTCAGCCTCGCCCAGTGGGAGAAAGTGCAGCGCCTGATCCAGGTCGGCATCGACGAGGGCGCCCGACTGGTAACCGGCGGCATCGGCAAGCCGGAGGGCATCAACGCCGGCTACTTCGCCCGGCCGACCGTTTTCGCCGACGTCACCAACAGCATGACCATCGCACGCGAGGAGATCTTCGGTCCGGTGCTCTCCATCCTGCCCTACGACAGCGAGGAGGAAGCCATCGCGGTTGCCAACGATACCCCCTATGGCCTCGCCGGCTATGTATCGTCCGGCAATGTCGAGCGTGCCCGCAAGGTCGCCCGCCAGATCCGCGCCGGCAACGTCCACATCAACGGAGCGCCAATGGACGTCACCGCGCCGTTCGGCGGCTACAAGCAATCGGGTATCGGCCGCGAGTTCGGCGAGCACGGCCTGGTGGAGTTCCTTGAGGTCAAGGCCATGCTGGGCTACAACAGCCGCAAGTAAACCATAATCGCTGGCCGCCGGTGTCCGACTGGCGGCCACACCTTTTTCGCAAGTGCAGCGAATCGGATGCAGTCGCGACCAACGTCGTATAGCCATCGTCAACCATGGTTGTTTACGGCATCCTGTACCAAATCGGACAATGACAGTGTCGCCTACGGTGGTTTTGCCCGGATTCTCGGGCCGCCTACTGTTGGTTCTTGATTTGCTGTTCGCCGGTCGTCAGAAGGGCTGCGATTTCGGCACTACGCACTTGAACACGGAGGATGCGGTGAGCGTCAGCGGGAAACCCTCGACTTTTGGTCTCGACAAACTTGGCGTTTCGGGACACGCCGCCGAATACTGGAACCTGGGCACCGCGCCGCTGGTCGAGGAGGCGGTCCGTCGTGGCGAGGGCCTGCTGGCCAAGGACGGCCCGCTGGTGGTCGAGACCGGCAAGCACACCGGCCGTTCCGCCAACGACAAGTTCACGGTGAAGGACGCCGTCACCCAGGACGTGATCTGGTGGGGCAAGACCAATCAGGCCATGGACCCGGCCCACTTCGAGGCGCTGGAGGCCGATTTCCGTGCCGCGCTGAAGGGCAAGGAACTGTTCGTCCAGGATCTTTACGGCGGCTCGCAGCCGGAATACCGGGTCAACGTCCGCGTCATCAACGAATATGCCTGGCACTCGCTGTTCATCCGCACCCTGCTGGTCCGCCCGGCGGCGGACGAGCTGGCCGGTTTCGTGCCGGAATTCACCATCATCGACCTGCCGAGCTTCAAGGCCGACCCCGCCCGTCACGGCTGCCGCTCGGAAACAGTCATCGCGGTCAACTTCACCAAGAAACTGATCCTCATCGGCGGCACCGCCTATGCCGGCGAAATGAAGAAGTCGGTGTTCTCGATCCTCAACTTCCGCCTGCCGGAACAGGGCGTGATGCCGATGCACTGCTCGGCCAACATCGGCCCCAACGGTGACACCGCCGTGTTCTTCGGCCTGTCCGGCACCGGCAAGACGACGCTGTCGGCCGACGCCTCGCGCACGCTGATCGGTGACGACGAGCATGGCTGGTCCGACACCGCGGTGTTCAACTTCGAGGGTGGCTGCTACGCCAAGATGATCCGCCTGTCGCCGACCGCCGAGCCGGAGATTTTCGCCACCACCAAGCGTTTCGGCACGGTGCTGGAGAATGTGGTCATCGACCGCCAGACCCGCGAGATCGACCTCGACGACGCCACGCTGGCCGAGAACAGCCGCGGCTCCTACCCGATCGACTTCATCCCGAACGCGTCGAAGGACAACCTCGGCCCGGTGCCGAAGAACATCATCATGCTGACGGCCGACGCCTATGGCGTGCTGCCGCCGATCGCCCGGCTGACCCCGGAGCAGGCGATGTACCACTTCCTGTCGGGCTACACCGCCCGCGTCGCCGGCACCGAGATCGGCGTCAAGGAACCGCAGGCCACCTTCTCGACCTGCTTCGGCGCGCCGTTCATGCCGCGTCATCCCAGCGTCTACGGCAACCTGCTGAAGGAGCGCATCTACGCCGGTGGCGTGAAGTGCTGGCTGGTCAACACCGGCTGGACCGGCGGCGGCTACGGCGTCGGCCACCGCATGCCGATCGCCGCCACCCGCGCCCTGCTCAACGCGGCGCTGGATGGTTCGCTCAACACCGCCACCTTCCGCGTTGACCCGAACTTCGGCTTCGAAGTGCCGGCCGCCTGCCCCGGCGTCGATCCGCACATCCTCAACCCGCGCGACACCTGGGACAGCAAGGAGGCCTACGACGCCACCGCCCAGAAGCTGGTGAAGCAATTCATCGAGAACTTCGCCCAGTTCGAGGACCATGTCGACGAGGGCGTCCGGAACGCCGCGCCCAAGGCCGCGTAACGCGCCAGCAGGCGATGAGACCAGGCGGGCCGGAGGCAACTCCGGCCCGCCTTATTTTTGCGCGCGATCCCCCGCCACACGAGAAAAGCGAGACCGCCATGCCCGCTGAAAGCCCCGCCTTCCCGCCCCGCTGCTTTGCCAGCGAGGCCGATATCGCCCGCCTGGCCACCGGCCTGCTCGACCACGGCCTGACCCGCGAGGACTGGACCCATGAGGCGCATTTCGCCGCCACCGCCTGGCTGCTGCGCCACCGGCCGGACATCGACCTGACCCGCGAACTGCCCGGCATCATCGCCCGCTTCAACGTCGCCGTGGGCGGCCAGAACACCGACAGCGCCGGCTATCACGAGACGCTGACCCAGTTTTATATCCGCGCCATCCGGGCCTACCTCGCTGGCCGGGCGGCGGACGAGGCGCTGCTGGCCAGCGTCAACGCGCTGGTGGCCGATACGCTGGCCGAGCGGGGCTTTCCGTTGCGCTTCTGGCGCCGGGAGACGCTGTTCTCGGTCGCCGCGCGGCGGGGCTGGGTCGAGCCCGATCTGGCGCCGCTGCCCTGGTAGGGCGTATCGTCGTGCGCTGTCACCCTTGATTCACCCCCGCGTGCCACCCTAGATGAACAATTCCACACGACGGGAGACAGCGGTGGCGCGATTCACGCGCAACATGGACTGGGGTTTTCCCCGCTGGCGCGCCTATGGCCAGGAGCGCCAGGCCGAGCGCGTGCGCCTGTGCGACCATGAAGGCTGCGACAAGCCCGGCGACTGCCCGGCGCCCAAGTCCCCGCATTCCAACGAGAAATGGTGGTTCTGCGCCGACCATGCCGCGCAGTACAACAAGAACTGGAACTATTTCGCCGGCCTGTCCGACGAGGAAGCGCAGGCCCGGGCCCGCGAGGAGGAAACCCGCGCCCGCGGCTACCGCCAGTCGTCCCACTGGGGCTGGTCGGGCGACGACGGCGGCACGGCCGCCGAACGCCAGGCATTCGCCGTGCTGGGGCTGGAGGCAACCGCCACCGCCGCCGAAATCAAGAGCGCCTATCGCAAGCTGGCCAAGACGCACCATCCCGACGCCAACCCGGACGACGCCCAGGCCGCCGAGCGCTTCCACGGCATCCAGAAGGCCTATGACCTGCTGAGCAAGCGGCCGGCAAAGTAACGCCAGGGAACCGGCGCAACTCACCGCGCCGGCTGGCGCACGTGCAGAACCCGCAGCACATGCTCCTGGCCATCGCGGTCCGGCCAGCGGATGCTCTGCCCTTCTCGCAGACCGATCAGGCCAGCACCGACGGGGGTCAGGATGGAGATCCGTCCAGCGGCGATGTCCGCCTCCTGCGGATAGACAAGCTGCACCGCGCGGCGGCTGCCGGAGTTTTCATCGGTGAACTCCACGGTCGACATCATCGTCACCACGTCGGCCGGCATCTCGTCCGCCCGCCGCAACTCGGCGCGATCAATTTCCTCCAGCAGCAGCGCGGCAACCTGGGGCAGCCGCGCCTCCGCGCCGAGCGCGAGGGCCGCCAGCGCGTCGGCTTCGCTGTCGATCATGTAGACAGGGGGGCGTGAAGTGTTGCTGGTCATCATGGTCACAAACTGGTCTCCAGCCCGTCCCGTGGCGGCAAGCGGCGGTCGGAACAGGCAAGCATGGTTCAACGGACAGTAGCGCGCGGCAGCAAGGCCGCGTCATTGAAGTCATGAAATGAGGGCGCCCCGGAACTCCTCAGGGCACACCACGAGGAGACCCGGGGCTAGACGCCCGCGAGGAATTGACCCGCATGGAGGCGGAAGCGACGAAAGGTCAACTCGGATGCCATGGCCACAAGATGGCGATGCGGGGCGCACGAGTCAAATCCCGCGCTGGCGGACAAGGCCAGCCGCCGTTACACCGCCAGACGGGCGTCAGGCGACGTCCACCACGACATTGAGCACGGCGGTGGCGATCGGCCGCTCGCGGTCGCTCTGCCAGGCTTCGGCGCGCACATTGGCGACCCGACGACCCAGCCGCGTCACCTCGGCGGCGGCGAAAATGTCGTGAGGCTTGCCCTCACGCAGGAAATCCACCGTGATGCCGATCGGCTTCGGCAGGCCGGATGGCAGTTCGCCGGCCTGGCTCAGCTTCTGCATCACGCAGAAAAGCCCGGCATACTCCAGCAACCCACCGATGACGCCACCATGCAGGCGGGCGGGAATCGGACTGCCGATCAGTTCGTCACGATAGGGCAGGATCAGCATCAGATCGCCATGGACCACGCGGTAGCGGAAGCCGAACCGCCGGGCGAACGGCGACTGCACCACGTCGCCCTCAGCGAACGGCTGGCTGACGATGTCGGTGATGAGTTGGCGAAGCGGCATGTCGGGCTCAATCTGACATCATGAAAGTGCCGGAAACGTGCGCTACCGGATGCTCGGGGTCGTCATTGTAGGCCATCCCCCGCACGAAGGCGACACGGCGGGTCAGCTTGTAGCACTCGACCCGGGAAATCACGTCCTGCTCGGGCGTTGAGGGTCGCAGATAGTCGAGCCGCAGGTCCAGCGTCGCCATTGGCACCCAGCCGCCGCGCGCGGTCATCACCGCCATGCCGGCGCTGACGTCCATGAGCGTGAAGATGGTGCCGCCGGCCAGTACGCCAGTATCGGAATATCCAACCAGATCAGCGTGATACGGCAACACCAGCGAGGCCCAGCCGTCACCGTGGGCGACATAGCGAATGCCGAGCGCCTGGTTGTAGGGGATGATGTTGACGAGAAACTCGACACTGAGGTCGGCGGGCTTGATCATGCGGTGACCGCCTCCTCGGCCAGCGCCCGGATGCGGGCGACCATCGAGTAGAGGCCGTTGGTGCGGGTGGGCGACAGGTGCCCGGCCAGCCCCAGCGTCTCCAGTTCCTGCCGGGCATTCACCGCGAGGATTTCCGCCGGCGTCCGGTCCTGGACCAGTAGGAACAGCAGCGCCACCAACCCGCGCACGATATGCGCGTCGCTGTCGCCAAGGAAGTGCAGGCGGCCGTCGGCGCGCCGTTCGGCATAGAGCCAGACCTGGCTGGAACAGCCGCGCACCTTGGTGGCAGGCGTCTTCAGCGCGTCCGGCATCGGCTCCAGATGGCGGCCGAGGTCGATCAGCGCGCGGTACTTGTCCTCCCAGTCGTCGAACAGTTCGAAGTCGGCGCGGAGGTCGGCGAAGGTCGGGTGCGCGGTCATGGCCCTTCCTTGGACCATGGGCCGCGCCCGCGTCAATGCTCCGCCCGCCAGGCGTCGTTATCCGTCAGGCGACCATCGACGATGTGAATCTGCCGGTCGGCGGCGGAGGCGAAGTCGGGGTCATGCGTCACGGCAATGATCGTCCGGTTCTGGCGGTGGGCCAGATCGTGCAGGATTTCCCGCACGACGATGCTCGATTTGGTGTCCAGCGCGCCGGTCGGCTCATCCGCGAGAATCACCAGCGGATCGTTGGCCAGCGCGCGGGCGATGGCGACGCGCTGGCGCTGGCCGCCCGACATCTGCCCCGGCCGCTTGTGCTGGTGACCATCGAGGCCGAGATCGGCCAGCAGGCCGTGGGCGCGGTCGCGCTGCTGGGCTTCCGTCAGCCGGCCGAGCTTGCGCATCGGCAGCATCACGTTGTCCATCGCCGAGAATTCCGCCAGCAGAAAATGGAACTGAAAGACGAAACCCAGCTTTTCCAGACGGATACTGGCCAGCCGGTCCTCGTCGAAGCCGCTGGTGTCCTCACCATCGAGCCACAGCTGGCCACTGGTCGGCCGATCAAGCAAGCCGAGGAGATACAGCAGCGACGACTTGCCGGAGCCGGATGGTCCCATGATCACGGCAAACTCGCCCTGTCGGATGCTGAGGCTGATGTCTTCCACCAGCGTCACCGGCACCTCGCCGGGCAGCACGCGCGTCATCCCCCGGGTGCGCAGAACGGGGGTCGCGTCGGCCATCAAGCGGCTCCCCGCAGAATATCGACCGGCTGCACCCGGCCACCCTTGCGGGCGGGCAGCCAGGCGGCGCCGACCGCCGAGCCCATGGCAAAGGCGATGGCCAGCACGAACTGGTCAACACCCCAGTACAGCGGCAGCTTGACAACCTCGGCGACACCCGGCGGCTTGATGGGAATCTGCACCAGCACCCACATGATGAACATGCCGAGCAGCACGCCCAGCAAACTGCCGATGGCGCCAACGACGGCGCCCTCGATGACGAAGATGCGGCGGATGTCGCGGGCGTGGAAGCCCATCGATTTCAGGATGGCGATGTCGCGGGTCTTTTCCAGCACCACCGTCGAGATGACGTTGTAGATGCCGAAGGACGCCACCACCAGGATCGCCAGAACGACGCTGTACATGATGATGTTGCGCACCAGCAGCAGGCTCATGATGTCCTCGCTCGCCTCCTGCCAGGATACCGCCTTGTAGCCGATGCGCCGCTCGATCTCGGCGGCGATGGCACGCGCCCGATAGGGGTCGTCGGCGCGCAGGATGAAGCTGTTGGCGATATTGGGCCTGTCCATCAGCGCCTGCACCCGCTTGAGCGCCGCGAACGTCTGGGATTCATCGTAGGCCTGGTTGCCGGTACGGAACATGCCGACCACCTTGAGCGTGCGCACCTGCCCCTTGGGCGAGGCCAACAGCAGGTTGTCGCCCATCGAGATACGGTAGCGCTCCGCCAGACCCTCGCCGATGATGACGCCATTGGGGTTGGCGTCGAGATCGTCGAGGGACCCCTTGGTGATGTCCTTCTCGATCGAGCTGACGCCCTTCATGCGCGCCGGCACCACACCGGAGAGGGTGACGCCGACATCGCGGCCAGCGAAGGTGATGATCGCCTGGCCGGCCAGCACCGGCGCCACCTGGATACCAGCGATGCTGTCCACCTGGGACAGCTTCGACTTGTACTGGCGGATGCCGCGCACCTCGGTCTTGGGCTTGACGCTGCGGATTTCCACCGCGCCACCGGGGAACCGCCGTTCCGCCGGCTGCACCGGCGCCTGGCGGAACTCGTCCGACACCGTGACGTGCGGCTGGTTGTTGACCAGCCGGTCGAGAAAATCCTGCTCCGACCCCCGCATCAGCGACGACACGGCGAGAAAGAACGCCACCCCCAGCACGATGCCCATCAGCGACACCAGCGTCTGCCGGGTGCGGCTGGTGAGATGGCTGAGCGCGATCTGGGTGTGGACGGAAACCATGACCGGACGCCTCAGCCCGCCCTGGCGTTGGTTTCGGCCCCGTTCTTCAATGCGGTCTCGACCCGCACCCGCTGACCTTCCCGCAAGGTATCGGCCGGCGTCAGCACCAGGGTCTCGTCCCCTTTCAGGCCTTCAAGCACCTCGACGCTGTCGTCGCCGCGCGCGCCCAGCGTCACCGTCCGGCGTGTCAGCCTGCCATCCCGCACCAGCCACAACGCACTGTCGGCAACCGCCGAGGCCGGCACCAGCAGCGCGTTGGCCCGCTCGGCGACAATGATGTTGGTCTCGGCGGTCATGCCGATCTGCAGCGGCACGTCGGCACCAAAGGTGATCCGCACCCGGTAGCTGCGGGCGGTGGAGTCGCCGCGCGGCGTCACTTCCTTCACCATCCCGTCGTAAACCGCGTCGGGGAAGGCATCCGCGCGGATCAGCACCTTCTGGCCGACCCGGATCAGCGGGATATCCTCCTCGTCCACCTCGGCCGCGATGCGCAGCGGCGCGCAGCAGGCCATGTAGAAGATCGGCTGGTTGACCGGCACATAATCGCCCACCTCGCCGTCGCGGCGGATCACCAGGCCGTCGGCCGGCGCCCTCAGCCACATGTAGCCGCGCTGGGCACGCGCCTGCTCGACGGCGGCACGGGCGGCATCACGCTCGGCACGCGCCGAATCCAGCGCCGCGCGGGTGGACCAGCCCTGCTGGAACAGCCGGGCGATGCGCTCGTGCTGCTGCCGGGCATAGGTGGCGCGCGCCTCCAGCTGCGCCATCGACGAAGCCAGATCATTGTCCTCCAGCCGCGCCATGACTTCGCCGGCCTTGACCCGGCGCCCCTCGTCGGTGCGCAGCTCGACCAGCCGTCCGGCGACGCGCGGCGCGATCCTGACCTCGACGCTGGGCTCAACCGTGCCGGTGGCGTAGACCGCCTGGATCGCCGGGCCGCGCTGCGGCGTCGCCACCGTCACGACCGGGGGGCCCAGCAGCCGCCAGGCGGCGAACGCGACCAGCGCCAGCACACCTGCCAAGACCAGCCACCGACCCAAGCCCTTGCCAGACATCATTGTCGCACCATCCCTCATGTGGGCGGCACCTTAGCGCGACACGGCTCCGACGCCAGCCCTTGCAGCGCAACAAATCATGTCTGGATCCCGTCAGCGAGAGCCTGTGCGACGTTATTGCACAGGGAGTTGATCGATCTACCGGGCCGCACCCTGAGGACGCCTACCCGGCACGAGCTTCAGTGCACACCGTCGGCGATCGCCTCCAGCGTCCGCACCCGCTCGCGCAGGGCGGTGAACTCGCTGGTGGAGCAGGCGAGCGCCGCTGCCTGTATGTCCAGTTCCCGATGCCGCAGACCCATCAGCCGGCGGATCGTCCACACCCACAGCCCGGCGCCGATCGACAGCACCCCCAGACTGAAGGCAACACTCATCCATGCGATGGAATTCGCCATTGTTCCCGCTCCGATTAATCCGGCACGACGGGTGCCTCACCCGTCGTCCGCCAGACCCTCAACCCCGTCACCGGTACTGGTGCGGGGGAGGATTATCCACGCAGACTGTCAATCTCGTCGGCCAGGCGCCTGGCTGGATCAATGGCCAGTTTCTCCAGCACCTGGACACGCTCATGCAACTGGTCAACCCGGTGCCTGAGGGCCGCCATTTCGGCCTCGGCAGCATCGCCGTCCCCGCTCTCCCGATGCCGGAAGCGTGCCTTGAGCACAGTGCCAATGGTTACGATGAGGACGATGCCAAGCACCATCTCGAACGGATTCATGAATGTTCCCCTCATGCGGCCCGCCGCTATTGGTCAGGGCCCAACCCCCTGGTCAATTTCAGTTCAGCGGCTCGTTACGAAGCCGCTCAATCTCATGAGCGAGATCGGCGGAGCGATCGGTGAGGATGCGCTCCAGCACCCGCACCCGCTGCTCCAGCCGCTCCACGGTGGCGCTGTTGCGCGCCGCCTGCTCGCTGGTCTGTTGCGCCAGAATGTCCAGCTGGCGCTCGCGCAGCTTGAACCAGCGGCGGGCAACGTCGGCCAGCACCCCGAACACCACGGGCACGGCGACGACAACCACGAAAAACCAGATCCACGGTGGCATTGCCTCACCCCTCCTGGCTTCAACCCCGCCCCGTCGACCCGGCCGCGCTCAGCGCAGCCGGTCGATCTCGGCCGACAGGCTGCGGTTCGACGACGTCATGTAGGCCTCGACATCGCGCAGGCGACGATCAATGTCGCGGAAGCTGCCACGCGTGTCGCGGATCGTCACCGATGGCGAGGTCCGCACACGACGCCAGAAGGCCTGCTCGTCGGCGGGAATGTCATAGAGCTCGCGTGGCTTGGCATCCGCGACAATGCCAATGATCGGGTAGATCAGGATCGGCCAGCCGCCGGCGAACAGCGTGAGCAGCACCACCGCCACCCGCACCCACATCACGTCGATGCCAAAGTAGTCGGCGAACCCGGCGCACACGCCCATCAGCTTGCCATTGCGCTTGTCGAGATAAAATTTGGTCCTGCTGATCATCGTGGTGATCCCTTGTCTCAGTTCTCGCGCCGCCACTGAGGGTTTTCGGCATCGAGAATGCGTTCGATGGAATGGAGCCTGGCATCGAGCCGGCGGGCCGTTTCATGGAGATCGTCGAGCAACTGTTCATCGTCGCCGGAAATGGTGCGCATCCGCTTCCACTGGGTGACGTAGTGGAAAATCATCCCTGGCAGACCGATGAACAGGATGCCGACGATCAGCACCGGCATGAGTTCGTCCATGTCGTATCCCCGTTACTTGCTGTCGCCGCCGACCTTGGCTTTGAGCGCCGCCAGCTCCGCCTCGACGGCATCACTGGCCTTCAGCTCGGCGAACTCTTCCTCCAGCGTCTTGGTCTTGCCGAGATCATAGGACTCAACACGACCTTCCGCCAGATCGACCCGCCGTTCCATCAGCGCGAACCGCTGGAAGGCCTCGTCGATCTTCGGGCTCGACATCATCCGGCGCATCCGCGACCGGTTTTCCAGTGTCTCCAGCCGGTTGAGGATGCTGGTCTGGCGCGTCCGCGCCTCGCGCAGCTTGGCCTCAAGCTTCTGGATATCCTCCTCATGCTTGGCCAGTGCTTCATCCAGCACGCTCATATCATGGAGGATCTGGTCGGCCATCTGGCCCAGCTTCTGCTTTTCGACCAGTGCGGCCTTGGCGAGATCCTCCCGCCCCTTCGACAGCGCCAGTTCGGCTTTTTCGGCCCACGATGACTGGGCGGCATCAAGCCGCTGCAGCGTACGCCGGGCCTCCTTCTGGTCGGCGATGGCACGGGCGGCGGAGGCGCGCACCTCCACCAGCGTTTCCTCCATCTCCAGGATGATCATGCGGATCATCTTGGCCGGATCCTCGGCCTTGTCGAGCAGGTCGCTGACGTTGGCCGAGATGATGTCGCCGAGGCGGGAAAAGATACCCATGGACAAGCTCCTACTGGTTGATTTCTGAGCGGGCGGACCCGCCATGACGGAAAAGCGGACGCCCGCGCCTTACAGCGCGAACAGGATGCGACCATGCGCCGGAGCCGGCACCGGATTGGCGGCGCCATTGGCCGCGGCCGGACCGGCGGCGATGGTGAGCGCGAGACCGCCGGCGATCAGCGCCGCGAGGCCGCACAACAGGGTCTGCTTGATGGACCCGATCAGGCTGGTGGTGGTCATTGGTCGTCCCCTCATCGAAATTGTGATGCGGCATCCGTGCCGCTGATGCCAAGGGTAACAGCAGGAACCGTGCCAACTCGCGACGGCGCTTCAACGCATTGTTTTTCATGCATAATATGAAGACGACCTTGCAGGCGACGAAAAATAGATTTGCCAATA
Organism: Pseudomonadota bacterium; assembly: GCA_963205175.1. Classification (GTDB taxonomy): domain Bacteria; phylum Pseudomonadota; class Alphaproteobacteria; order Sphingomonadales; family Sphingomonadaceae; genus CAUJIW01. Next base: position 19,625 of record CAUJIW010000024.1, read on the forward strand.
TTTAGCGTTATTTGCTAATCTTTGGCAATGGCACCGGACATTCAGCGCCTCATCGGCCAGAGCGGCCCCTTCCTCGACGTGCTGGAGCATGCCTCCCGCATCGCGGCCCTCAACCGGCCGGTGCTGGTGATCGGCGAGCGCGGCACTGGCAAGGAGCTGATCGGCGAGCGCCTGCACCGACTGTCGCCGCGCTGGGAGGAGCCGTTCATCCAGCTCAACTGCGCCGCCCTGCCGGAGAATCTGATCGACGCCGAGCTGTTCGGTTATGAGCCGGGCGCCTTCACCGGCGCCACCCGCGCTCGCGCCGGCCGGGTCGAGGAAGCCGACGGCGGCACCCTGTTTCTGGACGTGATCGCCACCCTGTCGGCCCAGGCCCAGGAGAAACTGCTGCGGGTGATCGAATACGGCCAGCTGCAGCGACTGGGCGCCAACAAGACCATCGAGGTCGACGTACGGGTGATCGGCGCCACCAACGAGGATCTGCCGGGACTGGTGGAGCGCGGCCGCTTCCGCGCCGATCTGCTCGACCGGCTGTCGTTCGACGTCCTGACCCTGCCACCGCTGCGGGCGCGCGCCGACGACATCCCGTTGCTGGCCGATTTCTTCGGCCGGCGCATGGCGCTGGAGCTGGGCTGGGACGGCTTCCCCGGCTTCACGGCCGAGGCCGCCACCGCCCTGAACCAGCAGAGCTGGCCCGGCAACGTGCGCGAACTGAAGAACGTGGTGGAGCGCGCGGTTTACCGCTGGGGCGACGCGGAAAACCCGGTGGCGCACATCGTCTTCGATCCCTTCGAGTCGCCGTTCCGCCCCGCCAGCCCATCATCCCCGACGGCTGTGCCCCGGCCCGTCACAGACGACTCGACGCCTCCCCTCGCCTCCCTGGCCGGCGCTCCTGCCAGTCCTCCGGTCCCGGACTTTCGCAAGGCGGTGGCGGCCTACGAGGCCAGCATCCTGTCAGCAGCCCTGGCACGGGCACGCTTCAACCAGCGCGAGGCTGCCGCCGCGCTCAACCTCAGCTACGACCAGTTGCGCCATGCGCTGAAAAAACACCGGCTGCTGGACTGAGCAGGCATGCGATTACCCGCGCCGACCAGCGATCGATTGCGCCTGATCGGGAATTTCCATTAAGAACGCCCTGTCATTCGCCGCCCCGTCCGCTATCTAGCGGGGGACAGTCAAACGAGGAGGTTTCACCCATGGCATTCACCCTGCCTGAACTGCCCTACGCGCCGACGGCGCTTGAGCCGCACATGTCGGCCAACACCTTCAGCTTCCACCATGCCAAGCACCACAACGCCTATGTGGTGAACCTCAACAACCTGCTGGCCGGCAAGCCACTGGCCGAGGCCGATCTCGAAACGGTGATCAAGGAAGCCGCCAAGGATCCGGCGATGGCCGGCGTGTTCAACAACGCCGCGCAGGTGTGGAACCACACCTTCTTCTGGAACAGCATGAAGCCGGGTGGCGGCGGCAAGCCGACCGGCGCCATCGCCGCCAAGATCGACGCCGACCTCGGCGGCTATGATGCCTTCGTCGAGCAGTTCAAGGCCGCCGCCACCACCCAGTTCGGCTCGGGCTGGGCCTGGCTGGTGCTGGAGAACGGCAAGCTGAAGGTCACCAAGACCGGCAATGCCGACCTGCCGCTGGTGCATGGCCAGACCGCGCTGCTGACCGTCGACGTGTGGGAACATGCCTACTACCTCGACTACCAGAACCGCCGGCCGGATTTCGTGCAGGCCTACCTCGACCATCTGGTCAACTGGGACTTCGCCAACGCCAACCTGGCCTCGGCGTAAGCTCCCGCCAGCCGGCCCGTCGGGCTGGCGCAGGCGTCCAGCGCGGCTGCCGGTCACCCGACCGGCAGCCGTTTCCGCGTCAGGCCGAACGAACGGGCGGACCTTGCCTCCGCCGGTGGCGCCGCTACCATTCCGCTCATGAACACCTCCCTGCCCGAGCACCACCGCTTCACCCGCCGCGTCCCCGACGGCGACAGCCTTGAGCGCCGCGTCTGCGACTCCTGTGGTTTCATCGACTATGAAAACCCCAAGGTGGTGGTGGGTGCCGTGGTCACCCAGGGCCCGCGCATCCTGCTGTGCCGGCGCGCCATCGAACCGCGCCACGGCTACTGGACGCTGCCCGCCGGCTTCATGGAACTGCACGAGACCGCGGAGGAAGGCGCCCGGCGCGAGGCCCGCGAAGAAGCCTGCGCCGACATCCGCATCACCGGCGTGCTGGCGGTCTATTCCATCCCGCGCATTTCGCAGGTGCAGATCATCCATCGGGCGGAACTGGCCTCCCCCGACATCGCGCCGGGCGCGGAAAGCCTGGAGGTGCGGCTGTTCGACTGGGCGGACATCCCGTGGGACGCGCTGGCCTTCCCCTCGGTGCGCTGGGCGCTGGAGCATCATCGCGATTTTCTTGCCGGCAAGCCAACACCGTTCATCAACCCGTCAGGAGACTTGGGCGACTATTGACCACCCTTTCACCGGAGGCTCCCGTGACGATTGCTCGCCATCTCGCCCGCGCCAGCCTGCTAGCCACCCTCGCCCTGACCGCCGTCATCCCACCCGCCATCACCCCGCCCGCAACAGCCGGCCCGCTACGCGACCGGCTGGCCGCCCGAATGGCGCCCGGCGGCGAGGCGGCGCGAAAGATCGACCCCGCCAGCCTGCCTACGGGCAGCCGCGTGCTCGCCAACCAGCATTACGGTGAGGATGCCGCGGAGACCTACGACGTCTATCTGCCGCCAGCGCCGCGCAACGCCCCCATCCTGTTTATGGTTCATGGTGGTGGCTGGGCACACGGCGACAAGGCGATGAGCCGAGTCGTCACCAACAAGGTGAATCACTGGCCGCCCAAGGGCTATGTTCTGGTGTCGATCAACTACCCGATGCTGCCGCAGGCCGACCCGTTGGCCCAGGCGGACGCGGTGGCCCGGGCCGTGGCGCAGGTCCAGCAGGCCGCCCCCGGCTGGGGCGGCGACCCGGCCCGGATGGTGCTGATGGGCCATTCCGCCGGCGCCCACCTGGTGTCGCTGGTCAGCGCCGACCCCGGCTATGCCGCCAAGGCGGGCGCCCGGCCGTGGCTCGGCACCGTGGCGCTGGACAGCGCCGCCTTCGACGTGGTGGCGATCATGGAGCAGCGCCACTTCAAGCTCTACGACACCGCCTTCGGCACTGATCCAGCTTTCGGGCGCGCCGCCTCGCCCGATCATCAACTCTCGGGCAAGCCGGCGCCGATGCTGCTGGTGTGTTCGTCGAAGCGGGCGGATTCCTGCGCCCAGGCGCGGCGGTTCACACAGGCGATGACCGCACGCGGCGCCAGCGCCCGGGTGCTGCCAGTCGCACTCAGCCACGGCGACATCAACGGCACGCTGGGCGCCGACTCCGCCTACACCCGCGATGTCGACGCCTTCCTCGGCGGGCTCGGCCTGCCCTGACAGCCCCCGACACTCCCCCCTCTTGCCACGAGCGTGCCCGCCCCGGTAGCATTCGCCATGTCAGAGACGCCCGCCGCCATCCGTGACGCCGTCAACACCGTGCTGGACCAGCTGGAGGCCCTGCACGACGATGCCGTCGAGGCTCTACGGGCCGTACTGGGCCGCTACGTCGAAACGCGCGAGCCGCCGACGCCCGGTGAACGCGCGCGGTTCCGTTACCCCGAACTGCGGCTGACCTACCGGCCGGAAGGCGTGCCGCCGCCCAGCCATCGCGCCTTCGCCAAGGTGCAGACCCCCGGCGTCTATGCCACCACCGTCACCCAGCCGGCGCGCTTCCGCGCCTATCTCTCCGAGCAGCTCGAAGCCCTGGTGGCCGACTACGGCGTCACGCTGGCGGTGGCGCCGGGCCGGCAGGCCATCCCCTACCCCTATGTGCTGGAAGGCCAGGACGAACTGGGGGTGGGCGACATTCCGCCCTCGGAACTGGCCCAGCACTTCCCCACCCCCGACCTGACCCAGGTCGGCGACGAAATCGCCGACGGTCTGTGGGAGCCGGCGATGGGCGGCGGCCCGGACGCGCCGCGACCGCTGGCGCTGTTCGATGCCGTGCGGGTGGACTATTCGCTCAAGCGGCTGGTCCACTACACCGGCACCGACTGGCGGGCGGTGCAGCCGTGGATCCTGTTCACCAACTACCACCGTTATGTCGACGAGTTCATCCACTGGGCGATCGGCCAGCTGGTCGCCGACAGCCCCTATGTGGCGCTGGTGGCGGCCGGCGGCGTGCGCATCGAGCGCGGCTGCGTGCCGGACAACGCCTTCGAGCGAGTCGCCGCCGCACCCTGGCGGCGCCACCAGATGCCGGCCTATCATCTGCTCACCGCCGACGATCAGGGCGTCACCCTGGTCAACATCGGTGTCGGCCCGTCCAACGCCAAGACCATCACCGACCATCTGGCGGTGCTGCGGCCGCACTGCTGGCTGATGGTCGGCCATTGCGGCGGCCTGCGCGCCAGCCAGCGCATCGGCGACTATGTGCTGGCGCACGCCTATCTGCGCCAGGACCATATCCTCGACGACGCCCTGCCGCCGGCGGTGCCGATCCCGGCGCTGGCGGAAATCCAGGTGGCGTTGCAGGAGGCCGCCGCCCAGGTGACCGGCGATCGCGGCACCGAACTCAAGACCCGCCTGCGCACCGGCACGGTGGTGACCGACGACGACCGCAACTGGGAACTGCGCTGGAGCCAGGAACGCCGGCTGATCAACCTGTCGCGCGCCATCGCCATCGACATGGAAAGCGGCACCATCGCCGCCCAGGGCTACCGGCTGCGGGTGCCCTATGGCACGCTGCTGTGCGTCTCCGACAAGCCGCTGCACGGCGAGATCAAGCTGCCGGGCGCCGCCAATGCCTTCTACGAACGCGCCATCGGCGAACATCTGATGATCGGACTGAAGGCGCTCGACCTGCTGCGCGGCGAAGTCGCCAGCCTGCACTCCCGCAAGCTGCGCAGCTTCGACGAGCCGCCGTTCCGCTGACGCCGCGCCATCAGGGGAACAGGCGGTCACGCGACGGAGGCGAAGTCCCGCTGACGCGCCTGGTGCAGCTCCACCCCCATGGCCAGGCTCTGGGCGATGCGCTGGGCGCGGTCGATGAAATAGTCGGTCACCGCCGGATTGGGCGAAATATCCTGCAAGGTGGCGTGAAACAGCGCCAGCCAGTGCTCGAAATGCGCCGGCGTCAGCCCGCCGATCGCCACATGCGCCGGCATCGGCCGGCCATGATAGCGGCCGGTGCGCAGGGCAACGCCGGACCAGAAATCCTTCATCTTGGCCAGATGCGGCTCCCAGTCGTTGATCACCCGGCCGAAGATCGGCGCCAGCAGCGCGTCGTCGCGGATGCGGGCGTAGAAGCTCTCCACCAGCCTGTCGATGAAGGCCTCCGTCACCCCCATCGCGATGGCGACCTCTGCCTCGGCCCGGCGCACCCGCTCGGCGTGCGCCATCAGCGCCTGATTGTCCGTCATGGTCCGTCTCCCGGGCGCCGGTCATTCGGCGGCGATTGATGTGCGCCCTCAGCGCCGCCCACACCAGAGCCCGTGTTGTCGCAGGGTCGCAAGGTGTCCTCGCCTTTCAGGCCCCGTGCGCCACCACGCGGTTGCGACCGGCCTGCTTGGCCACATACAGGGCATGGTCGGCGTGGGCCAGTACGTGCTCACCGGTCTCATCGCCCACCACTTCGGCAACGCCGAGACTGATCGTCACGCGGGTGGCATCGTCGGGCGTGAACAGTGGCTCCGCCGCCACGGTGGCCCGCATGCGCTCAGCGACCTCCAGGGCGTCCTTGAGCGCACAGCCGTGAAGCAGCACGATGAACTCCTCGCCACCCCAGCGACAGATGGCGCTCGATCGGCGGATCACCCGGCCGGCGGCATCGGCCACCTTGCGGATCACCTCGTCGCCCTTCAGGTGGCCGAAACTGTCGTTGATCTGCTTGAAGTGGTCGATGTCGAACAGCACCACCGAGAAGGTCTGGCCCAGCCGGCGTCGCAGCCGCACCGCCTGATCCAGCTCCAGTTCGAACATCTGCCGGTTGCCGATGCCGGTGAGCTTGTCGGTCACCGCCATGTCCTCCAGCCGCCGCTGATACAGGCTGACGGCGTAGTAGATGACGACGATGGTCAGGCAGATGATGACGAAGCCGACCGCCATGTTGGTGAACAGGCCGCGCCACAGACCGCGCAGCGCATGCGCCTCGCTCTGTTCGACAATGACATGCCAGCCGAGATCGGGGATGTGGCGGGTGGTGATGAGCATGGTTTCGCCATCACGTTCATACTCGAAATAGCCTTCCTCCCGCTCCAGCAGATCGGCGGCGATAGTGGAAATGCCGGGCGCGGTGAGGATGTTGTCCTCACGGACACCCGCGTTGTTCGAGCGCACCACCACCTTGCCGGCATCATCGACGAAATAGATGTTACGGTCATAAGTGTCGTGATAGCGCGAGATGATACGCGCCACCGATTTCAGGTTGAGACCAACGCCGGTCAGGCCGATGAAGCGGCCCTGATAGTCGAGCACCCGGTAGTTGATGAAAATGGTGATCTGCTTGTCCTGCTCCTGATTGACATCGACGTTGACCTCGTAGGGAACCTCCATCGCGCGGGCGCGGAAAAACCAGGCGTCGACCGGGTCATCAGGCTTCACATGCCGCGATCTGCCGGAAAAGTGATAATAAGACAGGGTCTTGTCGGAAATCAGGAAACTGGTGAACACCCCATATTCGCGATGGATGTGCTCAAGGTAGCGGGTGATCCGGCTGACATCGCGCTCGCCACCCAGCAGCCAGTCCTTGAGAAAGGTGTCGTTGGCCATCAGGGACGACACCAGGATCGGCCGCAGCAGGTCCGCCTGGATTTCCGAATAGATGTTGCTGCTGGTGAGCGGCAGCTCGTTCTTCAGCAGCGTGGACTTGATGGCCTCGGTCGAGGTGCGGAAGCTGATCAGGTTGGTGGTGACGAAGCCGACAACGAGAATCAACGCGATGACCGTAGTCAATCGCGCTCGGATCGACAGACGCAACCACCTTGCAACCAACGGCAATCTCCGCCCCCGCCAGCCGCTCTGACGGCGACTTCGGGGGGTCACGACCTCATAGCAGGGTCGTCATATGCCCCAAGAGTCACGATACGGTAAAGACGCAGCCTCAGGTTTTTTAACCATAGGGAACGATGCAACCTACCGGCGCGGGATCAGTTTTCAGTCGATACAATCTCCCACGTGCCGTCCGGCTGCTGGCAGGCGGTGCCATAGGCGGCTTCCTGCTTGCCGGCGATGGTGATGGTCTGGCGGAACTCGCGGCAGTAGCGCCCCGTGCTGCTGCGGCCCTCGCGCGTCGTCGTCACCGAACCCGAGGCATCGCCATCGGCCCAGGTGATCGTCTCCTTCACCGGTGCCGTGGTGGCGCGGATCTGCGCGTCCTCATGGGCGCGCTGCTGGGATTCGCTGAGCTGGTCGAGCAGCACCAGGGTGATGGCGGTGAAGGCGAGCCAGGCCAGCGCTGAATCGTCGCTGTAATAGTGGCCATAGCCGTAATACCAGTGGCCGTGGGGCCGGATAACGGTGACGTCGTGATAGTGGCGCACACGCCCGGCTGGCACCGTATAGGCCGGCCCGCGATAGATCGGCCGGTAATCGCGGCTGCCATTGGGACCCCCATCCGGCCGCCCGCCATCCGAGTGGCCACCAGCGGGCCGGCCACCATCGCCATGCCGCCCCTGCGGTCCACCCTGTGGCCCGCTCTGCGGCTTATGCCGGTCGGGCTGAGCCGCCAGCGCCGGGGTGACGCTCGCCAGCGCCAACGAGGCGCAGCCCAGCGACAGCGCGACCGTACGAACCTTGGACATCATGGTCATGGTGACAAACTCCTGGAGCGGCGGCCCCGCGACGGGGGGTCGAAGGGCGAGGACCGGGGACGGTTCGGCCGCAAGCATGGCCAGCGACCGCGGCAACCGCCTTGTTCTGAATCATACATACGCGCCGGCCGGCCGCATTCCGTCGCATTTGACTCTCGCGGCCTGTCCGCTTATAGCGCCCAGGCTTCCACAGAAGCGCGAGATTTGATTGCGTCCACGGATGCCCACCGGTCAGCGAGGTTTCGCCCACCGGTGCCATACGTGTTTTTGTCGCGGCAAGGTTAGGCGGACGACCAATGTTTGAGTCCTTGAGCGAGCGCTTAGGCTCCGTGTTCGACAAGCTCAAGCGCCGTGGCGCGTTGAGCGAGACGGACGTGGCGGAGGCCATGCGCGAGGTGCGCGTGGCGCTGCTTGAGGCCGACGTCGCCCTCCCCGTGGTCAAGGACTTCATCGCCAGGGTCTCGGCCCAGGCGATCGGCCAGGACGTCATCAAGTCGGTGACGCCGGGCCAGATGGTGGTCAAGATCGTCCACGACGCCCTGGTCGACATGCTGGGTGGCGAGGCCGACACTGCCGGCCAGCTTGATCTCGCGGTGGCGCCGCCGGCGGTCATCATGATGATCGGCCTGCAGGGCTCGGGTAAGACCACCTCGACCGCCAAGATCGCCCGGCGCTTGCAGACCCGCGAGCGCAAGAAGGTGCTGATGGCCTCGCTCGACGTGCAGCGCCCGGCGGCACAGGAACAGCTGCGGGTGCTGGGCGAGCAGGCCCAGGTCGCCACCCTGCCGATCATCGCCGGCCAGATGCCGGTGGACATCGCCAAGCGCGCCCTGCAGGCCGCCCGCCTGCAAGGCTTCGACGTGCTGATGCTCGACACCGCCGGCCGCCTGCACATCGACGCTGGCCTGATGGCGGAGCTGGCCGCCGTGAAGGCCGAGGCCCAGCCGGCGGAAGCCCTGCTGGTGGTCGACAGCCTGACCGGCCAGGACGCCGTCAACGTCGCCAGGCAGTTCTCCGACCAGGTGGGGCTGACCGGCGTCGTGCTGACCCGCATGGACGGCGACGGCCGGGGCGGCGCCGCCTTGTCGATGCGGGCCGTCACCGGCCAGCCGATCAAGTTCGTCGGTGTCGGCGAGAAGCTGGACGCACTGGAGGAATTCCACGCCGGCCGGGTCGCCGGCCGCATTCTCGGCATGGGCGACGTCGTCAGCCTGGTCGAGAAGGCGGTCGAGGCGGTCGAGGCCGACGAGGTCGAGAAGCTGGCCAAGAAGATGGCGGCCGGCAAGTTCGACATGGACGACCTGCGCATGCAGTTCAGCCAGATGAAGCGCATCGGCGGCCTGAAGGGCGTGATGGGCCTGCTGCCAGGGCTCGGCAAGATGCAGAAGCAGGTCGATGCCGCCGGCGTCGACGACCGGGCGCTGGCGCGGCTGGAGGCGATCATCCTGTCGATGACGCCGAAAGAACGGACCAAGCCGGAAATCCTCAACGCCAAGCGCAAGATCCGCATCGCCAACGGCTCCGGCACCACGGTGCAGGAGGTCAACAAGCTCATCAAGATGCATCAGGACATGGCCACCGCCATGAAGAAGCTGAAAAAGATGGGCGGCCTCGGCGCGCTGGGCGCGATGCTCGGCAAGGGTGGCGGCTTGGGCGGCATGCTGGGCGGTCTGCCCGGCGGTGGGCTTCCCGGTGGCGGCCTGCCCGGCGGCATGCCGGGCCTGGGTGGCGGCATGCCGAAGCTGCCCCCCGGCTGGGACAAGTTCGGCAAGAAATGACGACCCAGACCGGCGACAATGCGTGACGCGAGATTGCCCGGTCGAAAACGAAGACCTCGACCGGCGACAATGCGTGACGCGAGATTGTCCGGTCGAAAACGAAGACCTCGACCGGCGGCAATGAGCGACGCGAGATTGCCCGGTCGAAAACGAAGACCTCGACCGGCGGCAATGAGCGACGCGAAATAGTCCGGTCGAAAACGAAGACAGAAGACACGAGAGAAAGGAAACATCATGTCCGTATCCATTCGTCTGGCCCGTGGCGGCGCCAAGAAGCGGCCCTACTACCGCATCGTCGTCGCCAACTCGCGCGCCCCGCGCGACGGCAACTTCATCGAGAAGGTGGGCACCTACAACCCGCTGGTCGCCAAGGACTCGCCGGAGCGCGTGAAGCTCGACGTCGAGAAGATCAAGGAATGGCTGGCCAAGGGCGCCCAGCCGACCGACCGCGTGCTGCGCTTCCTCGACGCCGCCGGCATTGTCAGCCGTCCGGCCCGCAACAACCCGAAGAAGGGTGTGCCGGGTCAGAAGGCCCGCGAGCGCGCCGAGGAAAAGGCCCAGAAGGCCGCCGAAGCCGCTGAAGCCGCCCAGGCCGCGGCGGAAGCCCCGGCTGAAGCCGCCGCCGAGTAAGCGCGCATGTCCGTCCGCACGACGCCTCAGTCCGGGCGGACGGACATGCCTTCGGCATCGGGGCCGGCGGACACGCCTGCCTCGAATGACCGGCTGATCGCGCTGGGCGTCGTCACCAGCCCGCAAGGGCTGCAGGGCGAGGTCCGCCTCAAGCCCTTCACCGACGACCCGGCCAGCCTGAAGCGGTTCCGCGAGGTCCGGCTGGGCGGGCGCCCGATGACGCTCAAGGGCGTGCGGGTGCAGCCCAACGGGGTCATCGTCCGCTTCGCCGAGGTGACCGACCGCACCCAGGCGGAAGCCCTGCGCGGCCTGGAACTGGCGGTGCCCCGCACCGCCCTGCCGGCGCTGGACGACGGCGAGGTCTATCACGCCGACCTGATCGGGCTGGCGGTGACGACCCCCGACGGCCAGCCGGCTGGCCAGGTGGTGGCGGTGACCAACTATGGCGCCGGCGACATTCTGGAAATCGAACGGACGGACGGCAGGATCGTGCTGGTCCCCTTCCGCCCGTTCGCGGTACCGGATGTCGACGTCGCCGGCCGCCGCCTGACGGTGGAGCCGGATTTCCTCAGCGAGGGCGCGTGAACTGGCAGGCGACCGTGCTGACCCTGTTCCCGGACATGTTCCCGGGACCGCTGGGTATGAGCCTGGCGGGGCAAGCGCTGCAGGGCGGCACATGGGCGCTAAAAACGCTGGACATTCGCGCCTTTGCAATGGATAAGCACCGCTCCGTCGATGACACCCCCGCCGGTGGCGGCCCAGGCATGGTCCTGCGCGCCGATGTGGTGGGGCGAGCCGTCGAGGAGGCGATCGCCCAGCAACCGGGCACGCCAGTGATCGCGCTGACCCCTCGGGGACGGCCATTGACCCAGCAACGGGTCAGGGCACTCGCTCAAGGGGACGGCGTTGTTTTGCTGTGCGGCCGGTTCGAGGGGTTCGACGAACGCCTGTTCGAGCATGTGTTCCCAGGGGACACGCGGATCGAGCAGGTCTCCGTGGGAGACGTGGTTCTCTCCGGCGGCGAACTGGCGGCGATGGTCGTGCTGGACGCCTGCGTGCGCCTGCTGCCTGGTGTGATGGGCAGCGACGTCAGCGGCGACAGCGAGAGTTTCGAGGGGGGCTTGCTTGAGTACCCCCACTACACCCGGCCACGCGAGTGGCAGGGGCGCACGATCCCGGAGGTGCTGCTCTCCGGAAATCATGCGCGAATCTCGGCCTGGCGTCAGGCTCAGGCCGAGGAGAGAACCCGGCTATGGCGGCCGGACCTGTGGGAACGCTTTCTGGCCGCGCGGTCAGGGCTGAACCCGGTCACCGGACGGTCGCCCTCTGGCGAGCAGCAGATGAAAAGAGAAGGACAGGACCAATGAACCTGATTCAGCAGCTCGAACAAGAGCAGATCGCCAAGCTGACCGAGGCGAAGAAGATTCCGGAATTCCGCGCTGGCGACACGCTGCGCGTGGGTGTGAAGGTGAAGGAAGGCGAGCGTAGCCGTACCCAGTTTTACGAAGGCGTGTGCATCGCGCGTTCGAACAAGGGCATCGGCTCCAACTTCACCGTCCGCAAGATTTCCTTCGGCGAGGGCGTCGAGCGCGTCTTCCCGCTGTACGGCCCGACGGTCGAGTCGATCGACGTCGTGCGCCGCGGCGACGTGCGTCGCGCGAAACTTTACTACCTTCGCAGCCGTTCGGGTAAATCCGCCCGTATCGCGGAGCTTCGCGAGAACACCGGCGGCGGCGAGGGCTGAGCCCGCTTCAGCGGACCCAGGCTGGATACAAAAGCCGCGCCGGTGGACCTCTCCGCCGGCGCGGTTTTTTCATGCCCGCCTGTCATCGCCCCCCGCCCCGCCCGCTCGACGGACGGGCACCGACCACCGGACCCGGCGCGACCCGCGCGCCAAGCCTGTACTGACGCCCCGCCATCGTCCGGCGGGGACGGAACACCAGCCGAGGACTGACCATGAGCAACCCGCGTACCCTGTATGAAAAGATCTGGGACGACCATGTGGTCGAGCGCCGCGACGACGGCACCTGTCTGATCTACATCGACCGCCACATCATCCACGAGGTCACCACCCCGCAGGCGTTCGAGGGGCTTCGCGCCACGGGTCGCAAGCTGCGCCGGCCGGACATGACGCTGGCGGTGCCGGATCACAACGTGCCGACCACCACCCGGATCAAGGACGGCAAGCTGCTGCCGATCGACGACCCGGAGTCAGCGACCCAGGTGGCGACGCTCAAGGCCAACTGCGCCGCGTTCGGTGTCGAGCACATCGAGATGACCGCGCCGGAACAGGGCATCGTCCACGTCGTCGGCCCGGAACAGGGTTTCACCCTGCCGGGCACCACCGTGGTGTGCGGCGACAGCCACACCGCCACCCACGGCGCCTTTGGCGCGCTGGCGTTCGGCATCGGCACCTCGGAAGTCGAGCATGTGTTCGCCACCCAGACGCTGTTGCTCAAGCAGTCGAAGCCGATGGAAGTGCGGGTGGAGGGCAGCCTCGGCTTCTCCGTCGCGCCCAAGGACGTGGCACTGGCCATCATCGGCGAGATCGGTGCCGCCGGCGGCACCGGCTTCGTCATCGAATATACCGGCTCGACCATGCGCGACATGAGCATCGAGGGCCGGATGACGGTGTGCAACATGGCGATCGAGGGCGGCGCCCGCTCCGGCCTGGTCGCCCCCGACGACAAGACGCTGGCCTATTTCATGGGCCGCCCGCGCGCGCCCAAGGGCGCGGAGTGGGAGATGGCGGCCGCCTACTGGCGCACCCTGCCCTCCGACCCCGGCGCCACTTACGCCCGCTCGGTGTTCATCGACGCCACCAAGATCGCGCCGCTGGTCACCTGGGGCACCAGCCCTGAGGACGTGGCGCCGATCACCGGCGTCGTGCCGTCGCCGGCCGACTTCGCCGAACCGTCGAAGCAGGCGGCGGTGGAAAAGGCGCTAGCCTATATGGGCCTGACGCCGGGTCAGCGGCTGGAGGACGTGGAGGTGCAGGACATCTTCATCGGCTCGTGCACCAACAGCCGCATCGAGGATCTGCGCGCGGCCGCCGCCGTGCTGAAGGGCCGCAAGCTCGCCAGCAACATCCGCCAGGCGCTGGTGGTACCGGGCTCGGGCCTGGTCAAGCTGATGGCCGAGGACGAGGGGCTGGACCGCATCTTCATCGAGGCCGGCTTCGAGTGGCGCGAGCCGGGCTGTTCGGCCTGCCTCGGCATGAACCCGGACAAGGTGCCCTCGGGCGAACGCTGCGCCTCCACCAGCAACCGCAACTTCGTCGGCCGTCAGGGCCCCGGCGCGCGCACCCACCTGGTGTCGCCGGCGATGGCGGCGGCCGCGGCCGTCACCGGCCGTCTGACCGACGTGCGCCAGCTGATCGGCTGAGGAGACAGACCATGGACGCTTTCAAGACCCTCACCGGCACCGCCATCCCGTTCGGGCAGCGCAATGTCGACACCGACGTCATCATCCCGGCCGAGTATCTGAAGTCGATCTCGCGCTCGGGGCTGGGCCGTGGCGCCTTCAAGACCATCCGCTTCAACGCCGATGGCTCGGAGAACCCGGAAGCCATTTTCAACCAGCCGCAGTACAAGGGCGCGCCGATCCTGATCGCCGGCGACAACTTCGGCTGCGGCTCCAGCCGTGAGCATGCCGCCTGGGCGCTCGCCGACCTCGGCGTCAAGGCGATCATCGCGCCGTCCTATTCCGACATCTTCTCCGGCAACGCCTTCAAGAACGGCCTGCTGGCGGTGGTGCTGCCGCAGGACGCCGTCGACCGGCTGCTGGAGGTGGCAACGGAGGCTGAAATCACCATCGACCTGGAAAACCAGGTGGTGACGACGCCGTTCCAGGACCGCTTCAGCTTCGAGATCGACCCGTTCCGCAAGCACTGCCTGATGAACGGGCTCGATGAGATCGGCATCACCTTGCAGATGGGCGACAACATCGCCGCCTACGAGGCGACGCAGAAGGCGACCAAACCCTGGCTGTCGGGCAAGGCCGGCATCGAGCGCCAGGGCTGAAGCCCGACACACTCTTCCGGCGCCAGGCCCGGACCGGCTCCGGGCCTCCATGCGCCTGCCGCCGGTCATGACGGCCGGGCACACACACCAAGACAGACAGGATGTCCCACATGACCTTCTCCCTCCTCCTTCTCCCCGGCGACGGCATCGGTCCTGAAGTGGTGGCCGAAGCCAAGAAGGTGCTGGCCTGGTTCCAGGCCAACCGCGGCCTCGACGTCACCACCTCGGAGGACCTGCTGGGCGGCGCCTCCATCGACGCCCATGGCGTGCCGCTGACCGACGCGGCGCTGGCCAGGGCCCGCGCCGCCGACGCCGTGCTGATGGGCGCGGTGGGCGGCCCGAAGTGGGTCGGCCAGAGCTATGACAAGCGCCCCGAGGCCGGCCTGCTCGGCCTGCGCAAGGAGCTGGAGCTGTTCGCCAACCTGCGCCCGGCGATCTGCTTCCCGGCGCTGGCGGATGCCTCGTCGCTGAAGCGCCAGTTCGTCGAGGGCCTCGACCTGCTGTTCGTGCGCGAACTGACCGGCGGCGTCTATTTCGGCACCCCGCGCGGCATCGAGACCCTGGCCAACGGCGAGCGTCGCGGCGTCAACACCCAGGTCTACACCACCAGCGAGATCCATCGCGTGGCACGGGTCGCCTTCGAGCTGGCCGCCAAGCGGCGCGGCAAGGTGACCTCGGCGGAGAAATCCAACGTCATGGAGTCCGGCCTGCTGTGGAAGGAGGAAGTGAGCGCGCTGCACGCGGCGGAATATGCCGCCATCCAGCTCGACCACATGCTCGCCGACAACTGCGCCATGCAGCTGGTGAAGAACCCCAAGCAGTTCGATGTCATCCTCACCGATAACCTGTTCGGCGACCTGCTGTCGGACGAGGCGGCGATGCTGACCGGCTCGCTCGGCATGCTGCCGTCGGCGTCGCTCGGCGCCAAGGACCCCGCCACCGGCAAACAGGCGGCGCTGTACGAGCCGATCCACGGCAGCGCGCCGGACATCGCCGGCCAGGGCCTGGCCAATCCGTGCGCCACCATCCTCAGCCTGGCCATGTGCCTGCGCTTCAGCTTCAACCGCGGTGACGACGCCGACCTGCTGGAACGGGCGGTCTCGGCGACGCTGGACGCCGGCATCCGCACCGGCGACGTGTTCGCGGAAGGCTGCACGCGGGTCGGCACCGCCGGCATGGGCGACGCCATCATCGCCACGCTGGATAAATTGAAATAATCTTGCGTTTTAACGCAAGGATCAAAAAGAAATCTTGTCAAATACGCAACGGGGGATCATATGCCCCCGCACTCGAAGTTCTGGAGAGACCAACATGGGTTATCGTGTCGCTGTGGTCGGCGCCACCGGCAACGTGGGCCGCGAAATGCTCAACATCCTGGCCGAGCGCCAGTTCCCCGCCGATGAGATCGCGGCGCTCGCCTCGTCGCGCTCGGTGGGCAACGAGGTGGAGCTGGGCGAAAGCGGCAAGACGCTGAAGTGCAAGAACCTCGAACACTTCGACTTCACCGGCTGGGACATCTGCCTGATGTCGGCCGGCTCCGAGGTGTCGAAGGTGTGGGGCCCGAAGATCGCCGCCCAGGGCTGCGTCGTCATCGACAACGCCTCTTACTTCCGCATGGACCCGGATGTGCCGCTGATCGTGCCGGAAGTGAACCCGGACGCCATCGACGGCTACAAGAAGAAGAACATCATCGCCAACCCCAACTGCTCGACCGCGCAGATGGTGGTGGCGCTGAAGCCGCTGCACGATCTGGCCGGCATCAAGCGCGTCGTCGTCTCGACCTACCAGTCGGTGTCGGGCGCCGGCAAGGACGGCATGGACGAGCTGTTCGAGCAGACCCGGGCGATCTTCGTCGGCGACCAGCGGGAGGCGCGCAAGTTCTCCAAGCAGATCGCCTTCAACGTCATCCCGCACATCGATACCTTCCTGGAGGACGGTTACACCAAGGAAGAGTGGAAGATGGCGGCCGAGACCAACAAGATCCTCGATCCCGACATCAAGGTGACCGCCACCTGCGTGCGCGTGCCGGTGTTCGTCGGCCACTCGGAAGCCATCAACATCGAGTTCGAACGGCCGATCACCGACGCCCAGGCGCGCGCCGCCCTGCGCGAGGCGCCGGGCGTGATGGTGGTCGATAAGCGCGAGGCCGGCGGCTACACCACGCCGATCGAGTGCGTCGGCGACTTCGCCACCTTCGTCAGCCGCATCCGCAAGGACCCGACGGTCGACAACGGCCTGGCGCTGTGGTGCGTGTCCGACAACCTGCGCAAGGGCGCGGCGCTAAACGCCGTGCAGATCGCCGAACTGCTGGGTCGCCGCCACCTCAAGAAGGCGGCCTGATTGCCGGCGGCGCGCGACTGGTTCCGACCAGGATCGCGCCGCTCAGTCATGACCCCGGCGGTTCGTAGCAGACGAGCGGCGGAGCCCGCAGCCATGACGCCCCGCGCGCCGCAGTCGGCGCCGGGGCGTCGCTGTTCCCAACCAGGCTGTTCGCAGCAGGAACGCGACCGGCAAGCGCCATGCATTGATGGCCCTCACCCTGTCATGTTAGACAACGCTAAAGAAGAGGTCCGGCAGCCATGACGGCGCGTGCCGGGCGAATGCTCAGGGCAGGCATACATGATCAAAACCGGGACAACCGCATCAACCAGAGCATTCATCTGGTGATTCCCGCCGAGCAGCCCATGCGCGAATCGAGCCCGCTGTGGTCGGACTCCGCATCCCGCGGCCTGCTGGGCCTGGTGGCCGTCATGGCCGTGATGACCGTCGCCGCGTTCGTCCTGCCACTGCCCGACCACTTCATTGATCGGTCCAGCTACGCCATGCTGCACCTGATGATGGAGATCTGCGCCATCGTCATCGGCGTGCTGGTGTTCGGCGTGAACTATCACCAGCTCTCGACCCAGCAGCCCGGCCGCATGGTCATGGTCGCCTGCGCCATGCTGGGCGCCGCGGTGTTGGACCTTGGCCATGCCATGTCCTTCCCCGGCATGCCGGATCTGGTGACGCCCGCCGGCGCCGAGAAAGGCATTGCCTTCTGGCTGCCCGCACGCCTCTTCATCGCGGCGACACTGGCACTGGTCGCCTTTCTGCCCTACGGCCCGCTGCGAACGCCCTGGCTGCGCGTCGGCCTGCTGGGCTTTTATCTGTCAGTCGCGGGCGCCATTTTTGGCCTCGTCCTGTTCGCGCCGGAGACGCTGCCGGATACCTACATGCCCGGCACAGGGCTCACCGACTTCAAGATCCGCGCGGAAATACTGATCACCGCGCTGTTCACCATCGCGGCACTCGCCTTCCTGTGGCGCGCGCATCGCCGGCAACCAGGCGAGAACATGCTGATGTTCGCCGCCGCGGCCATCTCTGCACTCGGCGAGGCGCTGTTCACCCAGTACCGGGTGACCAACGACGTCTTCAACCTGATGGGTCATGGCTACAAGGTGGTCGCCTACCTCATCCTGTATCGTGCGGAGTTCGTGCTCAGCCTGCGCGCGCCCTATGTCGAGCTGCAACGTGAGCGCGAGAACCTCGCCAAGGCCAACAGCCGCTTCCAGCAGATATTTGATCTTACCGCCGTCGGCATGACCCAGGTCGAACCAGTGTCGGGACGGATACTCCAGGTCAACCGCCGCTTCTGCACCTTCCTCGGCTATCGGCCAGAGGAGTTGCTTGGCCGCTGGTTCGGCGAATTCACCTTCGAGGAGGACCGCCCCTCCAACCTCGCGATGTATGACAGGCTGCTCAGGGGTGAGGTACCCGAACTCACGCTGGAGAAACGCTATCGGCGCAAGGACGGCAAACTGGTGTGGGGCTTCATAACCTCCACGTTGTTGCGCGACGACAAAGGCCGGCCGATTCTGGGCCTCACCGCCATTGCCGACATCACCGCCCTGCGCGAGGCGGAAGTCGAACGGTTGCAATTGCAGCAGCAGTTGCAGCAGTCCCAGAAAATGGAAGCGCTGGGCCAGTTGACCGGCGGCATCGCGCACGACTTCAACAACATCCTGGCGACCATCATGGGCTATGCCGATCTGGCGCTTGAGCGGATGGTCCCCGACAAATCATCGAAACTGGCGCATTATCTGCGCGAGATTGGCAATGCCAGCGAACGCGCGCGCGACCTGGTGGCGAAACTGCTGGCCTACAGCCGCACCCAGGTGCGCCCCATCGCCACGCCGCTCGCCGTCGAACCGGCAATCCGCCAGACCATCGCCATGCTGCACCCGACCATGCCCTCCGGCATCTCGCTGGAATCTCGGGTGCAGCCCGGTCTACCCCCGGTGGCGATCGATATCGTCGACCTTCAGCAGGTTCTGATGAACCTCCTCATCAATGCCCGAGACGCCATTGGCGAACACGGCTGCATCATCATCGAGGCGCGTCGTTATCAGCCGCCCGAACTGGATGGCCTGCCCACCGAACTGCCACCAGAGCCTGAGCGCATCGAGCTGCTGGTCAAGGACACCGGTCACGGCATCGATGAGGAGATGTTGCCGCGCATCTTCGACCCCTTCTTCACCACCAAAGGCGTCGGCAAGGGCTCAGGCCTCGGCCTGTCCGTGGTACAGGGCATCGTCCGCAATGTCGGTGGTCATATATCGGTACGCAACCGCCGCACCGGCGGCGCGTGCTTCAGCGTGCTGCTGCCCGCCGTGCCCGCGACTGCGGACGCCCCTGCGGCGGCGTCGCCGCCGCCGCCAAGCGCCCACAACCCGGCTGCTGGTTCCCTCTCGATGGCCGACAAGACCCGCCAGGTGATCTGGATCGTCGAGGACAAGGGATCGCTCGCCAATTTCCTCCGGGAGTTGCTGGAGGGCAGCGGCTATCAGGTGGTGGTCTTCAGCAACGCCCGCGATGCACTGGCGACCTTCGACATCGCCGCCGACACGGTCGATCTAGTGCTGACCGATCAGACCATGCCGGAAATGTCGGGCGCGGACCTGGCCCGGGCGATGCTGGCGATCCGCCCCCGGCTACCGATCATTCTGGCCACGGGCTACAGCGACTCCATTGATGCCGAAAGCGCGCGGCGGCTCGGCATCCGCCGGTTCCTCAAGAAGCCAATGAGTGCGCAGGCTCTGCTGGCCGCCGTCAGCGAGGTTCTGGCGATGCCGTCGTCCGACGTGCCGGACCTGGCCGCGCCGGAAGCCTGATCGGGCAACGCGGCTCAGCGCGGGGTGATGACCCCGCAGGCCACCCGCGGCCCGGCATTGCCGGCGGGATCAGACCTGTTGTCATCCGGATCGGCATGCACGATGAACGCCGCGCCATCGGCGTCGAGCACGGCCGGCAGCCCGCCCTCGCCGGCAATGCTCACGCCCTGCAGCATCTGGTGGACCTTCGCCGTGCCATCCGGGCCAACCGCGATGTTGGACAGGTCACCGGCGTGACGACCCTGCGGGTTGTCGCGACCGTGCTGTCTGCCGGCAGGGTTGAAGTGACCGCCGGCTGACGTGAACGGCGCTTCGCAAACACCTTTCTCGTGAATGTGGAAGCCATGTTCACCCGGCGTCAGTCCGCTCAGGTCGCCCCTCACCATCAGATGCCCGTCCGTCGCCCCGTGCAAGGTCAGCATGCCGACAAGATTGCCGGCGGCATCGTGCAGCAGCGCCGATGCCCGAGCGGCCTCGGCGTGATGGTGCTCGGCCGTGCCCGCGACAACAGCGGCGGGGGCAGACAGGACGAGCACTGCGGCGATGACGAAACGAGGGGCGTGCAGCATGGTAATCTCCTCCCGTGCGACTCTCATCTGAACAATCCACACCAGATAAGCCGAATGCAGGTCGTCGCCCAACCGAATTGCGACAGAAGGCTGCTTGACGGGCGCGTGACATCGCTTCACTCTGCCAATGCTGCACCGCAACACGAGACGCATCGGGAGGGCTATGGCGGGCGCTTACGACGAGATGGGGGGCACTGACGGCCAGCTTCGGTCGCAGTACGAAGTGGTCCAGGCCTGGCTGGACGACACGCCACCGGACCTGCTGGAACTCAAGCGCCGCGAAGCCGACGCGCTGTTCCGCCGAATCGGCATCACTTTCGCGGTCTATACCGAGGGCGGCGACCCCGAACGCCTGATTCCCTTCGACATGATCCCCCGCGTGCTGGACGCCACCGAGTGGGCGTCCCTGCGCCGGGGCCTTGAACAGCGGGTGAAGGCGCTCAACGCCTTCATCGGCGATATCTACAACGGCCAGGAAATCCTGCGCGCCGGGCGCGTGCCGGAGCGGCTGATCCTCACCAACCCGCAGTTCCGTCCCGAAATGATGGGCTTCCAGCCACCGCAGGGCGTCTATACCCATGTCGCGGGCATCGACATGGTGCGCACCGGCCCCAACGACTTCTACGTGCTGGAGGACAACTGCCGCACACCCTCCGGCGTCTCCTACATGCTGGAGAACCGGGAAGTGATGATGCGGCTGTTCCCGGACCTGTTCCGGCGCGCCCACGTGGCGCCGGTCGCCCATTACCCCGAGGAACTGTTCGAGACGCTGCGCTCGGTGGCGCCGCCCCGGTGCCGGGGTGAACCCCGCATCGCGCTGCTGACGCCGGGCATCTACAACAGCGCCTATTACGAGCACAGCTTCCTCGCCGACGAGATGGGCATCGAGCTGGTGGAAGCCGCCGACCTCGTGGTGGAGGACAATGTCTGCTACATGCGCACCACGCGCGGACTGACCCGGCTCGACGTGCTCTACCGGCGCATTGACGATGACTATCTCGACCCCCTGGTGTTCCGGCCCGACTCGATGCTGGGCGTACCCGGCCTGATGCACGCCTACCGTGCCGGCAACCTGACGTTGGCCAACGCGCCGGGTGCGGGCATCGCCGACGACAAGGCGGTCTACTGCCATGTGCCGGAGATGATCCGCTTCTACCTCGGCGAGGAGCCGATCCTGCGGAACGTCCCGACCTGGGAATGCGCCAAGCCGGACGACCTGAAATACGTGATCGAGCATCTGGCCGAACTGGTGGTCAAGGTGGTGCACGGGTCGGGCGGCTACGGCATGCTGGTCGGCCCCCATGCCAGCACCGCCGAGCGGGAAGCCTTCGCCGCCAGGATCAAGGCCCGGCCGGCCGACTACATCGCCCAGCCGACCCTGGCACTGTCCACCGTGCCGACCTTCGTCGACGCCGGCGTCGCGCCCCGGCATGTCGACCTGCGGCCGTTCGTGCTGGTGGGACAGGAGGTGCGGCTGGTGCCCGGCGGTCTGACCCGGGTGGCGCTGAAGGAAGGTTCGCTGGTGGTCAACTCCAGTCAGGGTGGCGGCACCAAGGATACCTGGGTGCTGGAGGAGATGGACTGATGCTCGCCCGCACCGCCGAGAACCTGTTCTGGCTCGCCCGCTACATGGAGCGTGCCGAATATGTCGCCCGCCTGATCCAGGTCGCCCAGCGGCTCACCGGCACCACCGCCAGCAACGGCGACGCCAACGAATGGCATTCGGCGATCGTCGCCGCCGGCTGCGAGGAAGGCTTCGTCGCCAGGCATGGCGAGGAGGTGACACCGGAGGCCGCCATCGACTATCTGGTGCGCGACCCCGACAACAACTCCTCCATCCTGTCCTGCTTCGAGACCGCCCGGCGCAACTCCCGCTCGGTGCGCACGGCGCTGACCGCCGACATGTGGGATGCCATCAACACCACCTGGCTGGAGGTGCGCGAGTTCGACGTCGAGGCGCTGCTGCGGGCCGAGAACCTCACCCGCTTCCTGGAATGGACCAAGGAGCGCGCCGGCCTGTTCAACGGCGCCTACGCCAACTCCATGCTGCGCAACGACGCCTTCTACTTCACACGGCTTGGCACCTTCATCGAGCGGGCCGACAACACCGCGCGCATTCTTGACGTCAAATATCATGTGCTGCTGCCCCAGGAAGCCAAGGTCGGCGGCGTCATCGATTACTACCAGTGGGCCTCCATCCTGCGCGCCGTCTCGGCGCTGCGCGCCTATCGCTGGGTCTATCCCGGCCGGATGCACCCCTGGCAGGTGGCCGAGCTGCTGATCCTGCGCCCCGAACTGCCGCGTTCCCTGCTGTTCTGCTTCGAGCAGATCACCGCCAATCTCGATCTCATCGGGCAGGGGCATGGCCGGCCAACGGAGGCGCAGCGGCTGGCTGGCCAGATGTATGCCAAGCTGCGTTATGCCCGCATTGACGACATTTTTCAGGAAGGCCTGCACGAATTCCTAACCGAGTTCATCGACAGTACGATTGTGCTGGGCCAGGAGGTCGGCAAACAGTATCTGGCATGATGTGCCAGCTTGGAACATGTCATGCGACTGAAAGTCCGTCACACGACCGTCTATACCTACGCGGAACCGTTCGCCTACCTGATCCAGGCGATCCGGCTGACGCCGCGTCCCCACGATGGACTGGCCATCCATCGCTGGCAGGTGACCGGCACCGACGGTCGCGCCCTGCCCGCCACCGCTGACGGTTTCGGCAACGTCGTGCTGACCCAGACCATCACCCGGGAAACCGACACGGTGGAGATCAGCGTCGAGGGCGACGTCGAGACCCGCGATACCTTCGGCGTCGTGCGCGGCGCACCCGAGCCGCTGCCGCCGCTGGCCTTCACGCAGCCGACCAACGCCACCCAGACCGATGCCGCCATCGCCGACCTGGCCGACTGGGCCGCCGCCGGGCGCGCCAATGATCTCGACCGCCTGCACCGGTTGATGCGAGCCATCGGCGAGCGCATCGCCCGCGCGCCCGACAGCGCCGACGCGCAGCCGACCGCCGCTGCGGCTTTGACCGCCGGGCGCGGCGTGCCGGCCGACCACAGCCATGTGATGATCGCCGCGGCCCAGCATCTGGGCTACCCTGCGCGCTACGTCTCCGGCTATCTGTGGACCAGCGATGACGACGTGGCGCCAGCCAACCACGCCTGGACCGAAGTGCATGTCGCCGACCTCGGTTGGGTCGGCTTTGATCCCGCCAACGGGCTGTGCCCCACCGAGGCCTATGTTCGCGTGGCGACCGGACGCTGCTATGATGATGCCGCACCGGTGCGGGGCATCCGTCGGGGTGGCGCATCGGAACGGTTGTCGGTCGCAGTGCAGATCGCCGCCGGCATTCAGGCGCAACAGCAACAGCAGCAGTGATCACCCGATCAGGGTTGCGCGAACATAACGATAACAGTGACGGGAAGTATCGAGCGTGCGTGTACGGAGTTTTGATGGCGTTGAACTGGCAGTGCGGGATGAGGGCGCGGGCCGCCCGGTCATCCTGGTCCATGGATTCTTGTCGACCGCCCGGGTCAACTGGGAGGCGTTCGGCACCGCCCGCGCGCTGAATGAAGCCGGCTTCCGCACCCTGCTGCCCGACCTGCGCGGCCACGGCGACTCCGACGCCCCCACCATTGCCACTGCCTATCCGCCGGACGTCCTGGCACTGGACCTCGCGGCCATTGTGCGCCATTTCGAGCTGACCGACTACGACCTGGTGGGCTACTCGCTGGGCGCCCGCACGGTGGTGCGCGCCGTGGTCGCCCATGATCTGGCCCCGCGCCGGATGATCCTCGGCGGCATGGGCGCGACCGGGATCATCGCCGGCCAGGCCCGCGCCGCCTGGTTCGTCAGCGCCATCGCGGAACGGGCCACCGCCAAGCCACTGTCCGACAAGGGCCGGGTGGCGCGCTTCCTGGCCTCCACCGGCACCGATCCGGACGCCGCCATGCACATCATGGGCTCCTACGTCGAGACGACGTCGGAAATGCTGCGCGCCATCGCCACCCCGACACTGGTGCTCGCCGGCCAGGACGACCACGACAACGGCTCGGCGGAAGAGCTGGCCCGACTGCTCCCCAACGCGCGCTACAAGGCAATCCCCGGCGACCATATGAGCGCCGTCACCCGGGCGGAATTCAGGCAGGCGATTGTTGATTTCCTGAGCGCTTGAGGGAACAAGCGTTGATGCGCGACTGGAGCGGGGGCACGGCCATGACCTATTGTGTTGGACTCTATCTGGAAGACGGCCTGGTGATGCTGGCCGACA
Organism: Pseudomonadota bacterium; assembly: GCA_963205175.1. Taxonomy (GTDB): domain Bacteria; phylum Pseudomonadota; class Alphaproteobacteria; order Sphingomonadales; family Sphingomonadaceae; genus CAUJIW01. Next base: position 43,898 of record CAUJIW010000024.1, read on the forward strand.
CCCGCACCAACGCGGGCGTCGACAACATCGCCACCTTCTCCAAGATGCATGTGTTCGAGAAGCCGGGCGAGCGAGTGATCGTCGCCATGACCGCCGGCAACCTCGCCATCTCGCAGGCGGTGGTCAACATGATCACCGAGGGCGTCGAGGATCCCGAGACCGGCCACATCGAGACCATCTACACCGTGCCGTCGATGTTCCGCGCCGCCCAGCTGGTGGGCGACACCATCCGCAAGATCTACAAGACCGACGGCGAGGCGATGCAGGCGCAAAACGTGCGCTTCGACGTGTCGATCATCCTTGGCGGCCAGCTCAAGGGCCGCACCATGCGGCTGTTCCACATCTATTCGGCGGGCAACTTCATCCAGGCCACCGCCGACACGCCGTTCCTGCAGATCGGCGAGAACAAGTATGGCAAGCCGATTCTGGACCGCGCCGCCACCCACCAGACCGCGCTGACCGACGGCATCAAGCTATGTCTGGTGTCGATGGACTCCACCCTGCGCTCCAATCTGACGGTCGGCCTGCCGGTCGACCTGCTGGTCTACAAGAAAGACAGCTTCCAGGTGGCCATGCAGCGGCGCATCGGCGAGGACGACCCCTATTTCAAGATGATCCGCCAGCGCTGGTCGAGCGCGCTGCGCAAGGCCTATCGCGCGATTCCGGCGCCCGACTGGGGCGTCTGAGGCCCGCGCGTCACGCTTCCTGTCCCCCCACCCTTGTCCTGCCACGCCGTCACGCTACTCTGGGCAAAACTGAGTAGCGCGCAAAATCGCGCCGAAGGGGAAGGAACGGGCAATGGCGGCTGAGCACCATCCCAGAAGCTGCATCATCGGCGCCGGCGCCGCCGGCCTCACCACCGCCAAGCGCCTGAAGGACTGGGGCCTGCCCTACGACTGCTTCGAGATGTCAAACGACATCGGCGGCACCTGGTACTACAAGAACCCCAACGGCCGCTCGGCCTGCTACGACAGCCTGCACATCGACACCTGGACACCCGCAACAACCGTGATTTTGGCGACTTGATTGGCCGCGGTGCGGCATGATGCCTACAGGATGACCGTTTGTGCGGACAGATTGTCCTTTTTGCGCTGGTTTTGATGGGCTTTTCATCCGCTGCTGCGGA
>CAUJIW010000025.1 GCA_963205175.1 Pseudomonadota bacterium
GCCCTGCCTCCCGATTGCAGGCCGAACAAGGTGCCACGGTCATAGACCAGGTTGAATTCCACGTAGCGTCCGCGCCGGTACAACTGGAACTCGCGCTCACGCTCGGCAAACGGAGTTGCCTTGCGGCGTTCGACGATGGGCAGGTAGGCATCGAGGAAACCGTCGCCGACGCTGCGCAGTAACTCGAAGCAGCGCTCGAAGCCGCCTTCATGCAGGTCATCGAAGAACAAGCCGCCGACACCGCGCGTCTCGTTGCGGTGCTTGATGAAGAAATACTCGTCACACCAAGCCTTGAACTTCGGGAAGTAGCTGGGGTCGTGCCTGTCGCAGGCGGCCTGATAGGCGGCGTGGAAGTCGCGGGTGTCGGCCTCCACCGGGAACGGCGGGTTGAGATCCCCGCCACCGCCGAACCACCATTTCGTGGTGGCGAGGAAGCGGGTGTTCATGTGCACCGCCGGCACCAGCGGTGAGCGCATGTGGGCGACCAGGCTGATGCCGGTGGCGAAGAACCGGGGGTCGTCCGCCGCGCCCTCGATCTGCTTGGCGAACTCCGGCGCGAACTCGCCATGGACGGTGGAAATGTTGACGCCCACCTTCTCGAAGCAGCGGCCATGCATGATCGACATCACGCCACCGCCGCCATGGGCACCGCTGTGATCGGTGCGCTCCCACGCCTTGCGCGCGAATCGGCCCGGCGGCAGGTCGGCGAACGGGCCGGTGGTCTGTTCATCCTCGATCGCCTCGAAGGCGGCACAGATGGAATCGCGCAGCGATTCGAACCATTGGGCTGCGCGTAGTTTCTGGTTTTCCATCGCGTTCTCGCTGTTCAAGGGTAGCCTCCCGTCTGCCTCAGGGCTTCCGCCACTACAATAGATGCCGCGATCGCCACATTGAGGGAGCGCAATCCGGGTCGCATCGGAATACGCACCACGGCGTCGCAGCGGTTCTCGACCTCCGGTGGCGTGCCGGCACTCTCCCGCCCGACCATCAGGATATCGCCCGGTCGGTAGCCGAACTGGTGATAGGCGAGCGTCCCCGTGGTTTCCACCAGCACCAGCCGGTTGCCCGCCAGCCGGCGGGCGGTGTCGAAACTGTCGAAGTCGATATGACGGCGGATGTCTGCCTGGTCGAGATAGTCCATGCCGGCACGCCTCAGCCCCCGGTCGGAGAACGGGAAACCGCAGGGCTCGATGACATCCACGCCCACGCCCCAGCACGCGGCGGTACGCAGCATCGTGCCGACGTTGGGCGCGATGTCGGGCTGGAACAGGGCAAGGCGCATGAGCCTCTGGCTAGCGGATGTCGGTCGCGGGGGAAACCATCGATTGAGCGCCACCCCCGCACATCAGCAACCCGCGCTCGTAAACGCCGCCAATGAACAGTCTGCCGCGGGGGTCCCGGAAGGCGACGGAGGAGGCGGCGAAGCGCTGGCCATCGTCCGCGAACAGGGTGTCGATGCGGGGCTTGTCGCCGGTCCAGTCGGTGATGCGGAGCACCATCGACGGCGCGCCGGCCGCGGCCGGCGCCCTGGCATGGGCCTGGAAGGCCAGCGGGCGCGGGTGACCGGCCACCATCAGCGCGCCGTCTGGCTGGACGGTGATGTTGTCGGGCGCCATCGGCACACGGATCGACCGGTCCGGTGTCACCTGTCCGTTGAACGGGTTGCGACGGAACAGCCGCAGCGCCCTGGCGGTGGACTCCGCCACGATCAGCCACTGCCCGTCGGGGGACAGGGCGACCCCGTTGGGGAACTGCAGACCCTCCGCCACCGGCATGGCGCGGCGTCCATCGAAATAAGCCAGCGTGTTGAGCGGCAGGAGCAGGTAGGTTTCCAGCCAGCGCTTCCAGGCCGGCTCCGCGAAGGGGTCGTTGCTGGCGTAGAACTGTTCGGGGCCGCTGGTCGCGACGTCATTGGGCGAGGTCAGCGCCGAGGCGGACACAGACTGGGCCAGCGATAGCGCGCCGTCTTGTGTAATGTCATATATTTCAATGCTGTGTGACAATCCGTCGGCGCCGTGATCGACGATGAACAGGCGCTTTGCCCCTCCCGGTCCTGTCCACAGATCGAGGCCGTGCGGGAAGAACGCATCGTCGTCGCGCAGCTTCAGCGGGGTCAGCGCGGGCGTGGCGGCCGCGAAGTCGAGCACGAATATGTCGCCGCGCGGGGCGGTGCCGGTGTTGACGCCATGACGGTCTGCGCTGGTGACATAGGCCCGTCCGGCCGGCCAGTCGATGGCGATGTCCTCGGCGCCCACCGGTCCGTCCAGACGATGGCAGGCGAGGGTGCTGTTCTCCGGCAGCGGCTCGGTCCATCCCACGGTGCGCACGAACAGCACGGCGAACGCCGCCACCATGGCCAGAACCGCGATGGCCAGCAGCCGGAGCAAGCGTCGTCGCACCTTCATGTCGTCCCCCCCTTGGCAGACTGTTTACGGCAGAGCTTCCGGCCGTTCATAACCCGGTTTCACGACCTTGCGCAGGGGGGGCAAGCCGCGATGCGGCCAAATTGACCATTGCGCCGACTAGCCAGGGTCATTATGGAACCCGGCTGATGGGGGCTTTAGGGGGCCTTCCAGCAGGCTTTGGCTGGCGGTATGTAAGAGCCGCCGGTTTGGTTGCAGCAGGGACATTGGACATATGGCTATAGCCGATAGCAGTGCCGCACCGGGGTCGACCGAACACGGTGTCCGCCGTCGCGACTTCATTCACATTGTCAGTGGCGGCTTTGTCGCCGCCGGCGCCGCCGCCGCGGCGTGGCCGTTCATCAGTCAGATGAACCCGGCCGCCGACACCCGGGCGCTGTCGACCGTCGAGGTCGACCTGGCGCCGGTCGCCTCCGGTCAGGCGATCAAGGTGATGTGGCAGGGCAAGCCGGTGTTTGTCCGCAACCGTCCCGAGGCCGAGGTCAAGGCGATGCGCGCTGTCAGCCTCTCCGAGCTGCGCGATCCCCAGAAGGACGAGGACCGCGTCCAGGCCGGTCATGACAATTGGCTGGTGACGCTGGGCGTCTGCACCCATCTGGGCTGTGTGCCGCTGGGCGCGGCTCAGGGCGAGCCCAAGGGTGAGTATGGTGGCTACTTCTGCCCCTGCCACGGTTCGCACTACGACGCCTCGGGCCGCATCCGCAAGGGCCCGGCGCCGAAGAACCTGGAGGTGCCGACCTACGCCTTCAAGACGCCAACCGCCATCGTGATCGGGTGAGGCCAGCCATGGGATTTCATTGGGCAAAGAAATATGAGCCGCAAAGCGGCCTCGAAAAGTGGCTGGACGAGCGCCTGCCGATCATCCGGCTGGTCCACGACTCCGTCGGCGCCGGCTATCCCGCGCCGAAGAACCTGAACTACTGGTGGAACTTCGGCTCGCTGGCCGGCCTGTTCCTGGTGGTGCAGATCGTCACCGGCATCGTGCTCGCCATGCACTATGCCGCCAACCAGGCGGTGGCCTTTGATTCCGTCGAGCGCATCATGCGCGACGTCAACTTCGGTTGGCTGATCCGCTACATGCACGCCAACGGTGCGTCGTTCTTCTTCATTGTCGTCTACGTCCATATCCTGCGCGGCCTCTACTACGGCTCCTACAAGGCGCCCCGCGAGATGCTGTGGATCCTCGGCGTCGTCATCTATCTGCTGATGATGGCGACCGGGTTCATGGGCTACGTGCTGCCATGGGGCCAGATGAGCTTCTGGGGCGCCCAGGTCATCACCGGCCTGTTCTCGGCGATCCCGGTGGTCGGCGACGACATCCAGACCCTGCTGCTGGGCGCGCCGTTCGTCGGCAACCCGGCGCTCAACAAGTTCTTCTCGCTGCACTACCTGCTGCCGTTTGTCATCGCCGGCGTGGTCATCCTCCACATCTGGGCGCTGCACATTCCGGGTTCAAACAACCCGCTGGGCATCGACGTCAAGGGGCCGGCCGATACCGTGCCGTTCCACCCCTACTACACGGCGAAGGATCTGATGGGCGTGGTTGCCGCGCTGATCGTGTTCTCGATCTTCGTGTTCTTCCTGCCCAACGCGCTGGGGCACCCCGACAACTACATCCCGGCCGATCCGCTGTCGACGCCGGCGCACATCGTGCCGGAGTGGTACTACTGGCCGTTCTACGCGATCCTGCGCGCCTTCACCTATGACTTCCTCGGCGTGCCGGCGAAGCTGTGGGGCGTGCTGGCGATGTTCGCGGCCATTCTGCTGCTGTTCTTCCTGCCGTGGCTGGACGACTCCAAGACCCGCTCGGCCAGGTTCCGGCCGGTCTACAAGCAGCTGTTCTGGCTGCTGGTGGCGGATCTGGCGCTGCTGGGCTACTGCGGCGCGGCGCCGGCGGAGGAGCCCTATGTGCGGATCAGCCAGTTCGCGGCCGCCTATTACTTCATCCACTTCCTGATCCTGGTGCCGATCGTTGCGCGCCTGGAGACGCCCAAGCCGCTGCCGAAGAGCATTTCGGAACCGGTGCTGCCGGGCGCGGCTGCCCAGCCGGCTGAATAAGGGGGACACAGATCCATGATCCGGCTCATTTCATTCGGTGTGGGCGCCATCTTCACGCTGGCCCTGCTGATCGCCGCCTTCCTGCCGCGTGAAGCGGCGGTGGAGGATCCCGCGGCCAAGTTCCACAAGCCGCACATGCACGTGGAGTTCGCGCACCAGGGCATCTTCGGTACCTACGACCGGGCGCAGCTGCAGCGCGGCTTCCAGGTCTACAAGGAAGTCTGCGCGGCCTGCCACAGCCTGCATCGCGTGGCTTTCCGCAACCTGGCGGACCTCGGTTACAACGAGGCCGAGATCAAGGCGATCGCCAAGGGCTACGACGTGCCGTCGATCGACGACAAGACCGGCGACGCCAGCACCCGCCCCGGCTTGCCGTCGGACCGCTTCCCGCTGGTCTACCCCAACGATGTCGCCGCCAAGGCCGCAAACAACGGCAAGGCGCCGCCCGACCTGTCGCTGATCGTCAAGGCGCGCGAGGGCCACGAGGCCTACATCTACTCGGTGCTGGCGGGCTACGAGACCGCGCCGGCGGAGTTCCAGGTGCCCGAGGGTGGCAACTTCAACCCCTACTTCCCGGGTAACGTGATCGCCATGCCCAAGCCGCTGTCGGACGACCAGGTCACCTATGGCGATGGCACCAAGGCGACTGTCGAGCAGATGTCGAAGGACGTCACCGCGTTCCTGACCTGGGCGGCCGAACCGCACATGGAAGCCCGCAAGCGCATCGGCATTGGCGTGCTGATGTTCCTGTCGGTGTTCTTCATCGTCGCGGTCAACAGCTACAGAAAGATCAAGGCGGCGGTGAACAGCCACTAAGTGGCTTGCTGATCGTCTGAAACCACAAAGGCCGGGGCTTTCGCTCCGGCCTTTCGTGTCTTGGGGGAGAGGGGCATGAGCGACACGGGGACGCCGGTGCGGCTCGGGATCATCGGCGGCAGCGGCCTCTATCAGCTGCCGGGCCTGGAACAGGCGCGCTGGGAGAGTGTGGAAACGCCCTGGGGGGCGCCGTCGGACGCCATCCTCACCGGCCGTCTCGCCGGCCTGCCGGTCGCTTTCCTGCCGCGCCACGGCCGGGGCCATGTGATCGCGCCGTCCGACCTCAATCATCGTGCCAATATCGATGCCATGAAGCGGCTTGGCGTTACCGACATCCTGTCGCTGTCGGCCTGCGGCTCGTTCCGCGAGGAACTGGCGCCCGGCACCTTCGTGGTCGTCGACCAGTTCATTGACCGCACCCAGGGCCGGCCCCGCAGCTTCTTCGGTGACGGCGTGGTGGCGCATGTGTCGATGGCGGCACCCACCTGCGGCCGGCTGGGAGGCTGGGTGGCCGAGGAGATCGCGGCACTGGGCGTGCCGCTGGCGGCGGGTGGCACCTACCTGTGCATCGAGGGACCGCAGTTCTCCACCCGCGCCGAAAGCCGGCTTTACCGGAGCTGGGGTGCCGACGTCATCGGCATGACCAACCTGCCGGAGGCCTATCTCGCTCGCGAGGCCGAGATCTGCTACCAGACCATCGCCATGGTGACCGACTACGACAGCTGGCACGACGGCCACGATGCGGTCGAGGTGGCCGATATTCTCAGGGTGCTGGCCGACAACGCCGAGGCCGCCAGGGCGCTGGTGGCGCGCCTGGCGGCCCGTCTGGCGGCAACCCGGCCGGCCTGCGCGCGGGGGTGCGACCGTGCACTGGACGGCGCTGTGCTTACGGACCCGGCGTGCTGGCCGGAACGGATGAGCACGCGACTGGCGGCGGTGGCCGGTCGTCTCAGGGGAGACCCGGCATGACGGCGAACGACGATCTTCGGCAACTGGTCCGCACCATCCCCGACTTTCCGCGGCCGGGCATCCAGTTTCGCGACATCACCACGCTGTTCGGCGACGCCTGGGGCTTCGGCGAGACCGTACGCCGGCTGGCGGCGGCGGCGCGTGACAGCGACGCCCAGGTGGTGGCGGGCATCGAGGCGCGCGGCTTCATTCTCGGTGGCGCCATTGCCGCCGCTCTCGGGCTGGGCTTCGTGCCGGTGCGCAAACGCGGCAAGCTGCCCTACCAGACCATCGGGCGCGACTATGAGCTGGAGTATGGGCAGGATCGGGTCGAGATCCACGTTGACGCCATAGCGTCCGGCGCGCGGGTGCTGCTGGTCGACGATCTGGTGGCCACCGGCGGCACGGCGCTGGCGGCGGTTGAGCTGTTCCGCTCGGTGGGCGTCGAGGTGGCGGCGGCGATGTTCGTCATCGATCTGCCCGAGCTGGGCGGTGCCGAGCTCCTGCGTCAGGCTGGCGTGCCGGTAACGTCCCTGTTCGCTTTCGCCGGACACTGACCGGCGGCAGGAGGCGTCAGGGCTTGCGGACGCGCCAGTCGGACAGCAGGCGGATGATCACGCCGAGCAGGGCGAGGCCGGCCATGCTGGCGGCCAGCGGCAGGGCAGTGCCGTCACCGATACGGGCATAGAACAGCGCTGCCAGCATGGCGCCGACCATCTGGAGAAAACCGAGCATGGCGGATGCGCGCCCGGCCATCTCCGGATAGACCGACAGGGCCGCCGCCTGCGCCTGCGGCTGCTGGAACCCCCAGCCGAAGGTGTAGATTACCATCGGGCCGGTTACCGCCAGGGGATGGTGAACACCCGTCAGGGCCAGGAAAGTCATCAGCATGCCGCCACTCAGGGTGCCGAGCAGGCCCATCCAGAGCGCATGATCCGAACCCATGCGGCGCGCGATCCGGGAGCTGATCAGGCTGCCGGTGATGTAGCCGCAGGTGGCGAAGGCGAACCACAGGCCGAAACCGGCGGCACTGATGCCGAACTCGCCCATCAGCACGAATGACGCGCCGGTGAGGAACAGGAACACACCGCCATAGCCGGTGATGCAGTTGGCGACATAGCTAAGGTAGCGCCGTGACTGTAGCAGGCGCCCGAAGGCGCGTCCCAGGCCCGCCGGCGACAGGGCGCCGGGATCCAGTGCCGGCACCGTCTCTGGCAGGCGCCACAGGGTTCCGGCGGTGGCGACGATGCCGCACAGCGCCATCAGCAGCAAGGGGCCGCGCCAGCCCAGCCAGTCGGCCGCCAGTCCGCCCAGCACGGGCGCCAGCAGCACGCCGACACCCATCCCGACCCCCATCAACGCCAGTGCGTGGGCGGCGGCCTCCCGTTCCAGCAGGTCGCGCACCACGGCCCGGCTGAGCACGGTGGCGGCCGCGGCCCCCAGTGCCTGCACGAAGCGCAGCGCCGCCAGTGTGTCGATCGAGGGCGCGAACAACGTTGCGAATGTCGCCAGCACGTAGGTGGCGGTGCCGATGATCAGCACCGGGCGTCTGCCGAAGCGGTCGCCCAGCGCGCCGTAGATCAGCTGGCCGAACGCCACGCCGAGAATGAAACTGCGCATCACCGATTGCGCTTCCGGCGCGTCCACGCCGAAACTCGCCGCGAGCGCCGGCAGGGCCGGCGTCAGCGGGTCGGTGGACAACGGCAGCAGCGCCGCCAGGGTGCTCAGCAAAACGAGAAGGACGGGCGACAGCATGGCCGTCCTAGCGCGGCACGCAGTGCTGTTGCACCTGGTTCAGGGTTGCGCTCAGTCTGGCCTGCGCGCTTGCGGCCGCATCGGGCGTCAGCCGGTAGCGATTGCGCAGATCGGCGGGCATTGGGGTGAATCCGTTGGTGGCGCCGACGCCAAAGCCCACCAGTGCCATGTCGAGGTACATCTCATAGTCGCCACTGGAGACGTTGCGGCGCAGGCCGGCGATCAGGCAGGAACAGGCGGTGGCGTCGCCGCGCCACGCCTTCAGGCAGGCGTCGCGCAGCCGGTTCTCCGCCGAGGGGACATCGGCGGTCGCCGGCGCTGCCATCAGGACGGCGAGCGCCACACCGGCCAGGCCAGGGAGCGCGTGCCGCCTCATGACGGCCGCCGCCCGAACAGGCCGATGGCGAGGAAGCGCATCACCGGCTGGCGCTGCTGGTCAAGCAGGCTGTAGCGTACCCGCACCGAGCCGATGTCCGGCCGGCTCGACGACGGCCGGGTTTCCAGCACATGGATGTGCAGGCTGAGCACGTCACCGGGCACCACCGGGCGCAGCCAGCGGATTTCGTCGACGCCGGGCGAGCCCTGCGAGGCGGCCTCGTCACGCTTCATCCAGTCGACCATCAGTCGCATCGCCATGGCGCAGCTATGCCAGCCGCTGGCACACAGGGTGCCGAACAGGCTGCTCTTCGCGGCCTCGGGGTCGAGATGGAAAGGCTGGGGGTCGTATTTGCTGGCGAAGTCGATGATCTCCTCCGCGGTCACCGGATAGGCGCCGAAGGTCTCCTCGTCGCCGACCGCGAAATCCTCGAAATACTTGGGCACGCCTGAAATCCTGCACTTGCAACTATTCCGCCGATCCTGCCCGCTTCGTGCCGGGAAAGCCAGCACCATGCTTGGCGGCGACGGGGAGTCGGGAAAATTGACAACTCCTGAGCGAATTTCGGGGCATGGTTAACAAAAACAACGGCGTAAAAACTGGCATGAATGCTGCTTCAGCGTCGCCATCGAGCGCGATGGCGCTCTACCGAGGGGGGAACTCATGAAAGCAGCTCTTAGGGCCGGCGTGGTGACGCTGGGCCTGGCAACGTGCGGCCTGGCGATGCCGGGCCTGATGACATCCGCTGTCGCGGCACCCGTGACCATGCATTTCAGCTATGAGATCTTTGACGTGTCGGCGCCGCTGACGGGCACCTTCTCGGTTGGCCAGACGGTCGACGGCTGGTTCACCTACGATCCCGATACCAGTGGCGAGGATTATGATCCGACCGCGAGCGGCAACCCGCTGCCCAACTACCGCCTCTACTGGGGGGCACTGCTGGACTACAGCTTCACTGCCGGCGGCGTGAGCTTCCAGGCCGACACCAGCGCCGACACCCGGCGCGGCTGGGTGGCCGACAATGTCGACGGGCTGGACCGGCTGATCTTCGACGACCTGGCGACGGTGGCCTCGCAGATGGTGGCGGGTCTGACCGCGTCCCAGGTCGACTTCACCTGGGACGACGACACGCTGGCGATGCTGACCTCGCCGGCGCTGCCCGATCCGTTCCCGCCGCTGGCGACCACCTTCGGCAACCTGGATGTGTTCTTCGGACCGTTCACCGATCTGGTGCGTATCCAGGCCAGGCTGGTGTCGATCAGCACCGACCCCAACGACCCCGATCCCGATCCCGATCCCGATCCGCAGCCGGTGCCCGAGCCGGCACCGCTGGCGCTGCTGGGCCTCGGCCTGCTGGCCGTGCCGGCACTGCGCCGCCGTCGGCGCTGAGGCTGAAACAGGGGTGGCGCATGGCGTCGCCCCTGTCTGCCTGTGTGTCGGTCCGGCTCAGTTCCCCGATAGGAGACGGGCGCGGGTCTGCCAGACGCGGACGCGCTCAGGTGTTGAAGCGGAAGTGCATGATGTCGCCGTCGGCGACCACATAGTCCTTGCCTTCCAGCCGCATGCGGCCGGCGTCCTTGGCGCCCTGCTCACCGCCGTGCTTGACGAAATCGTCGTAGGCGATGGTCTCGGCGCGGATGAAGCCCTTCTCGAAGTCGGTGTGGATGACACCGGCGGCCTCCGGCGCCCGCGCCCCCTGGTGCACCGTCCAGGCGCGCGCTTCCTTCGGGCCGACAGTGAAGAAGGTGATGAGGTGCAGCAGATCGTAGCCGGCGCGGATGACGCGGGCCAGACCGGTTTCCGCCAGCCCGAGGTCGGCGAGGAAGGCCGGCCGGTCGGCGGGGTCCATCTGGGAAATTTCCGCCTCGATGGCGGCGGAGATGATCACCGTCCTGGCACCCTCGGCGGCCGCCTTCTCGGCGACGCGGGCCGAATGGGCGTTGCCGGTGGCGGCGGCGCCCTCGTCGACGTTGCAGACATAGAGCACCGGCTTGGCCGTCAGCAGCTGGGCCTGACGGAACACGCGGGCCTCTTCCTCGTCCTTCGGCTGGGTCAGCCGGGCCGGCTTGCCGTCGCGCAGCAGCTCCAGCGCCTGGGTGAGGACGGACTCGGCGATCTTCGATTCCTTGTCGCCGGTCTTGGCCTTCTTGGCGATGCCGACCAGCCGCTTCTCCAGGCTGTCAAGGTCGGCGAGCATCAGTTCGGTTTCCACCGTCTCGGCGTCAGCGACCGGGTCGACCTTGCCCTCGACGTGGGTGACATCGCCCTCGAAGCAGCGCAGCACGTGGATGATGGCGTCAACCTCGCGGATGTTGGCGAGGAACTGGTTGCCGAGGCCCTCGCCCTTCGAGGCGCCGCGCACCAGGCCCGCGATGTCGACGAAGGCGAGCTGGGTCTCGATGATCTTGGCCGACTTGGCGATCTCGGCGACCTTCGTCAGTCGCGGGTCCGGCACTGGCACCTGGCCGACGTTCGGCTCGATGGTGCAGAACGGATAGTTGGCGGCGGCGGCCGCCGCCGTCTCGGTCAGCGCGTTGAACAGGGTCGACTTGCCGACATTCGGCAGGCCGACGATACCACATTGAAAACCCACTAGTTCGTCTCCGTCGTCGAGGTCGCGGCTGCCGGCGCCGGCTTGTCCGCCTTCGGCTTTTCGGCCTTGGGTGGCGCCAGTCGCTGGGCGACGGCCGTCGCATAGCGTGCATCGTCGCCCTTGGCCAGCCATTCGGCTTCCGCCGCCAGCGCGTCGATGAAGGGGTCGAGCCAGGCCTGGTCGGCCTTGGCGAAGTCGCTCAGCACATAACCGCTCACCCGGTCCTTGTGGCCGGGGTGGCCAATGCCCAGCCGCACCCGCCGATAGGCCTGGCCGAGATGGGCGTCGATGGAGCGCAGGCCGTTGTGACCGGCCGCGCCGCCGCCGTGCTTCATCTTGAGCTTGCCCGGCGCCACGTCCAGTTCGTCATGGAAGACGGTCAGCGCGCCCAGCGGCAGCTTGTAGAAACCCAGCGCCGCGGCCACCGACTGGCCGGACAGGTTCATGTAGGTCTGTGGCTTGAGCAACAGCACCTTGATGCCGCCGATGCCGCCTTCCGCCAGCAGCCCCTGGAACTTCGCCCGCCACGGGCCGAAGCTGAAGCGGCGGGCGATCTCGTCCACCACCATGAAGCCGATGTTGTGGCGGTTGCCGGCATACTGGCTGCCGGGGTTGCCGAGGCCGACAAAGAGCTGCACGGGCATCTCCCAGACCCTGGGTCATAGCAAAAGGGGCGCCGAACCGGATGGCCCCGCGCCCCTCAAGCGATCAGGCGACGACCCGCTTAGCTGGCGTCGGCCGCGGCGGCTTCGTCAGACTTCATGCCCGACGGCGCGACCACGGTCGCGATGGTGAAGTCGCGGTCCTTGATGGTCGGCTCGACGCCAGCCGGCAGGCTGACCGACGAGATGTGGACCGAGTCATGCACGTCGAGGCCCTGAAGCGAGATCACGATCTCATCGGGGATCGAATCGGCCGGGCAGGACAGCTCGATGTCGTGGCGGACGATGTTCAGCACCGCGCCGCGCTTGATGCCCGGGCTCAGCGTGTCATCGACGAACCGCACCGGCACGGCCACCGTCACCTTGGTGTCGGCGCCCACGCGCAGGAAGTCGACGTGCAGCGGACGGTCGGTCACCGGGTGGAACTGCACGTCGCGCGGCAGGCCGCGCTCCTTGCTGCCGTCGGCCAGGGTGATCTCGACCACCGAGTTCATGAAGTGACCCTTGTTCAGGATCTTCCACAGCTCGTTGGCGTTCAGCGAGATCATCGTCGGTTCGGCTTTGTTGCCGTAGATCACGGCGGGCACAAGGCCCTCGCGGCGCGCTGCCCGGGAGGCTCCCTTGCCAGCCCGGTCACGTGCCTCGGCTTTCAGAGAAAGCAGTTGGCTCATGGTATTTCTCCACTATGGGCGGACCTCCAGGGATGTGCCGCCCGGTTCACGAAGCGGCGGTTTCTAGCGAGTCGCCGGTCAAAAAGCAAGGCACCCCCCGTCGCCAGCCTTGCGGGGCGGCGTCCCCCGCGTAGCATGGCGCCATCACGCATTCATGGAGGAAGGGGAGGCCACCATGGGCGAGCGCGCCATTCATCATCGCACCTGCCACCTGTGCGAGGCCTGTTGCGGTATCGAGGTGCATGTGGCTGACGGCGCGGTGACGGCGATCCGGCCCAACCCGCGCGATCCGCTGAGCCGGGGGCACATCTGCCCCAAGGCTACCGCCATCGCCGACATCCAGACCGATCCGGACCGGCTGCGGGCACCGATGAAGCGCACCGGGACGGGCTGGCAGACCCTGGACTGGGACACGGCGCTTGATGAGGTGGCGGCGCGCCTGGCCGATGTCATGGGCCGCCACGGCACGGACGCGGTGGCGAGCTATTCCGGCAACCCGTCGGCGCACAACTACGCCGTGACACTCCATGCCTCGGGGCTGCTGCGTCACCTGAGCCGGCGCAACCGCTTCTCCGCGTCCACCGTCGACCAGATGCCGCACCAGCTGGTCAGTCACTGGCTGTACGGCCATATGGCGATGTTCCCGATTCCCGACGTCGACCGCACCGCGTTCATGCTGATCGTCGGCGGCAACCCGCTGGCCTCCAACGGCAGCATGTGGACGGTGCCCGACGTCAGGCAGCGGCTCACCGACCTCAAGGCGCGCGGCGGCCGACTGGTGGTGGTGGACCCGCGCCGCACCGAGACGGCGAAGATCGCCAGCGAACATCTGTTCATCCGTCCCGGCCAGGACGCCGCCTTCCTTGCCGGCCTGCTGCTGGCGCTCGACGACCAGGGGCTGGCGGCGCCGGACCGGCTGGCGCCGATGCTGGAGGGCTGGGAGGCGGTGTGGTCGGCGCTGCGCCAGACCAGCCTCGCCACCATGGCCAACGTCTGCGGCATCGGTGTCGATGACATCCGGCGGCTGGCGCGGGACTTCGCGGCGGCACCGTCGGCGGTGTGCTACGGGCGGATGGGCGTCTCGGTGCAGCAGCATGGCACGCTGTGCCAGTGGCTGATCCACCTCGTCAACATCGCCACCGGCAACCTCGACCGACCGGGCGGGGTGATGTTCGCCACCCCCGCCGTCGACCTGCTGCCCCACACCAACCCCGGTGGCTGGA
>CAUJIW010000026.1 GCA_963205175.1 Pseudomonadota bacterium
GCCTTGTGCTCGAAGAACATCACCGGGTCGTCGTCGCGGATCGCCTGGGTCAGCAGGCCCTTGGCGTCGGCGGGCGTGGTCGGCATCACCACCTTGAGGCCGGGGATGGCGGTCAGCAGGTTGTAGAAGGCCTGGCTGTGCTGGGCGGCGGCGTTCATGCCGGCGCCATAGACCAGCCGCACCACCACCGGGCAGCGGGACTTGCCGCCGAACATATAGCGGAACTTGGCGATCTGGTTGATCAGCTGGTCCATGCAGACGCCGATGAAGTCGGCGAACATCAGTTCGGCGATCGGCCGCTTGCCGGCAAGCGCCGCGCCGGCGGCGGCGCCGATGATGGCGGATTCGGAAATCGGGGTGTCGATCACCCGGTTCTCGCCGAACTGGGCATACAGGCCGGTGGAGGTGCCCCAGATGCCGCCGATCGCCTCGCGGCCGCCCGGTGTGCCGGAGCCGCCGACAATGTCTTCGCCCAGCATGATGACACGCTCGTCGCGGGCCATTTCAGCACGGATGGTGTCGAGGATCGCCTCGCGGATGGTCATGACTGCCATGATGTGGTGCTCCCCGGCGGCTCAGTAGGACACATAGACGTCGGTGAGGACGTCCTCGGCGGTGGGCACGGGCGCGCTGCGCGCCTCCTGGGTCGCCTCCTCGATCAGCGCCAGCACCTCGGTGTCGATGGCGTCCAGCACGTCGTGGCCAAGCAGGCCGGCCGCCGTCACCTTGTCGCGGAAGATCTTGAGGCAGTCGCGTTCGGCGCGGATGCGCTCCATCTCGCCCGGGCCGCGATAGCGCTGCGGATCGCCCTCGAAGTGGCCGAAGAAGCGTTCGGTATCCAGTTCCACCGCCGCCGGGCCGTTGCCCGCGCGGACATACTCCACCACCTCGCGCATCAGCGCGTAGGTTTCCAGGAAGTCGCAGCCGTTGCCGCGCCACACCTTCATGCCGAACGCCTCGGCGCGCCGCGCGATGTCCTTGGAGCCGACGGCATAGTCGTGGCCGGTATGCTCGGAATAATGGTTGTTCTCGAACACGAAGATCACCGGCGCCTTGACGACGACCGCCATGTTCATGGCCTCGAAGGTGGTGCCCTGGTTGCAGGCGCCGTCGCCGGAGAAGGTGACGGAGACGTTGAACGTGCCGTCGGCGCGCGGGTCGAGCTTGGCGGCGATGCCGGCGCCCACCGCCTGGGGCGCGCCGGCGCCGACGATACCGTTGGCGCCAAGCATGCCGACATTGATGTCGGCGATGTGCATGGAGCCGCCCTTGCCCTTGCCCAGGCCGTCGCGGCGGCCGTAAATTTCCTTCATCATCCCCTTCACGTCGCAGCCCTTGGCGATGCAGTGGCCATGGCCGCGATGGGTGGAAACGATGTAGTCGGCGTCGGTGAGATTCTCGCACACGCCGACGGCCACCGCTTCCTGGCCGCAATAGAGATGGGTGAAGCCGGCGATCTCGCCGGTCATGATCTCGGCGTGCAGACGTTCCTCGAATTCGCGGATCGTCTTCATCTGGCGGTAGGCCCGCTCTAGATGCTCCCGACTGAGCTGCATGGACTGCTCCCCTTGGTTTTGTCGCGCGTGTCTGACGTCAATAGACTGCCGTGGTTCCCCTGCAATCCACTGGAAATGATAGGGCCGCGATCCCGCGCGGCCAGCCGATGGCGTGGCATGACAAGTGGCGCGCCATCGCGTAACAATCTTGCGCAGGCGGCGCGCCGCCGCGCAAGGACATCGCCGGGGGGCTCATGACGTTCTGGAACCGACGTAAATCGCTGGACGCACTGGCGGGGCAACACCCGCACCATGGACTGCACCGGACACTGGGCTGGCCGCACCTGGTGGCGATGGGGGTGGGCGCCATCGTCGGCACCGGCATCTACACGCTGACCGGCATCGGCGCCGGCCTGGCGGGGCCGGGCGTCATCCTCTCCTTCGCCATCGCCGGGCTGGTGTGCGCCTGCGCGGCGCTCGCCTATGCCGAACTGGCGACGCTGATTCCCGCCGCCGGCAGCGCCTACACCTACAGCTACGCCGTGCTGGGCGAGGGGCTGGCGTGGATCGTCGGCTGGAGCCTGATTCTCGAATACACCGTGGTGTGCAGCGCGGTGGCGGTCGGCTGGTCGGGCTACATGGCGGGCTTCCTTGACTGGCTCGGTTTGCCGCTGTCGCCGGCGCTGCTGGCCGGGCCGCATGGCGGCGGGATCATCAACCTGCCGGCGGTGCTGATCTCGCTGGCGGTCGCCGGCCTGCTGATGCTGGGCACAAGGGAAAGCGCCACGGTCAACTTCGCGCTGGTGCTGGTGAAGCTGGCGGCGCTGGCGCTGTTCATCGTGCTCGCCCTGCCGGCCTTCGATCCGGACCGCTTCCAGCCCTTCATGCCCTATGGTTTTGCCTCGGTGGACGCCGAGGGGGTGAAGCGCGGGGTGATGCCGGCGGCGGCGCTGATCTTCTTCGCCTTCTACGGCTTCGACGCCATCTCGACGGCGGCGGAGGAAGCCCGCGATCCGGGGCGCGACCTCAAGATCGGCATCATCGGCTCGATGCTGATCTGCACCCTGCTCTACATGCTGGTGGCGGCCGCCGGCCTTGGCGCGGTGCCGTTCGCCGAGATGGCGGCGAGTTCGGAACCGCTGGCGTTCGTCTTGAAGTCGCTCGACCATCCGCTGGCGGCCAACCTGATCGCCTGGGCGGCGATTCTGGCGCTGCCGACGGTGATCCTGGTGTTCATGTACGGCCAGAGCCGCATCTTCTTCGTGATGGGCCGCGACGGCCTGCTGCCCTCGGCGT
Source organism: Pseudomonadota bacterium (assembly GCA_963205175.1). Taxonomy (GTDB): domain Bacteria; phylum Pseudomonadota; class Alphaproteobacteria; order Sphingomonadales; family Sphingomonadaceae; genus CAUJIW01. The sequence continues at coordinate 2,793 of CAUJIW010000026.1, forward strand.
TGGCGCGGATCAACAGTCGCACTGGTACGCCGACGCTGGTGACCGGTGTTACCGGCGTGGTGGTGGCGGTGATCGCCGGCCTGCTGCCACTGAAGGAAATCGCCGAGCTGGCCAATGCCGGCACGCTGGTCGCCTTCGTCGCGGTGGGCACCTGCCTGCTGGTGCTGCGGCGACGCGAGCCCGCCCGTCCCCGGCTGTTCCGCGCCCCGGCGGCGTGGCTGATCGGCCCGCTGGCGATCGCCGGCTGCCTCTACCTGTTCGTCAGCCTGCCCACCGCCACCATCGTCCGCTTCCTGATCTGGAACGTGGTCGGGCTGGCGGTCTATCTCGCCTACAGCGCCCGGGCGAGCCACCTCAACGCGCGATAGCGGGGCAGGCGCCCCGGCTCAGGCGCTGAAGCAGTCGGCGACGCGGTCGGCCTCGTCGTCGGTGTTGCCGGCGTGGAAGGACAGCCGCAGCACCGCGCCGCGCTGGTCGAACCGGCAGCCGATGGCGCGCAGCCGCCCGACGAGGCCCGCCTCGTCGTCGGCCAAGGGCAGGCACAGCGTGCCGCCGCGTGCGGTGACGTCGAGCCGGTCGTGCCAGCGTGCCGGCACCGCCGCCCGCAGCCGGGCGATCAGCCGGCGGTTATGCTGCAGAATCTGCTGCACGCCCAGTGCCGCGACGGTCTCGATGCCGGCGGTGGCCAGCACATAGGGCGCCACCGACGGGGTGCCGCCCCAGAAGCGGCGCGCGTCGGGCGCGTAGCGGAAATCGTGGATGTCGAAGGCGAACGGTTCGGCGTGGGAGAACCAGCCGACGTCGAGCGGTTGCACCGCCTCGACGAGGCCTGGCGCCACCCACAGGAAGCCGGCGCCGGGGCCGCCGCACAGCCATTTGACGCACGAGCCGAGCACCGCGTCCGCCCCCCAGGCGGTGACGTCGATGGGCAGGATGCCGGCGGACTGGGCGACGTCGACGATGCTGACGATGCCCCGCGCGCGCGCCAGCGCGGCGATCTCGGTCACTGGCGAGACGGCGCCGCTGTTGGAGTGGACGTGCATGGTCAGCACCGCCGCCACGTCGTCGGTCAGCGCCGCCGCCCAGACCCCGGCGTCGGTGACATCGGCGGCGCGTGGCAGCCAGCGCAGCTGGTAACCGAGCCGGGTCATCTGCTGCAGCACGAAGCCGAGCGAGGGGAAACTCGCCTCCGCCGCCAGCAGCACCGGTCGGCGCGGGTCGACGGTCAGACCGGTGAGCAGGCGGGTGAGCCCGGCCGACAGATTGGCCTGCGGGCAGTAGTCCGCCGGCGCGCCGCCCAGCAGTCCGGCCAGGCTGGCGCGAAACCGGTCGATGGCGGCCAGCCAGTCGCCCCAGGCCTCGCCGCCTTTGGCCGCCCACGGCGCCAGCAACGCCTGGTGCAGCAGGGGCGCGGCGGCGACCGGCTGCGGGCCGACCGAATGGCTGAGCAGATAGGGCCCGCCCGGCGGCGTCAGGAAGCGGTCGCGCCAGTCGTCGTTCACGCGCGCGGCTCCGCGCCGGGGGTTTCGCTGACCCGGCTGGCCTCGCCCAGGCTGTCGCGCACCCGGCCGTAGCTGCCTCCCCAACTGTCGGTCATGGTGGCGCGGACCTCCCACAGGGCGGGGAAGAAGCGGTGCTTGGCGCCGGCCTGCAGCAGGTCGACCGAGCGGCCCTTGAGCGACGCGGCGCCCATGCCGATCGAGCGATGGATGAGGAAGATGTGGTGCCAGCGGAACTTCTGGAACAGCTCGTCGAACTCCATCAGCGCTTCCGCCAGCATATAGGCGTCGTCGTGCTGGTAGTCGCCGTCGTAGACCTGCTCGACGCTGCGGCCGGCGGGGTCGAGATAGACCCGCCGGTAGGTCTCCCACAGGCTGGGGGGAATCTGCAGCACGGCGCGGAAGCCCGGTGACTCCTGGCCGCTGCCATTGCCGAGCTGCAGGCGGATTTGCTGGTAGTCCTTGGGCGACATGGTCTCCAGCAGGCCGAGCTGGTCGATCATCAGCCGCAGGATCTGGTGCACCCGGCCGAACAGGGTGAGCGCGCGGTGGACGCGACCGGCGGCCATGTGCTCGTCGATGTCGAGCAGCGTGTAGCCCATCAGCTTCATCCACAGCTCCTCGACCTGATGGACGATCTGGAACTGCAGCTCATCGCGGTTGCAGAAGTCCTCGAACGGCTTCTGGCAGGCCAGCAGGGCCCCGGTGTTGATGTAGAGTTCGTAGTCGAGCGTCGGCTCGGCGGTCATCAGGTCGTAGAAACGCTGCCGGTCCATCCCTTGTTCTCCCTGTACGGCATGATGTTATGCCGCAGTGTAACGGGCAGCGGCCGGGACATTGTGCCTAATCGGACTTGAAAAAGCCGAAAACGAAGAACAATGTTCTGAGAATTCTGCTTGTAAGGAAAACGATATGCCGCTGGATCGCCTCGATCGCGCCATGCTGCGGGCGCTGGAAGAGGATGCCCGGTTGTCCTACGCCGATCTTGGCGAGCGGGTCGGCCTGTCCAAGTCGCCGTGCTGGAAGCGGGTGCAGGCGCTGGAGGCCGCCGGCGTCATCGAGGGCTATGGCGCGCGGCTGTCGCCGGCGGCGCTGGGGCTCGACCTGCATGCCTTCGTGCAGGTGCAGATCGCCTTTGCCCAGCACGAGGCGTTCGAGGCGGCGGTGCGGCGCCAGCCGGCGATCCTGAGCTGCCACGCCACCACCGGTGACGCGGACTATCTGCTGCAGGTGATGGCGCGCAGCATGGCCGACCTCGACCAGCTGCTGCGGCGGGATTTGTGGCGGCTGCCCGGCGTGCAGCGGTTCACCACAACGATGGTGACACGCGCCATCAAGGCACACGCGCCGCTGATGGCGGTGGTGGACGACTGACAAGCGCAGGCGGAACGCCGCCCCGCCCGCCTGGCCTACCAGGGCAGCACGCCCAGTCGTGCGGCACCCGTCGCGTCACCGACGGCGAAGAACGGCCCGTTGCTGAAGCGCTGCTTGCCATAGGCGAACGGCGCGCCGGTGGCGGGGTCGAACACCTGGCCGCCGGCGCCCAGCAGCACGGCATGGCCGGCGGCGGTATCCCATTCCGAGGTCGGGCCGAAGCGCGGGTAGATGTCCGCCTGGGCTTCCGCCAGCAGGCAGAATTTCAGGCTGGAGCCCTTGGAGACGATGGCCGGCGCGTCGAGGCGGGCGAGATAGGCGTCGGTCTCGGCGTCGCGATGGCTTTTCGAGGCGACCACCGCCAGCGGGTGGCCGGCGATGGCGCGGGCACGGATCGGCGCGAGATCGGCCTCGGCGTCGTTCTGGCGGAAGGCGCCGAAGCCCGGCCCGCCAACCCACAGCACGCCGTCGGCCGGGGTCATGACGATGCCGAACACCGGCGTGCCGTCGACGACGAGGCCGATGTTCACCGTGTAGTCGGTGCCGCCGTTGAGGAACTCCTTGGTGCCGTCCACCGGGTCAACCAGCCAGAAGCGGCTGCCGGCGTCGGTGGGGGCGACGCCGGCCGCGAACGCTTCCTCGCCAACCACGGGGATGGTCGGCGTCAGTGCCTTCAGCGCCGCCTCAAGGATGGCCTCGGCCGCCTCGTCGGCCTCGGTGACCGGCGACTTGTCGGCTTTCTCGCGGGCAACGACGCCACGGGCGCGCACGGCTTCCACCGCCGCACCCGCCTCGCGTACCGGCGCGATCAGCGCCACGCACAGGCTGCGCAGGGTTTCCTTGGCGGTGAGATCGATCGTCGTCATCGGGCGCTCCTGCGCGTGAAGGGCGGTGGCGTCCCTGCCTGTCAGATGAGCCCCTGCCTGTCGAGATAATCGACGATGCGATCGGCCGCGTCCTGCGCGCCGCCCTCGCCGGGGTGGACGACGATCTCCGGCGCTTCCGGGGCCTCGTAGGGGCTGTCGATGCCGGTGAAGTTCTTGATCTGCCCGGCCTGGGCCTTGGCGTAGAGGCCCTTGGGGTCGCGGCGGATACACTCCTCGATCGGCGTGTCGACGAACACCTCGATGAACTCGCCCTCGCCCAGCAGCTCGCGCGCCATGCGGCGCTCGGCGCGGAACGGCGAGATGAAGCTGGTCAGCACGACCAGGCCCGCATCGACGAACAGCTTGGCGACCTCGCCGACGCGGCGGATATTCTCCACCCGGTCGGCCTCGGCGAAGCCGAGGTCACCGCACAGGCCATGGCGGACGTTGTCGCCGTCCAGCATGGTGGTGTGGATGCCGCGGGCGTTGAGCTTCTGCTCGACGATGTTGGCGATGGTCGACTTGCCGGCGCCCGACAGGCCGGTGAACCACAGCACCGCCGGCTTGTGCCCTTTGATGCGGCTGCGCGCCGCCCGGTCCACCAGCAGGTCCTGGCGGTGGACGTTGGTCGCCCGGCGCAGGCCGAAGCTGATCATGCCGGCCCCCACCGTGGCGTTGGTGAAGCGGTCGATCAGGATGAAGGCGCCGGTCTCGCGGTTGTCGGCGTAGGCGTCGATGGCGACCGGGCTGGCCGTCGCCAGGTTGCAGAAGCCGATCTCGTTGAGCTCCAGCGTCTTGCCGGCCAGATGCTGCTGGGTGTTGACGCACACCTTGTGCTTGAGCGCGGTGACGCGCGCCGGCACATACTTGTTGCCGATGCGCATGAGGTATTGCCGCTCCGGCAGCAGCGCCTCTTCGCTCATCCACAGCAGGTGGGCGGCGAACTGGTCGGTCACTTCCGGCCGGGCGGTGGCCAGCGCCAGCACATCGCCCCGGGCGATGTCGATCTCGTCGGCGAGCGTCAGCGTCACCGCGTCGCCGGGGCCGGCGGTGGCGAGGTCGCCATCGGCGGTGACAATGCGGGCGACCGTCGATTCCTTGGCCGAGCTGGCGACCACCACGCGATCCCCCACCGACACGGTGCCGGCGGCGATGGTGCCGGCAAAGCCGCGGAAATCGAGGTTGGGGCGGTTGACCCACTGCACCGGGAAGCGCAGCGGCCGGGCCGCGAGGTCGGTATCGACGTCGAGACCTTCCAGCCAGTCGAGCAGCGTCGGGCCATCATACCAGGCCAGCGCGTCGGACCGGCCGGTGACATTGTCGCCAAAGCGGGCCGACAGCGGAATCGGCGTCACCGAGGCGAAGCCCAGCGTGTCGGCGAAGGCGCGGTAGTCGGCGAGAATGCGCTCGAAGGTCGCCTGGTCGTAGTCCACCAGATCGATCTTGTTGATCGCCAGCGCGACGTGGCGGATGCCCAGCAGCGCGCAGATGATGCTGTGCCGCTTGGTCTGGGTCAGCACCCCCTTGCGGGCGTCGATCAGAATGACGGCGGCGTCGGAGTTGGAGGCACCGGTCGCCATGTTGCGGGTGAACTGCTCGTGGCCCGGCGTGTCGGCGACGATGAAGGCGCGCCGGTCGGTGGTGAAGAAGCGGTAGGCGACATCGATGGTGATGCCCTGTTCGCGCTCGGCCTCCAGCCCGTCGACCAGCAGCGCGAAATCGATGTCCTCGCCGGTGGTGCCGTGCTTCTTCGAATCCTTCTCCAGCGTCGCCAGCTGGTCCTCGAAGATCAGCTTGGTGTCGTAGAGCAGGCGGCCGATCAGCGTCGACTTGCCGTCGTCCACCGAGCCGCAGGTGAGGAAGCGCAGCAGCCCCTTGGTGGGGTCTCCGGGATTGATGGGGCCCGGCGTGATGCGGAGGTCCGGTTTCATCAGAAATAGCCCTCCTTCTTCTTCTTCTCCATCGAGGCCGCCTCGTCGCTGTCGATCAGCCGGCCCTGGCGTTCGGAGGTGCGGCTGGCGCGCATTTCGGCGATGATGTCATCAAGCGACGCTGCGTCGGATTCCACCGCCGCCGACAGCGGGTAGCAGCCCAGCGAACGAAAGCGGACCATACGGATTTCCGGCTCCTCGCCGGGCAGCAGCGGCAGCCGCTCGTCGTCGCGCATGATCAGCACGCCCTGGCGCCGCACCACCGGCCGGGGGGCGGCGAAATACAGCGGCACAACGGGGATGTTTTCGGCGCGGGTGTAGTCCCAGATGTCGTATTCGGTCCAGTTGGACAGCGGGAAGACGCGGATGGTCTCGCCCTGGCGGATCCGGGTGTTGTACAGCCGCCAGAGTTCCGGCCGCTGGTTGCGCGGGTCCCAGACGTGGCCGGCGGAGCGGAACGAGAACACCCGCTCCTTGGCGCGGCTCTTCTCCTCGTCGCGGCGGGCGCCGCCGAAGGCGGCATCGAAGCCGTATTTGTCCAGCGCCTGCTTCAGCGCCTCGGTCTTCATCACCTGGGTGTGCAGCGATGACCCGGAGTCGACCGGGTTGATGCCGCGCGCCACGCCTTCTTCGTTGACGTGGACGATGAGGTCGACGCCGTAGCGCTCGGCGATCATGTCGCGGTGGGCGATCATGTCGCGGAACTTCCAGGTGGTGTCGACGTGCAGCAGCGGGAATGGCGGCTTGGCCGGGTAGAAGGCCTTCATGGCGAGATGCAGCATCACGCCGGAGTCCTTGCCGATGGAATAGAGCATCACCGGGTTGGCGAACTCGGCCGCCACCTCGCGGATGATGGCGATCGATTCGGCCTCCAGCCGGCGCAGGTGCGCCGTCAGCGGGGAGGTCCGGGGTGCTGCGTCGGCAGCGCGTGCGGTTTGTTCGGCCATGGGCGGGTCCGTGTCGATGGGCACGCCACGATAGCAGTGCCCGACTGTGGACATCACTCATGTCCGGCTCGCGGCCGTGTCGCAAAGCAGAAATTCTTGGGTGAGCTAAAGCTGGACGCGGGTATGCCCGACCATGATCCGCCAGCAGCCGTCAGCGGGCGGCGGCGTCCGTCACTTCGGTGACCGCTTGGCGAGAATGCGCTGGAGAGTGCGGCGGTGCATCTTCAGCCGCCGCGCGGTTTCCGAGACGTTGCGGCCACACAGTTCATAGACCCGCTGGATATGCTCCCAGCGCACCCGGTCGGCCGACATCGGCTCCTCCGGCGGCTCTGGCCGCTCGCCTTCCTCGGCGAGCAGGGCGCGGATGATGTCCTCCGGCTCCGCCGGCTTGGCAAGATAGTCGACAGCACCGGTCTTCACCGCCGCCACGGCGGTGGCAAGGTTGCCATAGCCGGTGAGGATGACGGCGCGCACGTCCTCGCGCACCTGCCGCAACTCGGCCACCACGTCGAGGCCGTTGCCGTCCTCAAGCCGCATGTCGACCACCGCATAGGCCGGCCGGAGCTGGGCGGCGAGCTTGCACGCCGCCGCGACGCCTTCGGCCGCCGTCACCTGGAAGCCACGCCGCTCCAGCATCACCGCCAGTCGCTGGCGGAACGCCGCATCGTCGTCCACCAGCAACAGGGTCCGCTCGTCGGCCGCTGCATCCGTCATGCCCTGGTCTCCTCCGGGTCCAATGTGTGTCTTGTCCAGCGAATGTCCACCCGCGCGCCGCCCTCGGGCACGTTGGCGAAAGTCAGCGTGCCGCCGGTGCGCTCCAGCAGCGTGGTGGCGATGAACACGCCAAGCCCGGTGCCGCCCGAACGCGACTGCGACGGCCCGAGATAGGGCTCGCCCAGCCGGGGCAGCAGTGCGGGATCGAAGCCGTCGCCATCGTCGCGCACCGTCAGCCGCACCTCGTCGCGGCCGGCCTCGATGTCGATGTCGACCTGGGCGCGGGCATGGCGCACCGCGTTGGAGACGATGTTGGCAAGCCCGTGCAACAGCTCCGGCGTGCGGGCCGCCAACACCGGCGCGGCACCCTTCAGCAGGCTCTGGCGCACGGTCAGCGCCACCCGGCCGCCCTCGAACGGTTTGACAACCTCATAGACCAGCGCTTCCAGCGGCAAGCGCGGAAACGGCTGGTCGGCCTCGGCCCGGCGGGCGATGCCGACCAGGATCTCGCGGCAGCGGGCGGCTTCCTGGCGCAGCAGCTTCACGTCGTCGCCGAAATCGGGATCGTTGCCGAGCTGGTCGTCGAGGTCGCGGGCGATCAGCGTGATGGTGCCCAGTGGCCCGCCCAGCTCGTGCGCGGCCGCCGCCGCCAGCGACCCCAGCGCCGACATCTTCTGCTCGCGTGCCAGTGCGGTCTGGGTGGCGATCAGCGCCTGCTGGCGCCGGCGGGCCTCCGCCGACACCCGCCAGGCATAGGCGGCCAGAAAGGTCATGCCGATCAGCAGCGCCACGCCCTGGCCGGCCTGATAGAGCGGCGGCAGCGCCAGCGCCGGCCCGTGCCAGGGCAGCGGCAGCGCCCACAGCGCCAGCGCCGCCAGGCAGGCGATGGCGATGCTGATCAGGATGATGGTGGAACGCAGCGACAGCAAGGTCGCCGAAATGGTCACCGGCACCAGGATGAGCACCGCGAACGGATTGTTGAGACCGCCGGTGAGGAACAGCAGCACCGCCAGCTGCAGCAGATCGAAGGCGAGATGGATGGTCGCCTCGCGACCGTTCAGCTCGGCGGTGCGCGGGTAGAGCAGGGTTGAGCCGATGTTGACGCCGACCGACGCGGCGATCGCCGCCAGCGGCGGCCAAGGCGCCAGTGGAAACCCCAGTCCGGGGCCGATGATGGCCAGCGTCGCAAGCTGCCCGGTGATGGCGATCCAGCGCAGGATGACCAGCGTGCGCACCCGTACGCCCGGCAGGCCGAGCCCTTCCGGGCCGGCGGCCGTGTCTGAAACACGATAGGATCGATCTTCTGCCCCGCTCACGCTTTCGCTATACGCCGGTGAACGCAGGAAGCAAACAGGCCGCGCGCGCGTGCCGACACAGGTGGAAGAAACATTGATGATCACCCGCTGGCACTTTGTCCGTCACGCCCCCGTCGCCACCCTCCGCGAGGCTGGCGCCGTCGTTTACGACACCCACGACGAACCCGCCGATGTCTCCGATACCCCGGCCTTCCAGGCACTGGCCGGCTTCCTGCCGAAGAACGCCGTGTGGGTGACCAGCCCGCTGATGCGCGCGGTGCAGACCGCCGACGCCATCGCCGACGCCGGGCTCGCTCCGGCCGAACGACTGGCGGACGAGCGGCTTGCCGAGCAGCACTATGGCGCCTGGCACGGCATGACCATGGAGGCGCTCAAGGCAACGCTGGCGGGCCGGCCACGCCACAAGACCTGGTTCACCACCGCCGCCGACCAGCCGCCGGGCGGCGAGAGCTTCGTCACCCAGGCGGCGCGCGTCCGCGCGGCGATGGACCAGCTGACCGCCCGCTTCGCCGGCCGGCCGATCGTCGCCGTCGCCCATGGCGGCACCATCCGGGCGGCGCTGGCGCACGCGCTGGGCATCGACCTCGACCGGGCGCTGACCATCAGTGTCGACAACCTGTCGACCACCCGCATCGATCACGTGCCCGGCGAGGGTATCGGCGGCGACTGGCGGCTGGTCTACACCAACCGCCGTGCCGGCTGAACCGGCGCGGCGGGCATGAGCCCGCGCCGTCCAGGCCCGCCCGCCCAAAACCTGGCCTCAGCGGGTCTGGCCTCAGCGGGTCTGGGGCGGGCTGACGGGCGGCGGCGCGGCCGGGGCCTGGCGTGACGCCTCCGCGTCCCTGAGCAGCCGGCGGATGTTGCCGGCCCGGCGATCCTGCTCGGCATAGTCGAGCGCGGTGTACCCGGCGACGTTGTCCGGGATGTCAACCCGGGCGCCCCCGGCGAGCAGCAACCGCACGATCTGGTCCTGGCGTGCCTGCACGGCCTTGATGAGCGCGGTCTCGCCGGCGCGGTTGCGGGCATCGGGGTCGGCCCGGCGATTGATCAGCTGGGTCACGCCGTCACCATAGCCCTGGGCGGCGGCGAGGATCAGCGGCGTGTTACCGTCGCGGTCCTCGACATTGGGGTTGGCGCCGCGCGCCAGCAGATACTCCAGCCAGCCGCCGTCGCGGCGCTTGACCACCACATGCAGCGCGGCCTCGCCGGTATCGCCGTCACGGGCGTCGATGATCGCCGAGCCCGGTTCGGACAGCAGCGTGTTGGCTTTCATGATATCCTTGTCGCGTACGGCCTTGAGAAACTGGTAGATGTTGCCGCCAACCTCGGCCCGGGCCGGCGGCGCCGCCAGCGCCAGTCCGGCACAGGCCAGCAGCATGGCGGGAATCGAGCGGATAAGCCTACGCGTCATTTTTTCCTCTCCGACTTTCGCGACAAGTCTATATACCGGGACGAGCTGAACCATGAAATCCAAACGCACCCTGTCCTTCACTCTGGTCGTCGCATTGCTGGCGGCGCTGGTGCTTGCCGCCGGCGTCGCGCTGTGGCTTGGCCCCGACAGCCGGTCCGCCGGCAGCCGCGAGGGCGACGGCGACGTGCTGATCGGCGGCCCGTTCACGCTGGTGGACCAGGACGGCCGCACCGTCACCGAGAAGAACTGGCCGGGCCAGTATCTGCTGGTGTACTTCGGCTATACCTACTGCCCCGACGTCTGCCCCACCGACCTGCAGCGCAATGCCCAGGCGATGGTGGCGCTGGAGGCCAGCAAGCCGGCCGCAGCCGCCCGGGTGCAGCCGGTTTTCATCACCGTCGACCCGGAACGCGACACCGTGGCGGTGATGAAGGCCTATGTGACCGCCTTTCACCCGCGTCTGGTGGGGCTGACGGGCAGCCAGGCGCAGGTGGATGCCGCCAAGCGGGCCTATCGCGTCTATTCCGCCAAGGCCCAGCAGGGCGAAACGGCGGCCGACTATCTGGTCGACCATTCGGCGCTGACCTACCTGATGACGCCGGACGGCAAGTATGCCGCCCATTTCTCCTCCACCGTCACCCCGGAGGAGGTCGCCGCGCGACTCGGCGACCTGGTGCGGTGAACGACAGCCCGCTGCCATTCTGGAAGCGCAAGACCCTGCGCCAGATGTCCCCTGCCGAGTGGGAGTCGCTGTGCGACGGCTGCGCCAAATGCTGCCTGCACAAGCTGGAGGACGAGGACACCGGCGAGGTGCACCACACCAACGTCGCCTGCCGGCTGCTCGACCTCTCGACCGGCCGTTGCGCCAACTACCGCCAGCGCAAGCTGCTGGTGCCGGATTGCCTGAAGCTCACGGTCGACCGCATCCGCCGCAGCGACTGGCTGCCGGCCACCTGCGCCTACCGGCTGGTGGCCGAGGGCAAGGATCTGCCGGACTGGCACCCCCTGATCACCGGCGACACCGAGTCGACCCGGCGACGCGGCCATTCAGTGGTCGGCTGGGCGGTATCGGAACGCGACGCCGGGCCGCTGGAGCAGCATGTGGTGGATGAAACGCCATGATCGCACCGCCAGCCGCGCCGGCCCCCATGCCCCGGCCGGTGTCGGGACAGAGACGGTCATGAGCATCGAGCGGCGCACGCTCGACCTCGGCGACCTCACGGTGCCACTGGAGATCCGCCGTCTGCCGCAGGCCCGGCGCCTGACGCTGACCGCGCTGGCGACCACCGGAACGCTGCGGCTGAGCATGCCGCGCCGGGTCTCGCTCACCGAGGCGCTGGCGTTCATCGACCAGCGACGGGACTGGATCGCCGCCGCCGTCGACCGCTGGCAGCCGCTGCTGCCGATCGCGCCGGGCACGCGCATTCCGGTCAACGGCGTCGAGACCCTGATCGACTGGCTCCCGGACGCGCCGCGCCGGGTGATCCACGACGGCGACCGGCTGGTGGTCGGCGGCCCGCGGGCGCGGGTGGCGGCACGGGTGGTCCGGCATCTGCGCGCGGCGGCGCTGGCCG
>CAUJIW010000027.1 GCA_963205175.1 Pseudomonadota bacterium
TCGCCTCGTTCCTGACGCCCGCCGTCGCCAGCGGCGGCGACCTCGCGGTCGGCTTAGTCGAGCAGGCGACCCTGCGTGCCCGCGATACGCTCAGCCGGCGCACCTGGCTGAAGTTCCGCGGCGGCTGGTACTCCGGCGCCAACCTGTTCCTGTTCCGCGACCCCGGCGCCCGCGCGGCGCTCGAACTCTGGCGGGAGGTGGAGCAGGATCGCAAGAAGGTCTGGAAGATCTTCGCCCGCTTCGGCCCCTGGCTGTTCCTGCGGATGCTGACCCGCTCGATCAGCCTGCCGGCCGCTTTCGCCGCCGCCGGCCGCCGGCTCGGGCTCACCGCGATCCCGGTGGTGATGGCCGAGGCGGAAGCCTGCATCGACGTCGACAAACCGGACGACCACATGCTGGTCGAGCAAATCCTGAAAGACCGCGCCCCGTGAGCGACACCCTGGCGACCCCGATCCGGCTGGCGATCTACGACATGGATCGCACCATCACCCGCTACCCCACCTACACGCCGTTCATGCTGGCGTGGGCGGCCAGGCACCGGCCGTGGCGGCTGCTGACGGCGCCGCTGGTGGTGGCGTGCCTGCTCGCCTATGTCGGCAAATGGATCAGCCGCGGCCGGCTGAAGACGCTGATGCTGGCGCTGCTGGTGGGCAGGCCCAGCGCCACCCAGCTGCAACCGGCGATCGACCGCTTCGTCGACCGCCTGTTCGCTGGCGGCATCTACGCTGGCGCACTGGCACAGATCGCGACCGACAAGGCCGCCGGCGCGCGGGTCATCCTCGCCACCGCCAGCTACGACTTCTACGTCGACGACATCGCCGCCCGGCTGGGTGTCAGCGAGATCGTCGCCACCCGTTCGGTGTGGGATGCCGGCCAGCATATCCTGCCGGCCATCGACGGCGAGAACTGCTATGGCCCGGCCAAGCTCGCCATGGTGCTGGACTATCTGGCGGCCGAGGGGCTGGCGCGAAACGCCTGCCACGTCACCTTCTATTCCGACCATCACTCCGACCAGCCGGTGTTCGACTGGGCGGACGTGGCGGTCGCCACCAACCCCAACCGGAAACTGCGGGCGCTGGCGCTGGCGCGCGGCTGGCAAATCATCGACTGGGACTAAGCGGCTGGCTCGACAGTCGTGATCAACGGCAGCGCGAGGGTTGACGGTCAGGCAACCTTTGGCAGACCAGTCGAGCGTCGAGGCTGCGGCCGGCCCAGTTCCTCGGCGAACACCCGGATATAGCTTTCCAGCGTGTCGTCGAGTGAGAAGACGCGCGCGCGCGCCATCAGCGACTCGGCCGCACGGGGGCGCGCCAGCCGCCAGGCCATGGCATCGGCCAGCGCGGCGGCATCATCGAGCGGCACCAGCGGCCCGAAGCGGCCATTGGCGAGCACTTCCGCCGTGCCGGTCGGGCAGTTGGTGGCAACCACCGGGCAGCCGCAGGCCAGCGCCTCCAGCAGGGCGTTGCTCATGCCTTCCCACGACGACGACAGCACGAACAGGTTGGCGCGCCTGAGATAGGCGAAGGGGTTGGCGCAGAAGCCGGCCAGTCGTACATCGTCGGCGACACCCAGGCGCTCGGCCTGTGCCCGCAGCCGGGCGGTGGCCGCCGGCGTGCCGCCACCGAGGATCAGCAGTCGCGCCGGCGTATGCGCGCGCAGCCGGGCGAAGGCCTCGACCAGCAGTGGAAAATTCTTCTGCCGCACCAGCCGGCCGATGCCAACGATCACCGGCGGCGCGCCGGGAGAAAACCATGGATCATCGAGCGGTGCGGCCGCCTGGCGGGCCACCGTCGCCAGATCAATACCGTTGGGCAGATAGTCGATGCGATGGTCGCGCAGGTCGAGATCACGGGCGATGTTGCCAGCCAGATCGCGTGATACCGCGACGATGCGGTCGGCCGCCGCGAACATCGCCTTGAGCCACGGCCGGGCCAGCGCCGCCACCACCGGCGCCACCAGCGCCTCCCAGCCGCGCTTGCGCGGATGCACCATGTCATTGGAGGCGCGCATGACGAGTTTGGGCGGCTGCTTGACCCCACGCAGGGCCAGCGCCGCCAAGGGATGGACATGATTGCCGGAGGAGAACAGCACGCCTGGCCGCCGGGCCTCGACATAGGCCCGCAACGCCGGGACCGCCCGCAGCGTCGCCACCGCCCGGTTGCCGCCCTCGTCGGCGCCAAGCTGGACCAGTCGCAACGACGACGGCAGCGCGTGGCGGAAATCGCCGCCACCTTGCACCACCACCAGATCGCAGCTCATGCCGGCGGCCACCACCCGCTCGGCGATCCGCAAGGCATTGCGCACGACGCCCGACCCCCGCAGGTCGAACACCAGCACGGCGACATCGACCTGTGAGGTCGTGTTGTCGCGCATGGCGGCATCGCCACGCTTCAAAAGGTGAAGCGCGCTGTCCAGCCGGGGTTGCGGAAGGGCGAATGTCATGGGCTCAACTGCTGCCGATGCAAGAAGTCAGAGGATACCTTATCCACTCCGGTATGAACCCGGCATGACCAGACTGTGAATTAAGTGTGGCGGCGCGACAAATCTTTCGCGGTCGCAATATGTGCGCCCCAGCCCTGATTGACATGTAATAACATCACATATACCACCGCTGCATAGCTTGTGCAGGGAGTAAGCAGATGAAAACCGTTGCCAGCCTGATCGGGTTGAGCGCCCTTGGCCTCAGCGCACCCGCCATGGCGAATGCGACCGACGCAGACAGGAAAAGCCAGGCACCAGACCTGGTGGTGACAGCGCCGCTGATGCGCGAGCGGCTCGACACGCTGCAGGCAACCTCAGTGCTGTCAGCAGACGCCCTGGGACGGGCGATGAAGGCGACGCTGGGCGACACCCTGGCCTCGCTGCCGGGCGTTTCCGCCACCTCCTTCGGCCCCGGCGCCTCGCGGCCGGTGCTGCGCGGCTTCCAGGGCGAGCGCATCCGCATCCTCATCGACGGCATCGGCAGCATCGACGTTTCCAACACCTCGGCCGACCATGCGGTCTCCGACGACCCCACCGCCGCCACCCGCATCGAGGTGCTGCGTGGGCCGGCGACCCTGCTCTACGGCGCCGCCGCCATGGGGGGCGTGGTCAACCAGATCGACGACCGCATCCCGCTCACCGTGCCGGCCGACGTCATCGATGGTCACGCCTCGATGGGCTATGGCACGGCGGCCAACGACTTCAGCGCCGCCACCGGCATCACCGCCCGTCTTGACGACTCGGTGGCGGTCCATGTCGGCGCCAGCTATCGCGACACCGGCGACATGGAGATCGGCGGCCACGCCGATTCCAAGTATCTGCGCGCACGACTGGCCGACGTCGGCGAGGAACACGACGAGCACGGTACGCTCGATAACAGCGCGCTGTGGGTGAAGAGCGGCTCTGTCGGCGTCAGCAAGCTGTTCGACAACGGCATGATCGGTATTGCCGTCAGCCGGCTGGAGACCAGATACGGCATTCCCGGCCACAGTTTCGACCCCCGGCTGACCCTGGCTGACTATGTGCCTGACGAGGATCACGACGAGGACGAGGATCATGACCACGAGGAAGACGAGGATCATGACCACGGCCACAGCCACGAGGACATCCAGATCAAGCTGAAGCAGACCAGGATCGACGCCAAGGCGCAGTACAGGTTCTCGGACGGCTTCATCGAGGATGCCCGTTTCCGCTTCGGCTGGGCAAAATACGAGCATTCGGAAATCGCCGACGGCGAGGTCGAGACGACGTTCCGCAACAATGGCTACGAGGGCCGGCTGGAACTGACCCAGCGCCAGCGCGGCGCCTGGCGGGGTGCGTTCGGCGTGCAGTTGGCGCGGCGTGACTTCAAGGTACGCGGCGCGGAACTGGTACTGCCGGACAACATCACCAACCAGTTCGGCGCCTTCGCCCTGCAGGCGCTGGAGTTTGACCCGCTGACCATCGAAGGCGCGCTGCGCTACGACCGCGACAAGGTAAGCGCGCGCGACCTTGGCGCCCGGCGCCACTTCGACAGTGTCAGCGGCTCGCTGGCCGCCAACTACAAGCTGGCCGATGCCTGGCGGCTGGGCGCCAGCGTGTCGCGCACCGCCCGCGCGCCAGCGGCCGAGGAACTCTTCTTCGATGGCGCCCATGCGGCGACGCGCTCCTACGAGATCGGTGACCCGGACCTGAAGGTGGAAAAGGCGTGGGGTGCGGAGGCCTGGCTGCGTGCCCGTGCCGAGCGCTACAGCTTCGGGCTGACCGCCTACTGGAGCCGCTTCTCCAACTACATCCTCGCCGAGGCAACCGGCGAGATCGCGGAGGATCTGCCGGTGTTGCGCTATGGCCAGGTCGATGCCCGATACTACGGCCTGGAACTGGAGGCCTCGGTCGAGCTCGGCCGCGCCGCCGGCTGGACCTTCGTCGGCGACGTCACCGGCGACATCACCCGCGCCAAGAACCTCGACGACGGCACCCCGTTGCCGCGCATCCCGGCCAAACGCCTGCTCGTCGGCCTGGAAGGTCAGTCCGAGACGCTGGACGCGCGCGGCGAGGTGGAACTGGTGGACGACCAGAAAAAGGTCGGCGCCTACGAATTCCCCACCGACGGCTACACCATGGTCAACCTGGCGACGACCTGGCGGCCGTGGGGGCGGAACCGCGAGGTGTCACTGGTGGCCCAGCTCAACAACCTGTTCGACGTCGATGCCCGCCGTCATGCCTCCTTCCTCAAGGACGTGGCACCGCTGGCTGGCCGGGATTTCCGCCTGACCGCCCGCATCGGCTTCTGACCCGACGGCCGGCGCCCGGGCGCCGGCCTCTTTTCTGCGCGCGAAATCCGCTTAAGGTGAACGCATGACCGCGTTCACCGTCAGTGTCTCCAACAGCATCGCCAGCATTCCCGCCGCCGACTGGGACCGCTGCGCCGGCGCCGGCAATCCGTTCGTCGCCCACGCCTTCCTGACCGCACTGGAAGCCAGCGGCAGCGCGACGCCGGAGACCGGCTGGACACCGCTGCACCTGGTGGCGCGCGACACTGGCGGCGCCATCGCCGGTGTGATGCCGGCCTATGGCAAAAGCCACTCCTACGGCGAATATGTGTTCGATCACAGCTGGGCGGACGCCTTCTCGCGCGCCGGCGGCGACTATTACCCCAAACTGCAGATCGCCGTGCCGTTCACGCCAGCCACCGGGCCGCGCCTGCTGCTGGCTGACCGGGCGGCGGCGGCCAGCCTGCTGGCGGGCGCGCGATCACTGGTGGAACGCGCCGGCCTGTCCTCGGCCCACGCCACCTTCATCGCGCCCGGCCAGGTGCCCCTGTTCAAGGCCGACGACTGGCTGATCCGCCACGACCAGCAGTTCCACTGGGTCAATCGCGGCTATGCCAGCTTCGACGATTTCCTGGCGACGCTGGCCTCGCGCAAGCGCAAGACGATCCGTCGCGAACGTCAGCAGGCCTTGGAAAGCGGTCTGGAGATCAGGGCGCTGACCGGCGCGGCGCTGGACGAGTCGCACTGGAACGCACTGTGGGCCTTCTATCAGGATACCGGCGCCCGAAAATGGGGCCGGCCCTACCTCACCCGCGACGCCTTCACCCGCGTCGGCGCCACCATGGCCGACCAGGTGCTGCTGGTACTGGCCTACCGCGGTGATCGTCCGGTCGCCGGCGCCTTCAACATGATCGGCGCCAACACCCTGTACGGCCGCTACTGGGGCTGCACCGAGCACCACCCGATGCTGCACTTCGAGTTGTGCTACTATCAGGCCATCGACTTCGCCATCGCCCGTGGCCTCGCCACCGTAGAGGCCGGCGCCCAGGGCGAGCACAAGCTGGCGCGCGGCTACGAACCGGTGCGCACCACCTCGGCCCACTGGATCGCCCATCCGGGCTTCCGCCGCGCGGTGGCGGATTTCCTCGACCGCGAGCGCCATGCCGTGGCCGCCGACATCGCCTATCTCGGCCGCTTCACGCCCTATCGGCGCGGCCCCGGCCCCGCCGCCGGCCCCGACACCGCCGAGGACCACGACTGAGCGGCCACAACGCCGCCGCCTTGCCTGCTCACGAACGCCGGCCTCAGCGCCGGCCGAACAGCTTTTCGATGTCACCGGCGCCCAGCTTGAGCCAGGTTGGCCGGCCATGGTTGCACTGGCCGGAATTGGGAGTCGCCTCCATCTCCCGCAGCAGCGCGTTCATCTCCGCCGGCGACAGCCGCCGGCCGGAGCGCACCGAGCCATGGCAGGCCATGGTGGCGCAGACTTCATGCAGCTTCTCGGTCAGCGACAGCGCCTCGCCGAGGTGGACAATCTCGTCCGCAAGATCGCGTACCAGACCGATGATGTCCGCCTGACCGAGCAGTGCCGGCGCTTCTCGTACCAGCACCGCCGACGGCCCGAAACGCTCGACGACCAGCCCCAGCGCCGCCAGTTCGTCGGCGCGGGTCTCCAGCGCGTCGGCGGCGATCAGATCGAGCTCCACGACCTCCGGCAACAGCAGCACCTGCCGCTTGACCCCGCCGGCGGCGAGTGCCGCCTTCATCCGCTCATAGACCAGCCGCTCGTGGGCGGCGTGCTGGTCGACGATCACCATGCCGCCGTCGTCGGTCTCGGCGACGATGTAGGTGTTGGCGATCTGGGCACACGCGGCGCCGAGCGGGTAGGACTCGGCAGCCGGCGCCGCGGGCTCGACGGCTGGCATCGACTCGGCGGCACGCGCACCCGGCATGAACGGCGTCAGCGCCGGCTGGGCCAGCCCGGCGCCAGCACCAGGCGTGTTGTAGGCCAACGTCCACTCGGCCATTGCCGGCGTCGAGGGCCGGGGTGGCGCCGACAACGGGGCGTTCAGCGGCCGGAAGGCGCCGAGCGCCGCGCTGGAAACCGTGGTGGCGGTGCGCTGGCCATGCTCGCGCAGGGCGTGTTTCAGGCCCCCGACAATCAGCCCGCGCACCAGCCCCGGGTCGGCAAAGCGCACCTCCGCCTTCGTCGGGTGGACATTGACGTCAACGAACCCCTCCGGCGTTTCCAGGAACAGCGCGACAACCGGAAAGCGATCATGCGCCAGCACATCCTGATAGGCGGCGCGAATAGCGCCCAACAGCAGGCGGTCGCGCACCGGCCGGCCGTCGACGAACAGGAACTGGTGGTCGCCGACGCCCCGGCTGTAGGTTGGCAGGCCCGCGAAACCGGTCAGCCGCAATCCGTCGCGGGCCAGATCGACCGCCAGCGCGTTGTCGGCGAACTCGACGCCCAGCACGTCGGCAAGGCGGCCGGCGCCGGCGGCGAACAGGTCGCCGGCCTGGGCCGCGCTCTGGAACAGGGTGCGGCCATTGTGGGTGAGCGTGAAGGCGACCGCCGGGTGCGCCATCGCCAGCCGGCGGACGATATCGACGCAGGCGGCCAGCTCGGCGCGCTCCGACTTCAGGAACTTGAGCCGCGCCGGCAGCCGGCCGAACAGATCCTCGACCGCCACCCGGGTACCGGGATTGAGCGCCGCCGGCGCGTCCTGCACCAGCTGGCTGTTGTCCACCACCACCCGCCAGCCGGAAGCCGCATCGGCGGGGCGGCTGGCGATGTCGAAGCGGGCCACCGAGGCGATGGAGGGCAGTGCCTCACCCCGGAAGCCCAGGGTGCGGATGGTGGCAAGGTCATCGGAGGGCAGCTTGGAGGTGGCATGGCGCTCCAGCGCGAGGCGAATCTCGTCCGGGGTCATGCCGCACCCGTCATCAGTGACCCGAATGAGCCGTCGCCCACCCTCCTCCAGATCGACAACAACGCGGCGGGCGCCCGCGTCGACGGCGTTTTCCACCAGTTCCTTCAAGGCGTTGGCGGGCCGTTCAACGACCTCGCCAGCGGCGATCTGGTTGACGAGATGATCGGGCAGACGGCGAATGGACATGACCGCACCATAGACGCGGGGCATCCGGCGTGGAAAGCCGCCAGTGGCACCGGCGGTGCGCATGGTGGCAGGTGCCGGCTGGCATGTGCGGGCAGCATTACGACGAAGGTCGCACAGCCCGCGGCTGCACTCTTCACTTTTCTTTAATTGCTAATAGCAATAATGACCTCATTGTTCGAGTGGCTTCCAGATTGTTGCGTCGCGCTTGATCGATCCCGGTCCAGAAAGGTCCAGTCAGATGGTTACGGCCAGTGTCCAGCAGGCAGCGATCCACGCGCCGAAAGCCTCCCCCCAGCTTTCCCGCGTCATCCCCGCTCCGGTTGTCCACGCCCGCCTCGCCCGTCTGATGCGGGAAGTCCAGCAGATGGGCCTCGGCCAGTTTCTCCGAGGGATCGATCGGGTCGCCAGCGTAGTGAAAGACAGCGATCGGCGTCCGGGCACCTGAGCATAGCGACCGCACCAGCCCCTCAGCGGTCTACCATGCAAGCCCGTTCGCTCTACCGGCGCGGTGTTGATTCCAATCCCCCCTCCCTGGGATCGGCACCGCGCCGGACAATTTTCATCCCCCTGTTTTCATCGCTCCTGTCTCTCCCCCTCGCCCGCGCCTGGTCGCCCCGTCGCGTCCCGCTGCCCGCCCAGGGTGCAGATTCCTCTTGGCGGGCCTTGCCGGACTCGCCATTGTGCGCGGCCGAAAGCGCCCGATTCGGGCGCGCTCCCATTCACTCAGCCGACCGGCCCCTCGATAAACGGACGCAATGCATGGCAGGGATGTTCAGCCGCTTTCTCAACTTCCTTTCGTCGGACATGGCGATCGACCTCGGCACGGCCAACACGCTGGTCTATGTGCGCGGTCGCGGCATCGTGCTCAATGAGCCGTCGGTGGTCGCCATCAAGAACGAGAACGGCCGCAAGCAGGTGCTGGCGGTGGGCAACGAGGCGAAGCTGATGATGGGCCGCACGCCGGGCAACATCGAGGCCATTCGCCCGCTGCGCGACGGCGTGATCGCAGACATTTATGTCGCGGAGGAAATGATCCAGCATTTCATCCGCAAGGTGCATCACCGGCGCTCGTTCGCCAGCCCGGAAATCGTCATCTGCGTGCCGTCGGGCTCGACGTCGGTGGAACGCCGCGCCATCCGCGATGCCGCCAACAACGCCGGCGCCAGCCAGGTCTACCTGATCGAGGAACCGATGGCGGCGGCAATCGGCGCCGGCCTGCCGGTGACCGAGCCGACCGGCTCGATGGTCGTCGACATCGGCGGCGGCACCACCGAGGTCGCGGTGCTCAGCCTGCGCGGCATCGCGTTCGCCAGCTCGGTGCGCGTCGGCGGCGACAAGATGGACGAGGCGATCATCAACTATGTCCGCCGCAACCATAACCTGCTGATCGGCGAATCGACCGCCGAGCGGATCAAGAAGGAAATCGGCACCGCCTACCCGCCCGCCGACGGCACCGGCGCGACGCTGGAGATCAAGGGCCGCGACCTGATGAACGGCGTGCCCAAGGAAATCATCATCAACCAGGCCCAGGTGGCGGAAGCGCTATCGGAACCGGTGTCGGCGATCGTCGAGGGGGTCAAGGTGGCGCTGGAGAACACCGCGCCGGAACTGGCCGCCGACATCGTCGACAAGGGCATCGTGCTCACCGGCGGCGGCGCCCTGCTGGGCGACATCGACCGGGTGCTGCGCGAGGCGACCGGCCTGCCGGTCTCCGTTGCCGAGGAGCCGCTGAGCTGCGTCGCCCTGGGGACCGGACGCGCGCTGGAAGACCCCATGTATCGCGGCGTGCTGACGACCGCCTACTGAGCCTGCCCGGTACTGGCCCCCGGGCCGGCTTGACGGGATTGACGTTCCAGGGCCGCCACAGTCGCAGATGAGGATCGCGGGATGCCGCTGCCGCCCGCCACCACGCCCCCCTATCCCCGCGCCCGCTGGCGCTGGCTGATCGGTCGCGGGATGGTCATCTTTCTCGTGCTGCTGGGCAGCCTGATGCTGATCGCCAACCGCTCGATCCCGCCCGCCATGATGTCGGGCGTGGCCCTGGATGGTATCGCCCCGGCGCTCAGCGTGTTGCGCGCGCCGGTGGAGTGGGTTCGCCAGGGCGTCACCGAGGTCCAGCGCTATTTCTTCGTACATCGCCGCAACGCCGAGCTGGAAAAGCGGCTGCGGCGCGCGCAGGCCATTGAAAGCCGCTACCGTACCGTCGTCGCCGAGAACGCCCGTCTGAAGCAGCTGCTGCGGATCGTCGAGCCCGGCCAGCAGACGGTGGGAACGGCGCGCATCGTCGGCTCGACCGCCGGCTCCTACGTACGCAGTGCCATTGTCCTGCTCGGCGCCCGCGAGGGCGTGGCGCGTGGCCAGCCGGTCCGGGACGCCGATGGCCTGGTCGGACAGGTGGTTGATGTCGGCCAGGTATCGGCGCGCGTGCTCCTGCTCACCGATCTTGCCAGCCGGGTGCCGGTACGCGTGGAAGGCACCAGCCGCACCGCCATCGCCACCGGACTCAATGAACCGGAACTGCTGCTGGAATTCCTGTCCCCTGGCCGGCCGCTGCGGCAGGGTGACCGCCTTGTCACCTCCGGTGATGGCGGCACCTTCCCGCCAGGGATTCCGGTTGCCCTCGTCACCACGCCGCAGGGCGCCGAGCCCCGGGCACGTCCCCTCGCCAACCCCGGCGGCCTGGATTTCGTGGTCATCCTGCGCCCCTTCGTGCCGGAAGCCCTGCAGCCCCCGGCACCCTCGCCAGGCCTCGCGCCGGCGCTTCCCGCCGCCCCCGCGCAAGACGGGAGCACCGCCCCATGACCCAGCCCTGGGTGCTGATGACCCGCGAGGAGCGGCTGGCACTGCTGCTGTCAGCCTGGCGGACGGCGATTCCGGCGCTGCTGATCCTGGGCAGCATGCTGATCATGGTACTGCCGGTATTCCTGCCCGGCCCCACCCTGCCGCACCTGCCGCTGCTGGGCGTGTATTACTGGTCAACACACCGGCCGAACCTGCTGCCGGCCTGGGCCGCCTTCCTGATCGGGCTGGCGGTGGACATCGTGCTCGGCATGCCGCTGGGCCTCAACGCCCTGCTGTTCGTGCTGGTCCGTGCCGGGCTGGGCAGCCAGATCACCGCCTTCCTCGCGCGGCCGTACATCTTCGGCCTTGCGGTGGCGGCACCGGTGATCCTGCTGTTCCAGGTCATGACCTGGACCCTGCTGCTTCCCTTCGAGCCACGCATCGGCCTGACGCCCTTCCTCGTGCAGGCAGCGACCACCCTGGCGGCCTGGCCCCTGATGACCCGGCTGTGCGCGCTGGCGCAGACGCGCCTCGTGGACAAGTGGTAAGAGGGCGGGCACTGTCACGCCAATGGAAACCGAGGCCGATCGCCAGCACCTGTTCACCCGCCGCGCCCTGCTGGTCGGCGCCGGACAGGCCACGCTGTTCACGGTGCTCGCCGGACGCGCAGCCTATCTGTCGGTGTTCCAGAACGAACACTACAAGCTGCTGGCCGAGGACAACCGCGTCTCGATCCGGCCCATCCTGCCCCGGCGCGGCCTGATCGTCGACCGTCGCGGCTATCCGTTGGCGCTCAACCGTCAGGACTACCGGCTGGCGCTGGTACCGGAGCAGGTGAAGGATCTGGAAGCGACGCTGGACGCCATCGCCCGGCATTTCCCCCTCACCGAGGAGGACCGCGACACGGTGCGCAAGATGGTCCGCCGGGTGCCGGGCTTCATGCCGGTTGAGGTCGCGCGCGACATCGACTGGCAGGCCTTCTCCGCGCTCAACGTGAACATGCCGCAGCTGGCCGGCCTTCAGCCGATCCAGGGCTATACCCGCTACTACCCCGACGGCCCGGCGGTGGCCCATGTGCTGGGCTATGTGGGGTCACCGTCGGCGGAGACGGTGGACGCCGACCCGGACCCGATGCTGCGTCTGCCAGGCTTCAAGGTTGGCAAGGGCGGAATCGAGGAGATTTTCGACACCCGGCTGCGCGGTCGCGCCGGCGCCGACAAGGTGGAGGTCAACGCGCGGGGCCGGGTGGTACGCACGCTGGGCCGTACGCAGGACACCCCGGGCGACACCATCGAGCTGACACTGGACCGCGAACTCCAGGTCTTCACCGCCTGGCGGCTTCAGGGCGAGGCGGGCTCGGCCATTGTCATGGACGTCGAAACTGGCGAGATCCTCGCACTCTGTTCGACACCGGCCTTCGACCCCAACAGTTTTTCCGCCGGTATCAAGACCCGTGAGTGGAAGGCGCTGCTCGGCGACGAGATGCATCCGCTGCTCAATAAGCCCTTCCAGGGAGTCTACCCGCCGGGGTCCACCTTCAAGATGCTGACCGCTCTCGCCGGTCTGGCCAGCGGCGTGACGCCGGAGGAGGGCATCAGCTGCAGCGGCCGCTATCGACTCGGCAGCCATTATTTCCACTGCTGGGAGCGGCGCGGCCACGGCTTCGTCAACATGCACAGCGGCATCTTCCAGAGCTGCGACGTCTATTTCTACGATCTCGGGCGACGTATCGGCATTCAGGCGATCGCCGACATGGCGCGCAAGTTCGGGCTTGGCGAACGTTACGACCTGCCGGTACCCTCCCAGAAACGGGGCCTCGTCCCCGATCCGGCGTGGAAACTGAAACGCCATGGCAAGAAGTGGCTGCCGGGCGAAACACTCAACGCCTCCATCGGGCAGGGCTATCTCCAGGTGACGCCGCTGCAGCTGGCGGTGATGTCCGCGCGCCTGGCGAGCGGCCGCGCGGTGGTGCCACGCCTGCTGCGCAAGGATGTCAGGCCCGCACCGCTGCTGGACGTCCCCGCCGAGCACCTGGCCCTGGTGCGTCAGGCGATGAGCGATGTGGTCAACTCCAGCCGCGGCACCGCCATCGGCGCCCGCCTGCGTCTGCCAGGCCTTGCCATGGCCGGCAAGACCGGCACCGCCCAGGTGCGCCGCATCACCATGGCCGAACGGCGGGGCGGGGTCCGCAGCAACGACAGCCTGCCGTGGCGCGAACGCGACCATGCGCTGTTTGTCTCCTTCGCGCCGGTGGACCGCCCCCGCTATGCCTGCGCGGTGGTGATCGATCATGGCGGCTCGGGCAGCAAGGCGGCGGCGCCCGTGGCCCGCGACATCCTGTCCTTCCTGTTCAAGCAGGACATCGCCCGGGGTGACTACCGCACACCGTCGACCGCCGCCACACAGCCCGCCGCCGGGAACACAGACGAGGCCGCCAGCCCCGCCGGCACGCCGGCCGATGCCCCCGCCACCGCGCCGTTGCCGGAGAGCCCCGGCACCGCCGTGAGCCCCGATCCGGTGGCGGCATCAAGCGCGCCGCCGGATACGCCGGCGACCGGAGACTGAGCCGATGCACGCGCCGACCATCCCCGACAAGCTGCGCCGCCTGAACTGGTGGATCGTCCTCACCATTGCCGTGCTGGGCGGCTTCGGCATCGCGGTGCTCTATTCGGCAGCGGGCGGTGGCGGCAGTTTTCAGCCCTTCGCCATGCGCCAGGGTCTGCGCTTCGTCGTACTGCTCGGCCTGATGCTGGCCATTGCCAGCGTTGACCTCAAATTCTGGCTTCGCATCGCCTATCCGGCCTACGCCGTCGTGGTCGGGTTGCTGCTGGTGGTGGAGCTGCTGGGCGCCGTCGCCGGCGGCAGCCAGCGCTGGGTGGACCTCGGCATCATCCGGTTGCAGCCATCCGAGTTCATGAAACTGACGCTGGTGCTGGCACTGGCGCGGTACTACCACTTCCTGCCGCGCGTCTATGTCACCAACCCCTACCGGATGATCCCGCCGGTCGTGATGACCGCCGTGCCGGCAGGACTGGTGATGCTGCAACCTGACCTCGGCACGGCGACGCTGATCACCGCCGGCGCGGTGGGGATCATGTTCCTGGCCGGGCTCAATGGCTGGCTGTTCGTGGGCGGTGCCGTGGCCTTCGCCGGCAGCCTGCCGATCGCCTGGCAACTCATGCACGACTATCAGCGGCGGCGTGTCGACATCTTCCTCAACCCGGAGAACGACCCGCTGGGAGCCGGCTATCACATCACCCAGTCGAAGATCGCCATCGGCTCGGGCGGCATCACCGGCAAGGGCTTCCTGGAGGGCACCCAGAGCCATCTCAACTTCCTGCCGGAAATGCACACCGACTTCATCTTCGCCATGATGTCGGAGGAATGGGGACTGCTGGGCGGCCTGTTCGTACTGGCCTGCTATGCCGTGCTCATCGGCTGGGGGCTGTGGGTGGCACTGACCGGACGCTCGCAGTTCGGCCGGCTGCTGGCCGGCGGGCTCACCATCACCATCTTCCTTTATGTCTGCATCAATCTGATGATGGTGATGGGGCTGGCGCCGGTGGTGGGCATTCCCCTGCCGCTGATCTCCTACGGCGGTTCGGCGATGATGACGGTGCTGATGGCGTTCGGCCTGCTGTTCGCCTGTTCGCTGAGCCGCGACCGGACGCTGATCGAGGAAGGACCAAATTATTCGTGAAAGCTGCACCAGGGGGCTGGACAGACGCCGCCACCTCGTGTATCCGCCGCTCTCCGCTTCGGCGACGTGGACGCATAGCTCAGTTGGTAGAGCAGCTGACTCTTAATCAGCGGGTCCTAGGTTCGAGCCCTAGTGCGTCCACCACTTTTTCCCATATTCTCAAATATTTGAACCGCTCGATCAGTCAAGCGGATGCTGACGTCTGCATGCTAGGTAGCTCTCTAGGTAGCAGCACGCGAATTCACCATCGAGCATGGTCAAGCGCTACGATCGAGCCCTCCAAGAGCCGCATTGCGGGCGGGCGTGAGGTATCAGCGCTAGAGCGAGTCCTCGCCACACTCGCCGACCATTGCGACGGCTAATCCCACTCTGCTCTAAATCAGCATGGCACCTTTGAAAGGCCGCCACGAGACTCTGGCTTTGCGGGGATGTAAGGACCGCCAGGGGCAACCTAGCGCCGATCCAGATCACCCGTCCTACGATGTCGACGCCCGCGCGTTGGATGACATGCCAGCCAGGACATGCAAAGTGGACGATGAGAATGGTTAGACTGAGTAGCCCCTAGATTTCTGGACGCCTTCGATCCTAATTTTGAGGACAGGAGGCGACGATGGGGAAGCCCAATTTCAGTGATGAGTTCAAGCGTGACGCGGTGGCCCAGATCGTCGAACGCGGGTATCCAGTGGCGGAGGTTTCGCAGCGGCTCGGCGTCAGCCCGCACTCGCTGTATGCCTGGAAGCGTCAGCTTGCGAAGGTGGTGTCCGGCGATGCCAGCAAGGATGCCGAGATCCGCCAGTTGAAGCGCGAGCTAGCCCGGGTGACCGAGGAGCGCGACATCCTAAAAAAAGCCACTGCGTATTTCGCCAGGGATGCAAAGTGAGATACGCGTTCGTTGCCGAGCATCGTGACCAGTTCAGGGTTCGGTCGATGTGTCGGTGCCTGCGCATCCAGCCCAGTGGCTTCTATGCTTGGCAGAAGAGCCCGCTGAGCCAGCGAGCTCGGGAAGACGCTCGGCAGACGGAGTTGCTGTGGCAAGCCTGGAACGACAGGGGCAAGGTCTATGGCTACCGCAAACTGCACGATGATCTACTCGATCAGGGAGAGACATCCTGCCCGAACCGTATCGCCCGTCTGACCAGACTGGCGGGTATCAAGGCGCAGATCGGCTACAAGCGCCGACCGGGCAGCTATGGCGGCAAGCCATCGCTGGCGGTCGACAACACTCTGGATCGCCAGTTCGACGTGGCTGCGCCCGATCGAGCCTGGGTAACGGACATCACCTACATCCGCACCCTGGAAGGCTTTGCCTATCTGGCTGTCGTGATCGACCTCTATTCCCGCCGGGTGGTGGGTTGGTCGATGCAAAGCAGGCAGATCACCGACGTGGTGCTGCAGGCGTTGCACATGGCGGTATGGCGGCGCAAACCAAAGCAGCGGGTGTTGATCCATTCGGACCAGGGCTCGCAGTTCACCAGCATGGATTGGGCTGCGTTCATCCGGGCGCATAATCTTGAGCACTCAATGAGCCGACGCGGCAACTGCCATGACAATGCCGTGGCCGAGAGCTTCTTCTCCTCGCTCAAGCGCGAGCGCATCCGGCGTCGGACCTACAAAACCCGCGAGGAAGCCCGCCAGGACGTGTTCGATTACGTCGAGATGTTCTACAACCCGGTGCGCAAGCAGGTCAGGAACGAGATGCTGTCACCCGTCGAGTTCGAACGGCAGCAGATTTTGAAAGCGGAAGGCGTCTAGAAAACTAGGGGCTACTCATCTCGCTGGACCGCGCGCAGAACCGGAAATTGCAAGGCGAAGCCTGACATCTGTCCCGCCAATGCTGCGCTAAAGGCGCTTGTCGGGATGCTATACGTGCACCACATCGACGATTCGCAAGAGCCGCTGCTTGCCAGCGCGGTCCGGCCACATGATCGATTGCCCGGTTCGCAAACCGAGCAGACCAGCTCCCACCAGCGACAGGATCGAAATGCGTTCCGCTTCGATGTCGGCAGCTTGAGGATAGACAAGTTGCAGCGTGCGCTCGACGCCACTCGCCTCGTCAACAAATTTTACCGTCGATTGCATGGCCACCACATCCCCCGGTAGACGGGAATCCGGCACAACCTTGGCGCGGTTGATCTCGGCGAGGAGCAGTTCAGTTACCAGGGGCAGCCGTTCTTCGGCCTCGATGGCAAGATTTCCGATCCGTTCAGCATCGGTTTCACGAATCTGGATCGGTGGCCGTGCGGTCGCGTCCGTCAAGGTGGTGTAATTTCGGCTGTGGCCGTGGGCCATCGTCAGGCGGCTTTGGCGGTGATGTGTAGGGGCTGATTTTCCTCCTCGATCATGGGTTGGTTGAGTTCGGCCATGCCTTCGATCTGCATG
>CAUJIW010000028.1 GCA_963205175.1 Pseudomonadota bacterium
CACGGTTGAAGTGTGCAAACTCCACCATAACGATGAACCCGGTGGCCACCAGCGACGCCGCATTCCGGGGTGGGGCATGCCCCACCCCGGAATACACCATCGCCTACACCGGAAATTACACCACGAGCGCGGACGCTAACTACAACTTCGGCCTGCCGGGCGTGCGTATCGATGGCGTGGTGCAGGCGCTGGCGGCCGTCGGCGCCGACCACCCGCCGGCACGGGTCTATCTCGGTGTCGACTTCATCGACTTCTCGGTGGATCAGGCCACCTGGACGGCATTCCGGCCGCAGCCGCTGCGGCGCGACGACGGCGCGCTGGAGCGTCAGTTCAAGCGGGTCACCACCGCCACCTTGTCGCTGGATGCGCTGGTGGACAGTGTGCACACGCTGGTCGAGCAACGGGCGCGCAACCCCGAGACCACGCGGGTCGACGGCTTCACCCCGCTGGACAACTACAACGATCTGGTGGCCGGCGAAGGCCATGCCGCCATTTTCGCCCAGCGCAGTCTTGAGAATGCGCGCGCCGCGCTCAAGCGGCCCAAGGCGGTGGCCTGGCCCACGCCCGGCAACAGCCTGCCCTGGCGTCTGCTGGGCGACTATGTGCAGGCGGCGCGCGGGCAGGGCATCGAGGTGGTGCTGTTCACCTACCCCTATCATGCCGAACTGCTGGAAACCTTCCGCCAGACCGGCCAGTGGCCGGCCTTCGAGGACTGGATGCGCCGGTTGACCGCGCTGGCGGCGGATCACCAGGTGCCATTGTGGAACTTCGTCGGCTTCAACGCCTGGACGACCGAGGCAGTGCCGCCGCCGGGCGACCATCGCACGCGCATGCGATGGTACTGGGAGGCCGGTCATTTCAAGGCGGCGTTGGGTGACGAAATGATCCGTCGTATGCATGGCGACACGGATCCAAGCCTGCTGCCTGGCGCGCCACTGACGCCAGCAACGGTTGCTGCCGCGCTGCAGGCCCTGGAGCAGGACGGCGCGGCCTGGCGGGTGCGTGATCCCGCCGTCGCCCGGCGGGTCACGGCTTATGCCGCCCGGGCCGCCAAGGCGGAATGACGAGAATTCGCGGGTGTCCGTTTGGAAGCCTCGATCTCGTCGGAGTGCTGTCAGGCGCGCAAAGACTGACTCACCCTGACGGCGTCGCCAGTGCCGCCAGCTTCGCGGCAAGGTCCACCTTGCGGAAAGGCTTGCTGAGAAGGGGAATGCCACTGCCGAGAATGCCGCTCTCGGCGATCGCGGCTTCGGCATAGCCTGATGTGAAGAGGATCTTGAGGTCCGGACGGAGCATCATTGCCTGTTGAGCGAGCTGTGGCCCGTTGATGTCGCCTGCCAGCATGACGTCGCTGAACATGATGGCGATATCCGGGTGTGCGTGGAGCAATTGAAGCGCCTGCTCGCCGCTGCCTGCACTGACCGGTTCGTAGCCCAGTCCGCGGATCATCAGCGTGCTCAGTGTCAGAACGGCATCGTTGTCCTCGACAACGAGCACGCGTTCGCCGCGGGCGCTCGGTGGTTGAGGGTTGGTCGTTGCCGGCTCGGCGACGCTGGCCCGGTCATGAACGCATGGCAGGTACAACCTGATGCAGGTGCCTCGGCCGACCTCGCTGTAGATGCTGACATGCCCCCGGCTTTGCTTGATGAAGCCGTGTACCATCGACAGGCCCAGGCCGGTGCCGCGACCCAGTGGCTTGGTGGTGAAGAAGGGCTCGAACACGCGGGCGCAGACATCCGCGGTCATGCCATGGCCGGTATCGCTGATCGCGATCATGACATAGCAGCCGGGATCGACCTCGACATGGCGTGAGGCATAGTCCTCATCAAGGTCGACGTTGCGCGTCTCGATGATCAGCTTGCCGCCTTCCGGCATGGCATCACGTGCATTGACCGCCAGGTTGACGATGGCGTTCTCAAGCTGGTTGGGGTCGATGTGGGTCAGATGCAGATCATCGGCCAGGGTGGTGACGATGTCGATCCGTTCGCCCAGGGTACGCCGCAGCAGGGCGACCGAACGCACCAGCAGCGGGTTGACGGACAATGTCTTTGGTTGCAGCGCTTGCCGCCGACCGAATGCCAACAGTTGCTGGGTCAGCGCAGAGCCGCGCAGCGCGGCTTCTATGCACGGATCGACGTGCCGCTGCATGTCCGGTGCGTCGGACAACTTCTCCGTGAGTATGTCCAGATGTCCGACAATGATCGAAAGCAGATTGTTGAAATCATGGGCAATGCCGCCGGTCAGCTGGCCCAGTGCCTCCATCTTCTGAGACTGGCGCAGCAATTCCTGGGTTCGTTCAGCTTCCTTGCGTTCGCTGAGATCGCGAATGGTGCCGACAAAGACATGGTTCGTGTCCCCCGGCGCTTCACCGACGGCGAGTTCGGCGGCAAAAATAGATCCGTCCTTGCGCTGCATGGGCAGTGGTCGCGTCCGTCAAGGTGGTGTAATTTCGGCTGTGGCCGTGGGCCATCGTCAGGCGGCTTTGGCGGTGATGTGTAGGGGCTGATTTTCCTCCTCGATCATGGGTTGGTTGAGTTCGGCCATGCCTTCGATCTGCATG
>CAUJIW010000029.1 GCA_963205175.1 Pseudomonadota bacterium
GACGCCGATCGTCGTCACCCGCGAGGCCGCGACGTCGGCGCGCAGCTTTTCCTTCTTGCCGCCGCAGCCGGTGACCGCAGCTGCAAGCATCGCACAGAGCGCGGCTTTCGCCAGCAATCCGGAAAGGGTTCGGCCGGTGTCGGAGCTGCCAGTCATCGTCGTTTCACCATCCTGAGCTTGGCCGCCTGGTCCAGGCCGGCCGGAAATCGATCCGGAAGCGTAGCCCCGCGCTGCGCTGTCCCGAGCCTCTATAGCCGCCGCGCCGCGCGCGGCAAGGGGCGGCGGGCCCTCGTCCGGGGATGGGCTAGGTCCCGCCCGCTATACCCGCCATGAACGAGCCCGGGCAAGTTGCCGCAATTCGGTTACCGTGAACGATCAGGCTGTGTTAAGCTCACCTGGGCTTTGATCGCGCTTCGGCCTCGGCCCGACGGGCGGAATCCCCGGCGGGCGGGTCATGCGGTGGAAAGGGAGCAAACGATCATGGGCAACCCCGCCGGCAGCGGCAAAGGCGGCGCGACTGCTGGCATGTTGCTTGCCGGGGCAGTGACGCTGCTTGCCCTGCCCAGCGCGGTGCTGGCCTTTTCCGCGCGATTCGATGCCGATCCCGGGCTGCAGGCAGCGGCAGCGGAAGGCCTGCCCAGCGCCAAGGAGGCCTCGGCATCGTTCGCCCGCCCGATCGCGCTGCGCTCGCTCGCCAAGGGACAGCTTTTCCTCTTCACCCCGGCCAAGACGCCGAATCGGCCCGATCGCTCGGTCACTGTCGCCGTGCGCGTGGACCCGAGCGCGGCCAAGGCGATCTCGGTCTTCGGCCACAGGGACAACAGCGCCGAATCGGCCGTCAACGCCTTGCGGATCGCGCCCAACGCCTTCAACCTCGGCGTCGCCCGCGGCTATCACAATTTCGCGCAGGACCTGGTGCCGTCGAGCGACAGCCACAAGCCGGAAATGCCCGATCTCGCCCGTTATTCCATCGCGCCCCGCGCCAAGGGCGGCGAATCGCGCTTCAGCCCGCGCATCGTCATGGACGAGAAGCAGGCTGCCGGCCGCGCTCCGCGCACTTTCGGCGGCGACCGCGAGGATCTCGTCGATGTCGGCGGCGCCTATCGCGTCACCCGCAACCTCGATGTCACTGCCGGCGTCCGCTACCAGGAGGAGCGCGACCGCCTGATGCCGCTCACCACCGACGGCAGGCAGGACAACCAGGCCGTCTACGTCGGCACGCAATTCCGCTTCTAATCCTCCCCGTGCCGGGGAGGATGGACTTTACGCTTGCCCCCCCGCCGCGGTCACGCGATGAAAGGCCATGGGCCCTTCGGGGCATAGCGGAGAACAGGCAGATCATGGCACGGGTTGCGATCGTTACCGGAGGGACCAGGGGCATCGGCGAGTCGATTTCGCGGACGCTGCAGGGGCTCGGCTATACCGTCGTGGCGAACTATGCCGGCAACATCGAGCGAGCGAAGGCCTTCACCGCCGATACCGGCATCCCCGCCGTACGCTGGGACGTGGGCGACCACGAGGCCTGCTTCCACAACTGCGTCGACATCGCGGCGCGCTACGGCCAGATCGACGTGCTGGTGAACAACGCCGGCGTGACGCGCGACGGCGTGCTGCACAAGATGACTTTCGACGACTGGAACGAGGTGATGCGCATCAACCTCGGCGGCTGCTTCAACATGGCCAAGGCAACCTTCCCCGGCATGCGCGACCGCGGCTGGGGCCGGATCATCAACATCGGCTCGATCAACGGCCAGGCCGGGCAGTACGGCCAGGTCAACTATGCCGCCGCCAAGTCCGGCATCCACGGCTTCACCAAGGCGCTGGCCCAGGAAGGCGCCAAGTTCGGCGTCACGGTCAACGCGATCGCGCCGGGCTATATCGATACCGACATGGTTGCCGCCGTACCGCAGCAGGTGCTCGACAAGATCGTCGCCAAGATCCCGGTCGGACGCCTCGGCCATGCCAACGAGATCGCCCGCGGCGTCGCCTTCCTGGCTTCGGAAGACGCGGCCTTCATCACCGGCTCGACGCTGTCGATCAACGGCGGGCAGCACATGTATTGAGAGCTCTTGCGACGTCCGGGGTCGAACCCGGGGCGACGAAGGGTGTGCAATGACCGACATCTACCACCCTCCCGTCAAGCGCTCGGTCGAAATCGCCGGGCACAAGACCTCGATCAGCCTCGAACCGCTGTTCTGGGACTTGCTGAAAGCCGCGGCGCGCGACGAAGCGGTGCCGATCAACGCGCTGGTGGCGCGGATCGATGCCGAGCGGCTGGAAGCCTGTAGCCCGCCGGGCCTGGCCGGCGCGATCCGCGTCTGGCTGGCGCGACGATCATGCCGCGCCGAGGACGAGGCCGGCTAGGGCCGAGAAAGCCAGCACTTCCATCACCCCGCGCCGGACGCGGAACAGCAGCAGCGCCGCACCGGCGGCGATCAGCCCGGCGCGCCAGTCGAAGCTGAGGAGGTCGGGCAGGCCGAGCGGTCCGGCCTGCGGGCGCAGGAACAGCACGTGCAGGGCGAACCAGGCGGCGAGATGGGCCACCACGCCGACCACGGCGGCGGTGATCGCCGCCAGCGCCGACTGCAGCACCCTGACTCGCTCGAGCCGCTCCATCCATGGCGCGCAGGCGAAGATCCAGAGGAAGCAGGGCGCGAAGGTCACCCAGGTCGTCAGCCCGGCGCCGAGCAGCGCCGCCAGCCATGGCGAGAACGGCGCCGGGTCGCGCCAGGCGGCGAGGAAGCCGACGAACTGGGTGACCATGATCAGCGGGCCGGGCGTCGTTTCCGCCAGTCCGAGGCCGTCGGCCATCTCGCCGGCGGACAGCCAGTGGTAATGGGTGACGGCCGCCTGCGCCATGTAGGCGAGCACCGCATAGGCGCCGCCGAAAGTTACGACGGCGAGCCGGGCGAAGAAGGCGCCGATGCCCCACAGGACATGACCGCGGCCGAGCGTCGCCGCGATCAGCACCATCGGCGCCGCCCAGATCGCCGACCACAGCGCGATCGTCGCGACGGTCTGCAGCGCCAGCCGACGCTTGCTGGGCAGCGCGACGTTCCCCGGCGCAACGGCATGGGCGCCGAGCCAGTCGGGCCGGACGGTCCCCGCCAGCGCGCCGATCAGCGCCGCGCCGAGGATCACCGCCGGGAACGGGACGCCGGCCGCCAGCACGGCCAGGGCCAGCGCCGCCAGCAGCAGCTTGAAGCGCGTGCCCAGCGCGCGCCCGGCGATGCGGAGCAGCGCCTGGGCGACGATGGCCAGCACCGCCGCCTTGACTCCCAGGAACAGCGCCGCGAACCAGCTCAGGCCGGCGGCCAGGGCATAGAGCAGCGACAGCGCGAGCATCACCAGCGCACCGGGGAGGACGAACAGCAGCCCGCTCGCCAGCCCGCCGCGCCAGCCGTGCAGGCGCCAGCCGATCCAGGTCGCCAGCTGCTGCGCCTCGGGCCCGGGCAGCAAGTGGCAGAGGTTGAGCGCGCGCAGGAAGGCCCCCTGCTCGACCCAGCCTCGCCGGTCGACGAGCTCGTGCTGCATCAGCGCGATCTGCCCGGCGGGGCCGCCGAAGGACAGCAGCCCGATGCGGGTGAAGACCTTGACCAGGTCGGTGTACGAAGGATGAGCGGAATCGGTTTCGGCAGCCATAGCGTTCCCATGGGCAGGATCGCTGCCCGGTTATCGAGCCGCAACGCTTGGGCGGGAACGCCTGGATCGGGAGGTTGCCTTGCCCCGCAGCCGGGATTCTGCCGGGGGACACGCGCCATGGCAAGGCTTTGTTTGCGCCCGCGGGGACTGGCGAAGCGGCGTGGCGGAGCGAATGTCTTGCTGGTCAAGCGGCCCTCGATGGTTTTGTTCGCGGAGGATGGTGAGCAGTCTGCGCGCGACAGCGATGACGGCGGCCTTGTGCGGCCCAAGCGACTGTTCAGGTTCGATGGAACGGCAGGCGAGGGGCCCAGGCTCCACCACGGGCTTGGTGTCCCAAGGGGTCGTCGGCCTCCCGACGGCCACCGCATCCACCACAAGATCACATGCGGCGGAGTTCAAGCTACAAGGGGTGCCCCCCTCCGATCGAACGCTGCCACCTCCCCCTATGGCGAAGGATCATTGCGTCTCTCGAACACCGCCAGCTGGGCGGCGAAGGCGCGCCCGTAGGCCGGCCGCGCCTCGCCGCGCGCGACATAGGCCGCAAGGTTGGGGAACGGGTCGAGCAGGCCCGAGCCGGCAAGCCGGCGCAGTACCGTCACCATCATGAGGTCGCCGGCGCTGAACGCCCCTTCCAGCCAGTCGGCATCGCCGAGGTATCGCGACAGCTGCTCGAGCCGGGAGCGGACGCGCTCGTCGAGGATCGGCCGGCGCGCTTCGAACCAGGGCTC
>CAUJIW010000030.1 GCA_963205175.1 Pseudomonadota bacterium
CACGGTTGAAGTGTGCAAACTCCACCATAACGATGAACCCGGTGGCCACCAGCGACGCCGCATTCCGGGGTGGGGCATGCCCCACCCCGGAATACACCATCGCCTACACCGGAAATTACACCACGAGCGCGGACGCTAACCTTTCCCAGCGATGGCGGAACCGGGTGCGCGCCTGGCGGAAATCGTGGCCAGGGTGCGCACACCGCTGGCGCCGGAAACCGGACTTTCTACCGATTTTCTCAACCAGTACAATGAAGTGGCGATGATCCTCGATCTCGCCCCCGACGATCCAGACCTGCTCGACGAACTGGCCCACTGGCAGCCGCGCACCTACGGCGCTCACTTCGAGCACAGCGGCTTTCGCGACTGGGAGCTGCTGGTTGAGGCCTTCGAGTTGTCGCCTGCGGCGGTACGTGCCCGATTCGACCCGCTGGTCGGCCTGCTCGACGCCCTCACCGTGGCGGGCCTCCGGGCAATCAACGACGCCAGGGGTATTGCACCGGACGACACTTTCCGCGCCATGGCGGCCATGCTGGCGGATATGATCCGCTCGCAAGCAGTGCTGCTGGGCGGTATCATCAACGGCACCCACTCCGTCGCCGCCCAGAACCAGGTCGACACCCTGTTCGATGCCCTGACCGGCAACGAGGACGCCAGCGAACTGGACATCGACGCCCTGTTCGCCGCTGAGTCGCGCCAAGCGTCGACCCAGACATCATCGCAGGCCAATATCGACAGCCTCTTTGACGACGGACCTGCCTCGCAGGCCGACATCGACGCCCTGTTCGACTGAGTCGCCGCGGCGGCATACCACCCCGGCTCCGCGGTCCCAACATCTCGTTGTCTCCGCCACCTGCCCTACCCTATAAGGTGGCCATGAGTGATCTGTTCGCCAAACCGGCGGCGGGCGGCAACGCCTATACCGCCAAGGATATCGAAGTCCTGGAAGGCCTGGAGCCGGTCCGGCGCCGGCCCGGCATGTATATCGGCGGCACCGACGAGCGCGCCTTCCACCACCTGGCCGCCGAGGTGCTGGACAACAGCATGGACGAGGCGGTGGCCGGTCACGCCAACCGCATCGAGGTCGAGCTGCTGGCCGACGGCGCGCTGGCGATCGCCGACAATGGCCGCGGCATCCCCATCGACCCCCACCCGAAATACCCCAGCCAGTCGGCGCTGGAGGTCATCCTCACCACCCTGCATTCGGGCGGCAAGTTCTCCGACAAGGCCTACGCCACCTCCGGTGGCCTGCACGGCGTCGGCATCTCGGTGGTCAACGCGCTGTCCCAGGCCCTGATCGTCGAGGTGGCGCGCGACCGCCGGCTGTGGCGCCAGACCTATGCCCGTGGTCTGCCCACCAGCAAACTGGAAGATGTCGGCGCGGCACCCAACCGGCGCGGCACCAAGGTCAGTTTTCTGCCCGACCCCGAGATCTTCGGCGCCGAGGCCCGATTCAAGCCGGCCCGGCTCTATCGGCTCGCCCGTTCCAAGGCCTATCTCTATCGCGGCGTCGAGATTCGCTGGCGCTGCGACGAGTCGCTGCTCAAGGGCGACGACACCCCGGCGGAAGCGGTGTTCCAGTTCCCCGGCGGCCTGGCCGATCATCTGCGCGAGGTCATCGACGACCGTGAATGCGCCACCTCGGACCTGTTCGCTGGCCGCGCCGACTTCCCCGACAACCAGGGTTCGGTCGAGTGGGCGGTGGCCTGGCCGCTCTATGGCGAGGGCGGCGGCAGCTACTACTGCAACACCATCCCGACGCCTCAGGGCGGCACCCACGAGGCCGGCCTGCGGGCAGCACTCAGCCGCGCCCTCAAGGGCTTCGGCCAGCTGGTCAACAACCGCAAGGCCGAGCAGATCACCCCCGACGACGTGATGACCGGGGCGGAAGTGATGCTGTCGGTGTTCATCCGCAACCCGCAGTTCCAGAGCCAGACCAAGGACCGGCTGTCGTCGCCGGAGGCCACCAAGCTGGTGGACGCGGTGGTGCGCGACCATTTCGACCACTGGCTGGCGGAAGACCAGAAACGCGCCCAGGCGCTGCTCGGCTTCGTGCTCGACAAGGTGGACGAGCGGCTGCGGCGCAAGGCGGAGAAGGAAGTCAAGCGCAAGACCGCGACGTCCAAGCGCAACCTGCGCCTGCCCGGCAAGCTCACCGACTGTGCGTCCGACGACGCGGCCGGCACCGAGCTGTTCATCGTCGAGGGCGATTCGGCGGGCGGCTCGGCCAAGCAGGCGCGCAACCGCAAGACCCAGGCGATCCTGCCGATCCGTGGCAAGATTCTCAACGTCGCCTCGGCCAACACCGCCAAGATCACCCAGAATCAGGAGGTGCAGGATCTCATTCTGGCGCTGGGCTGCGGTACCCGGGACCGCTACGACGCCGCCAGCCTGCGCTACGAGAAGATCATCATCATGACCGACGCCGACGTCGACGGCGCCCACATCGCCACCCTGCTGATGACGTTCTTCTTCCAGGAAATGCCGGGTCTGGTGCGCGACGGCCACCTGTACCTCGCGCAGCCGCCGCTGTACCGCCTGGCCCAGGGCGGCACCGTCCGCTACGCCCGCGACGACGCCCACCGCGAGGAGCTGCTGCGCACGGTGTTCGCCGGCAAATCGAAGATCGAGGTCTCCCGCTTCAAGGGTCTGGGCGAGATGCCCTCGGTCCAGCTCAAGGATACCACCATGGACCCGGCCCAGCGCACGCTGCTGCGCATCACCCTGCCGGCGGAATATGAGGAACGCGCCGAGGTGCGCGGCCTGGTCGAGCGCCTGATGGGCAAGAAGCCGGAACACCGCTTCGCCTTCATCCAGAGCCATGCCCAGTTCGTCGAGGACGTCGACGTGTGAGCGCCGCGCCCGCGCCCGTCATCGAGACCGGACGCCTGCGCCTGCGCGGCCACGGCCTTGCCGATTTCGATGCCTGCCTTGCACTGTGGGGCGACCCCGAGGTCACCCGCTTCATCGGCGGCATGCCGCAGTCGGCCGAGGAAGTCTGGGCCCGCCTGCTACGCTACGCCGGTCACTGGAGCCTGCTCGATTTCGGCTTCTGGCTGGTGGAGGACAAGGCGACCGGCCGCTTCGTCGGCGAGGCCGGGCTGTTCGATGCCCGGCGGGACCTGACCCCGGCGTTCGGCGACGTCAAGGAAGCTGGCTGGGCGCTGGCGCCCACCGCCCACGGCCAGGGCTACGCCACCGAGGCGATGCGGGCGGTGCTGGCCTGGCAGGATGCCCGGTTCGGGGCCACACCCGTGGCGTGCATGATCCACCCCGATAACGCCGCCTCGCTGCGGGTCGCCGAACGCTGCGGCTTCCAGACCTACGCGCGGACCGACTACAAGGGTGCGCCCGTGGTGCTGCTGCAACGATCGCAGCCATAGCCCGCTCGCCGTTTGCCTCGCGGCGCGCGAGGCTCTAGAAGGTCGGCCATGACCTTGCAGCCGCTTTCCGTCCTCGTCGCCAACCCGCGCGGTTTCTGCGCCGGCGTCGACCGCGCCATCAAGATCGTCGAGCTGGCGATCGAGCGTTTCGGCGCGCCGGTCTATGTCCGCCACGAGATCGTCCACAACCGCTTCGTCGTCGAGGGCCTGGCCGCCAAGGGCGCGGTGTTCGTCGATGAGCTCGACGAAGTGCCGGAAGGCGCGCCGGTGATCTTTTCCGCCCATGGCGTGCCCAAATCGGTGCCGGCGGAGGCCGAACGGCGGCAGATGCTCTATGTCGATGCCACCTGCCCGCTGGTCTCCAAGGTCCACCGCGAGGCCGAGCGGCACCACAGCCAGGGCCGGCACATCCTGATGATCGGCCATGCCGGCCACCCGGAAGTGATCGGCACCATGGGCCAGCTGCCCGAGGGCGCCATCACCCTGATCGAGACGCTGGAGGATGCGCGCACCATCGCTGTCGCCGACCCCGGCAACCTGGCCTACATCACCCAGACCACGCTGTCGGTCGACGATACCGCCGGTATCGTCGAGGCGTTGCAGCACCGCTTCCCGTCACTGGAAGGGCCCAAGCGCGAGGATATCTGCTACGCCACCACCAACCGGCAGGAAGCGGTGAAGACGCTGGCCGGCCGGGCGCAACTGGTGCTGGTGATCGGCGCGCCCAACTCCTCCAACTCGCTGCGGCTGGTGGAAATGGCCGAACGCTGCGGCGCCCGCGGCCGGCTGGTGCAGCGCGCCGCCGACATCGACTGGCACTGGTTCGACGGTGTGGCGACGCTGGGCATCACCGCCGGCGCCTCGGCACCGGAAGTGCTGGTGGAGGAAGTCATCGGAGCGCTGGCCACCCGCTTCGCGCTGGCCATCGAGCAGGTGACCACCACCACCGAGGATGTCACCTTCAAACTGCCCCGGGCGCTAACCGCCTGAGCCGCCCAACCACCCGACCAACCGACTTTCCCGCGAGTATCCCCAGCGAGTAACCCATGGCCGTCTACACCCAGGTATCCACCGAGGCGCTTGAAGCCTTCCTGCAACTCTTCCCCGTCGGCACCCTGGTCAGCGCCAAGGGCATTGCCGAAGGCGTCGAGAACAGCAACTACCTGGTCGAGACCGACAGCGGCCGGTTCATCCTGACACTGTATGAAAAGCGGGTGAAGCGCGAGGATCTGCCGTTTTTCCTTGGCCTGATGCGGCACCTCGCCGAGCGCGACCTGCCGGTGCCGTTGCCGATCGCCAACGCCGCCGGCGACACGCTGCACGAACTGGCGGGCCGGCCCGCCTGTCTGATCGAGTTCCTAACCGGCGTTTCCGTCACCGCGCCGCTGAGCGAGCATTGCCAGGCGGTCGGCGCCGCGCTGGCGCGGATGCACAAGGCAACGGCCGATTTCGCCATGACCCGCAGCAACGACCTGTCGCTCGACGGCTGGCGCCGGCTGGCCGCCGCCTGCCGCACCCAGGCCGACGACATCGCGCCGGGCCTGCGCGGTCAGATCGACGCCGCACTGGCCGATCTCGGCGCCCGCTGGCCCGCTGGCCTGCCCACAGGCGCCATCCACGCCGACCTGTTTCCCGACAACGTGCTGTTTCTCGATCACACGGTGTCCGGCCTGATCGACTTCTATTTCGCCTGCACCGACATGCTGGCCTATGACCTGGCGGTGTGCCTCAACGCCTGGTGCTTCAGCGCCGACGGCCATGATTATCATGCCGATCTGGCCGCCGCGCTGATCGCCGGCTACGAATCGGTGCGGCCGCTGACAGACGCCGAACGGGCGGCCCTGCCGCTGCTGTGCCAGGGCGCGGCGCTGCGTTTCCTGCTGACCCGCGCCTACGACTGGCTGAACACGCCGGCCGGCGCGCTGGTCACCCGCAAGGACCCGCTGGCCTATGCCCGCAGGCTCGCCTTCTACACCGGTCAGGCCCGGGCATGACCGACGTGACCGAGGTCGAGATCTTCACCGACGGCGCCTGCTCCGGCAATCCGGGGCCAGGCGGCTGGGGCGCCGTGCTGCGCCATGGCGAGATGGTGCGCGAACTCTCCGGCGGCGATCCGTCGACCACCAACAACCGCATGGAGATGATGGCGGCGATTCAGGCGCTCAAGGCACTCAAACGGCCCTGCAAGGTCAAGCTGACCACCGACAGCACCTATGTCCGCGACGGTATCACCAAGTGGCTGCATGGCTGGCGGCGCAACGGCTGGAAGACCGCCGACAAGAAGCCGGTGAAGAACGTCGAGCTGTGGCAGGCGCTGGTCGAGGCCGCCGCCCCGCACCAGGTCGACTGGCTGTGGGTCAAGGGCCACGCCGGCCACCCCGAGAACGAGCGCGCCGACGAACTGGCCCGCGCCGCCATCCCGCGTCGATGAACCAGCAAGCCGGGCAACAGCGATGATCGCCATCGACATGGGCACAGCGCAAGGCGGCGCCGCCGCCACCATGGATCTGGAGGAGCTGCTGGCCACCCGCCTGCTGGTGCAGGGCAACTCGGGTTCCGGCAAGTCGCACCTGCTGCGCCGGCTGCTGGAGCAGAGCGCGCCGTGGGTGCAGCAGGCGGTGATCGACCCCGAGGGCGACTTCGTGACCCTGGCGGACCGCTACGGCCATGTGGTGGTCGAGGCCGCAGAGCAGAACGAGGCCAACCTGCAGCGCATCGCCGCGCGGGTGCGCCAGCACCGGGTGTCGGTGGTGCTCAACCTCGAAGGCCTCGACATCGAGGGCCAGATGCGCTCGGCCGCCGCCTTCCTCGGCGGGCTGTTCGATGCCGAGCGCGACTTCTGGTACCCGATGCTGGTGGTCGTCGACGAGGCCCAGCTGTTCGCCCCGGCCGCCGCCGGCGAGGTGTCGGACGAGGCGCGCAAGCTGTCGCTGGGCGCCATGACCAACCTGATGTGCCGGGGCCGCAAGCGCGGTCTGGCCGGCGTCATCGCCACCCAGCGCCTGGCCAAACTGGCCAAGAACGTGGCGGCGGAGGCCTCCAACTTCCTGATGGGCCGCACCTTCCTCGACATCGACATGGCCCGCGCCGCCGATCTGCTGGGCATGGAGCGCCGGCAGGCGGAAGTGTTCCGCGATCTCGAACGTGGTCACTTCGTCGCTCTCGGCCCGGCGCTGGCGCGGCGGTCGCTGTCGATTCGCATCGGCGACGTCGAGACCGCCGGGCGTGGCGGCAGCCCCAAGCTGCTGCCACTGCCGGAGCAGCCGGGCGACGGCGCGCGCGACCTCATCTTCAAGCCCGGCGAGAACGAGGTTTTCGCCCGTCCGGCACCGCGCCCGGCACCGCCGCCGGCGGCCGACATCATGCTGCAGATCAGCCGGCCGAAGCTCGAACCCGCCGCCCCGGCGGAGGAACCGGCCGACGCCCGCACGCCCGCCGAGCGCGAGGCGCTGATCGAGGCGACGCTGCGCGAAATTCTCGCCGACCCGGAGGCCGCCTACCGTTCGGTCGCCGTGCTGTATCAGGACTTTCTCGTCCGCTGCCGCATCCGCCGTCTGGGTGGCGCGACGCTCGATCTCGCCGCCTTCAAGCGCCGGCTGTCGGTCGCCCGCGCCGGCGTCGACGCCAACGCCGTCGATCACGCCGACTGGGAACAGGCGGTCGCCGCCGCGGCCGGGCTGGAGGAGGACATTCAGGGTGTGTTCCTGCTGATGGCCCGCGCGGCGCTGGAAGGCGCGCCCTGCCCGTCCGACGAGGATGTGGCGCGCGCCTGCGGCAGCCGCTCGCTGGGCCGGGCCCGCCGCCTGATCACCTATCTGGAGAGCCGGGACATGCTGGTGCGCCGCAACGACCTGCGTGGCCAGCGCATCATCGCCCTGCCGACGCTGGGCTGGGAGACCGGCCCGGGTGCGCCCTGACAGCACCGCCGGCCAATTGAGGCTGGACGCCACGGCCCGGCTGGACCACAGTACGCCCCTCGTCTCAAGCTCAGGGGGACCAAAGAATGCTCAAGGAATTCCGCGACTTTGCCATGCGTGGCAACGTGCTCGACCTGGCGGTCGGCGTCATCATCGGCGCCGCTTTCGGCAAGATCGTCGATTCGGTGGTCAACGACCTCATCATGCCGGTGGTCGCCGCCATCGTCGGCAAGCCGGACTTCTCCGACATCTTCATCCCGCTCAAGGACGTGCCGGCCGACTATGCCGGCGCCATGACCTACGCCGAGCTGTCAAAGGTCATCCCGGTGTTCGGCGTCGGCCAGTTCATCACCATCGTGCTGAACTTCGTCATCCTGGCCTGGATCATCTTCCTGCTGGTGAAATTCGCCAACAAGCTGCGCGCGGCGGAGCCGGAGGCCGCCCCCGCCGCACCGCCACCGACGCCCGAAGACATCATCCTGCTGCGGGAAATCCGCGATTCGCTGAAAAAATAAGCCTCAGCGGGCGAAGCGGCCCGGCGCGTAGAGCGCCGGCTGCACGCCGGCGGCCTGCAACGCCTCGGGCAGCGGCGACCCATGCACCAAAGCGGCGACAAGCTCTCCGGCCGCCGGCGCTGTCTGGAAGCCGAAACCGCCCTGCCCCGAGCACCAGAAGAAGCCCGGCGCCGCCGGCTCGAAGCCATAGACCGGCACCCGGTCGGGACTGAATGTCCGCAGGCCCGCCCAGCTGCGCTCGATGCGCCGCACCCGGAACGTGGTCGCCGCTTCGATGCGATCGACCGTGATGGCGATGTCCAGTTCGTCGGGCTGGGCGTCGCACGGCACCGACGGAATCTCGTCGTGCGGCGAGGCCCAGATGGTGCCGGCGTCCGGCTTGAAATAGAAGCTGCCATCGATATCCAGCACCACCGGCAAGTCGGGCAGGAACTGCGCCTCCGGCACCTTGAAGCTGATCATGGTCCGCCGCAGCGGCGTGAATCCGATCGGCGCAATACCGGCCAGGACCGCCACCTCGTCCGCCCACGCACCGGCGGCGTTCACTACAA
This sequence comes from Pseudomonadota bacterium, assembly GCA_963205175.1. Classification (GTDB taxonomy): domain Bacteria; phylum Pseudomonadota; class Alphaproteobacteria; order Sphingomonadales; family Sphingomonadaceae; genus CAUJIW01. The sequence continues at coordinate 8,367 of CAUJIW010000030.1, forward strand.
CCGGCGCCTGGAACCGCCGGTCACCCGCCGTTACCGTCCAGCCAGCGGCCTCGCGCGCCAGTGCCGTCACCCGCGCATCGGTCAGCACCTCACCGCCCGTCCGGCGGACCATGGCAAGATAGCCCTGCAGCAGCGCGGCGGTATCGATGTCCCGGCAGTCGGGCTCCCATAGCGCCCCGTCCAGCCAGTCAGGATGCATCATCGGCAGGCGGGCCGCCACCGCGTCGGCGTCCAGCAACGTCAGCGTCACCCCGGGGAAGCGATCACGCTCCTCCAGCAGCGCATGCCGCCGCGTCGGTCGGGCCAGATGTAGCGCGCCACGCGGCCGCAGCAGTGGAGTGTCCGCGAATCCCGCCGGCGGCATCTCAAGGAATGCCCGGGACGCCGTGGTGAGCGGCTGCACCCTGGGACCGCCATAGGTCTCGGCATAGAAGGCCGCCGAGCGGCCTGAAGTGTGATAGCCGGGCAGCGCCTCCGCCTCCAGCACCAGGACACGCGCGCGCGCCGCCAGGAAGGCGGCGGCGGACGCCCCGCCGATGCCGGCGCCGATGACAACAATATCAAAACGCTCCAAGCTACTCTCCGTCACGTCCGGCAAGAAACGAACGGATCTGCCCGAACGTCTCCAGCCGGATGCTATCCACCTCACGCACCAGTTCGTGGCGACCACCTTCCATCAGACGCGCAGTCCCCCGCGGCAGTCGGGTCGCCGCCGCAATCGTCGCCGCCGAGTCGACCAGCCGCTCGATACCGGCCGCCAGGATCAGCACCGGCGTCGCGATGGCTTCGAGGTAGCCGGGCGCGCGCACGCAATCAATGGAGCGGAAAGCGGCATCGAGCCAGCCATAGGTCACGCCCCCCACCGACAGGTCGGGATTGCCGCTGATCCACCAGTGCTCGTCGTCGAACCGCTCGGCGTCGCCGGTGAGGTTGCGCTGGCGGTGGACCGAGCGCGCCATCTCGCCATAGGGGCCCTGCGCCAGCGCGAAATCGAAGCCATGGCCGCGCGCCACCTGCCAGCGCGCCAGCCGACGGGCGACGGCAGCCGGCAGTGGCCGGGTCCGGATGCCCAGCATCGGCGCCATCACCACTGCCCGTTCAACAAGACCGGGGTGGTCATGCAGCAGACGCAACGCAATGTTGCCGCCCATCGAATGGGCGACGAGATGCAGTGGTCGCGGCCAATCATGTCCCTCGGCGTCGATCCAGGCGGCCACGTCGGCGACGAGCTGGCCGATATCCTGCTGGTGCCCGCGTTCCCGATCCCCGGCGAAGCGGTCGGACAGCCCCTGGCCACGCCAGTCCAATGTCGCGATCGCATACCCCCAGTCACGGAAGGCCCAGTAGCTCTCGGCATATTTCTCGATGAAATCGCCCCGCCCGTTGAGAAACAGGATGGTGCCGCCGGATGAAGCTGCCGCCGCCGGCCCCGGCCAGTGGGCCACGCGCAGCCGGCAGCCATCGACGGCGCGCCAGGTGCCGATCAGGCCACCAGGCGGCAGACAACGCCGCCGTTGCAGCGCCGGCACGACGTCGGGTGTGCCGTTCGCGACGGTCGGAGATGAATACGGCTGCGTCACAACTTGGTTACCGAATGTTCAACTCTGTCCCTCTAGCATGGCTCCATGTGGGATTTCATCCGCTTCGCACTACTGTTCATTCTGGTCGGCCTGCTGGTGACTGCCGCGATCGGCGACGTGCGTCGCTACATCATTCCCAACTGGTTATGCTTGGCGGTTGCGTTGCTGGCCCTGCCCTATCTGTACAGCACTTTCGCGGCCAGCGGCGTCGCGCTGTGGCCGGCGCTGGGCCTTCAGGCCGGGATGGCGGCGCTGGTGTTCGTCCTGTTCGCGGCGCTGTTCGCCGCCGGGGTGATGGGCGGCGGCGATGTGAAGCTGATGGCCGCGCTCGCCTTATGGACGCCAGGTCGTCAGGTGTTCGACCTGATGCTGCTGGTCGCCGTGTTCGGCGGCCTGGTGGCGCTTGGCGTTGTCGTGGCGCGACGACTTCGCAAACACGATGGCGAGAACGCCGTTCCCTACGGCGTCGCGATCGCCGCGGGCGGCATCGCATTAACCATCCAACCAATCGTTAATGTTTTCGGTGGATAACGACGGCAATCCCGTTGGAGGCTGACAAATGAACGTGCGCAGCTTGATCTTGGTGGTGGCGGCTTTGCTGATTGCCGTTGTCACGGCGCTTTTCGCTCGAAATCTGCTGACCAGTGAAGGGCCGAAGCCTGCGCAGGCAGCCGCGGTGGCCGAAAGCAAGGGCCCGCGCGTCCTGGTGGCCGCCGTGCCGCTGCCGGTTGGTCACATCATCGAGGCCGCGCAGGTGCGCTGGCAGAAATGGCCCAACGACAACCTGGACCAGACTTATTTTGTCGAGGGCCAGACCCAGCAGGATGCCTATGTCGGCAAGGTGGTCCGGACCTCGATGACCCCCGGCCAGCCCCTGACCCAGGGAGCACTCGTCGGTCCCGGCGAACGGGGTTTCCTCGCCGCCGTCCTGTCCGAAGGCATGCGGGCGATCACCGTCTCCGTCTCCGACACCTCGGGCGTTGCCGGCTTCGTGTTCCCCGGTGATCGCGTCGATCTCATCCTCACCACCGAAGTGCCGCGCGAGGATGCGCCGACCATCAAGGTCTCCCAGACCGTGCTTCGCAACGTCCGCGTGCTCGCCGTCGACCAACGTACGAACGATCTGGAGAACCAGCCCAAGGTCGGCCGCACCGTCACGCTGGAAGTAACGCCGAAGCTGGTCGAGAAAATCGCGGTCATGCAGCGGCTGGGCAGCCTGTCGCTCAGCCTGCGGCCGTTGACCGAGAATGCAGCGGCGGCCAGCGGCGAGAGCCGCGTGGACGAAGCACCGATGCCGTCCGACGCACGGCCGACCTACACGCTGGGCTCGGAAGTCTCGAAATACGCCAACGCCAAGGTCGGTGGTGGTGGTGGCGGTGGCAGCCAGCCGGCCGCGCATCCCGGCGCCAAGCGCGGCACCAACGTCATCGTGCTGCGCGGCCAGGCCCGTGATGAAACGGAAGTCGGCACCTTCATGAACGCCATGGCCAGCGCCATGAGCAACATCGGCGGCGCCATCGCGCCTGCCCCGGAGGCAAACTGATGAGCAAGACCATCCACCTCCTGCGCGCGTCGGCCCTTTCGGTGGCGGTCGCAGGCAGCATCGCGGCCTTCCCCGTCGCCACGCTCGCGGGCCAGACCGCGGTCCAGCAAGCCGACCGCGAACTGTCCATCGGCGTCAACAAGGGTTCGCTGATCCGGCTCGACCGCCCGGCGGCCAATGTGTTCATCGCCAACCCCCGGGTGGCCGACGTGCAGGTCCGCTCCAACCAGCTGATCTATGTATTCGGTACCGGCGAGGGCGAAACCACGCTGTTCGCCATGGATGGCGCCGACAAGGTAATCTACTCGGCGACCGTCCGGGTCGCCAACAACATCGACCAGATCCAGCGGATGCTGAAGGCCGCCCTGCCGACGTCGGAGATCGACGTGCAGACCTTCAACGGCATGACCTTCCTCAACGGCACCGTGCCGTCACCCGAAGCGGTGGAGGAAGCCGGTCGCCTGGTGAAGGGTTTCCTCGGCGACAAGCAGACCGTGGTCAACAAGCTCCAGACCGCGACGCCGGTGCAGGTCAACCTCCAGGTCAAGATTGCCGAAGTGAGCCGCACCCTGCTCAAGCAGATGGGCTTCAACATCGCCACCCGCGACCAGACCGGCGGCTTCCTGTTCAACCTGTCGCGCGGCCGCGATTTTGTTGATATCGGCGCGACCGACCTCAGCGGCTTCCCGTCCGGCGCCGTCACCCTGCCGGGTGGCGCCCAGGTGACGATGCCGCTCAATCCCGTCACCGGCCTGCCCGTGGTCGCGGGCACCGCCTACACGTTCAAGGGCCTGACCGATGGCACCACCTCCATCGGTGGCGCCGGCTCGTTGCTGGGGCTCGACGCGGCAGGCGCCATTGATGCGCTGGCCGAGCAGGGCCTGGTCACGGTGCTGGCGGAACCGAACCTCACGTCGATTTCGGGCGAGACCGCCAGCTTCCTCGCCGGTGGCGAGTTCGCCATTCCGGCTCCCGACAAGGACGGCCGGGTATTCATCGAGTACAAGGAATATGGCGTCGGCCTCGCGTTCACGCCGACCGTGATGTCGGGCGAGCGCATCAGCATGCGCGTGCGCCCCGAGGTGAGCGAGCTGTCGTCAGCCGGTGCGATTACCGTTAACGGCATCTCCGTACCGGGTCTGACCACCCGGCGCGCCGAAACCACGGTCGAACTGGGCTCCGGGCAGAGCTTCATGATCGCCGGCCTGTTGCGCAACACCACCAACCAGGATGTCTCCAAGACCCCGGGGCTGGGCGATCTGCCGATCATCGGCGCGCTGTTCAAGTCCGACAGGTTCCAGCGCCAGGAAACCGAACTTGTCATCGTGGTCACGCCCTACCTGGTGAAGCCGACCAACGCCCGGAACATCAAGTTGCCCACCGATGGCTACAAGGCGCCGAGCGATCTGGAACGCTGGCTGCTGGGGCGGACCTTCTCGCCCGGCAAGAAGCCCGAGACCCCGGCCCCCGTCACCCCGCCGGTGCCGGCCCAGGCGCAGCAGGGCGCCAGCGCGGCCGCACCCGGCTTCTCGTTCCAGTAAGGAGAGCACAGATGATCCGTTTCCCGATCCCCTCCGCGCTCCCTCTGCTGGCAGGCGCCCTCGTTCTTTCGGTCGGCCTTGCCGCCTGTAGCGACAATCGTGGCGTATCTTCGCTGAAGGTGCCCACCGTGAGCGCGCAGGTTGTCACGCACGATGTGCGATTCGGCACCGACAATCGTCTTTCGGCCGCTGACGCCAAGGCCCTTGAGGCCTTCCTTGGTGGCATCGGGGTCGCCTATGGCGATCATCTCAGCATCGATGATCCGGCCAGCGCCGGCGCCGGCGACCGACGCGCGGCAGTCGCCCGGGTAGCCGCCAGATTCGGTATGCTGATCGAGGATGTCGCCGTTCCGACCGGCGCCCGCCCCGCGAGCGGAACAGTCCGTCTCGTCGTCTCCCGCGCCCAGGCGACACCGCCGGCCTGCCCCGACTGGAGCGACGCACCGGTGATGACGATGACTGGCGCGATGAGCAGCAATCACGGCTGCGCGGTCAACAACAACCTCGCCGCCATGATCGCTGATCCGCGCGACCTCGAACAAGGCAAGACCTATCAGGGGCCGGACGCCAAGCAGATCGGCAAGGCCATCGACGCCTATGCCAAGAAGAAGCCCACCGGGGCTGACCCGCTGCCGTCAACCAGCGTCAAGAACAAGTAAGGAGTAGCGATCCATGAACGCTCCCTGGTCCATGAACAAGCGAGCCGGCACCGCCGTCGCCGCACGCGACGCCTTCTGTGCCTTCGTGTGTGACGAGGCAACCGTCGAGATTCTCAAACCGGTTGTCACAGACATGGGCTGGCAGGCGGAGAAAATCCACAAGGGCGGCCTGCGCAACGCGGTGCAGACGTTGTCCGTTTCCGCCTCGCCGCAGATCCTGATGGTCGACCTCACCGACTGTCATGATCCGCTGACCGATATCAACGCCCTGGCCGAGGTCTGCGAGCCAGGCACCATCGTCATCGCGATGGGCGAGATCAACGACGTCGGCCTGTATCGGGATCTGCTGGCCTCGGGCATCCACGATTACCTGCTGAAGCCGCTTCATTCGGAAATTGTCCGTGACTCCCTGCACAATGCCCAGGCGGCACTGCACGGCAGCAAGGTAACGGCTCAGGACGAGGCGCGGCCCCACGTTGCTGTCGCCGTCATTGGCGCGCGTGGCGGCGTCGGCACATCGACGGTCGCCAGCTCGATCGCCTGGGTCTGCGCCGAACAACTCGATCGCAAGACCGCCCTGCTCGATCTCGACATCCACTTCGGCGTGGGTGCGTTGTCGTTCGATCTCGAACCCGGCCGCGGCCTGACCGACGCGCTGGAAAATCCCGGCCGTATCGACAGCCTGTTCATCGAGCGCGCGATCGTCAAAGCCTCCGAAAAACTGGCGATTCTGTCGGCCGAGGCCCCGATCAACGCCCCCTTGCTCACCGATGGCGCCGCCTTGCATCACCTGCAGGATCAGCTCGTCCAGTCATTCGATGCCGTGATCATCGACCTCCCGCGCCTGCTGGCCGTGCAGAACCCCCACCTGCTGACCGAAATCAGCGAGGTGGTTGTGGTGACCGACCTGACGCTGGCCGCCGCGCGCGACACCATCCGGCTGCTCAGCTTCCTGTCCATGCACGCACCGGCCGCCAAGGTTCGGCTTATCGCCAACAAGGTGCCGGCCCAGGGTCAGCCTGAAGTCGCCCGCAAGGATTTCGAAGCCTCGGTGGAACGCACGATCGACATCATGCTGCCGCTCGACGCCAAACACGCCGTGGCCGCGGCCAAACAGGGCAAGAGCCTGGCTCAAAGCGCCACCGGCACCAAGGTTGCCGCCGAGCTGGCGCACCTCGCCCAGCAGGTCATGGCGTCAATGAGCGAGGACGGCGGGACGAACGAACATTCTCTGCTGGGCAAGCTGAAGGATCTGAAGTCGCTGCTGGCCATCAAGAAGTAGGTGCGTAGTACGCCATGAAGCCATTGGGATTCGGACGACGCGCGGCACAGCAGACCGCGGACAACGGCAAGACCAGCCTGGTCGCCGGGCGTCGGCCTCTGGTGGCGCCTGGCTCGGTGGAACCCACGACACCGGCACCGGCGGCGCGTGGCGCCATCGTCGACCAGATCTACGAACTGCTCTCCAACGATCTGCTGGCGATCTTTCCGCCCGACGAGTGGCGCAATCGCCCGCGTCCCGAGCTGATGGCGGCGCTGGAGGAACGCATCCAGGCGACTGCTGTCGACAACAACCTGACGCTCAACGAGATGGAGACGCGGGACGCGGTCACCGTGCTCCTCAATGATCTGATCGAAGCCGGCAAGGCACTTGAGCCGCTGCCGACGCCCGACCCGCCCAAGGCGGTCGCCCGCTCCAGCAGCCAGTCCAGCGTCATCGCCGCGAAGGAGAAAATCCATCCGCTGCTGATGGAGCATATTGATGCCTCCGCCATCGCCGAGCTGTCGCGCGGCGAAGTTGCCGAGCAGGTGTCGGACATCGTCGCCGAGCTGCTGCTGCAGCAGCGCATCAATCTCAACCAGCTTGAGCAGCGCGAGGTCGTCACCCTGCTGCTCAACGACATGCTGGGCCTGGGACCGCTTGAACCGCTGCTGGCCGACGAGGCGGTGACCGACATCATGGTCAATGGCCCGAACCAGATTTACGTCGAGCGCAAGGGCAAGCTGGAACTGACGGACATCCGCTTCCGCGACGACCAGCATCTCATCAACGTTGCCCAGCGCATTGTCGCCGCGGTCGGCCGTCGCGTCGATGAATCGAGCCCGATCTGCGACGCCCGCCTGCTCGATGGCAGCCGCGTCAACTGTATCATCCCGCCGCTGGCCATCGATGGCGCGTCGATCTCGATCCGCAAGTTCTCCAAGCGCAAGATCACGCTCGACATGATGGCCGACCAGGGCAACATCCATCCCAAGATGGCGCAGTTGCTCAAAATCGCCGGCCGCTGCCGCCTTAACATCATCATCTCCGGCGGTACCGGCTCCGGCAAGACCACGATGCTCAACGCCGTGTCACGCAACATCGACATGGGCGAGCGCATCGTCACCATCGAGGACGCGGCGGAGCTCCAGCTGCAACAGCCACATGTGGTGCGTCTGGAAACCCGCCCCGCCAATCTTGAAGGCAACGGCGAGGTGACCATGCGCGACCTCGTCAAGAACGCGCTGCGCATGCGTCCTGACCGCATCATTCTGGGCGAGGTTCGCGGCTCCGAAGCCATCGACCTGCTGCAGGCGATGAATACCGGCCATGACGGCTCGCTCGGCACGCTGCACGCCAACCGGCCGCGCGAGGCACTGACCCGCCTTGAAAACATGGTCAACATGGCCGGCCTAAACCTGCCGCCCAAGGCGATCCGGGAACAGATCGCCAACGCCGTGCACATGATCATCCAGATCAGCCGCATGCGCGATGGTGTGCGTCGCATCACCCACATCACCGAGATCGTGGGCATGGAAGGCGACGTCATCACCACCCAGGACCTCTACCTGTTCAAGTTCACCGGCGAGGACGAGACCGGCCGGCTGCGCGGCGATTTTGTCTCGACCGGGCTGCGCCCTGCTTTCTACGAGCGGGCGGAATATTACGGCCTTGGCCGGGCGCTGATGGAATGCATGTGAGAACCAGGACGCAGGACGGGAAAACGCCATGTCACCGATCGCACTTCTGGCCGTCATCCTGCTGGGCTCGCTGCTGACGCTGGCGCTGCTGGGCTTCGCCTTCGCCGGCGGCACTAACGCCGACAAGATCGCCGGCCAGCGTCTGGAGAAGATGCGCGAACGCTTCTCCAACTCCCAGGACGCTCTGGCCAAGGCCCAGATGCGCCGCATCCTCGCGCTGCGCGAGAGCAAGCTCGATTCCATCGTCAAGGGCTTCATCCCGCGCCCCGCCGAACTGCGCGCCCGCCTGTCCCGCACTGGCAAGGACTGGACGCTCGGCCAGTACGGCATGGCCTGTGGCGGCCTGTTCCTGTTCATGACCGTGGTGTTCGCGGTCGGCCTCGGCATGCCGTTCCTGCTGGCGTTGCTGCTGGGGATTCTGATCGGGCTGGCGGTGCCGCACATGGTGGTCGGCATGATCATCGGCAGGCGAATCAAGAAATTCATCGAGCTGTTTCCCGATGCGATCGATCTGCTGGTGCGCGGGCTGCGTTCAGGCCTTCCCATCTCCGAATCGCTCAGCATC
>CAUJIW010000031.1 GCA_963205175.1 Pseudomonadota bacterium
TCGAGGCGTTCTGGAGCGACGATCCGGCCCGCGCGCTGATGCACGGCCCCACCTACATGGGCAACGCGCTGGCCTGCGCCGCCGCCACCGCCTCGCTCGATCTGTTCGAGCAGGAGCCCCGGCTGGACCAGGCGCGCACGATCGCGGCGCAGCTCGCCACGGCGCTGGCGCCGGCGCGCGACCTGCCGGGCGTCGTCGACGTGCGGACGCTGGGCGCTATCGGCGTCATCCAGCTGACCCGGCTGGGCGACGCGGAATGGCTGAAGCAGCGGCTGATCGACCATGGCGTCTGGCTGCGGCCGTTCGGCGACATTCTTTACACCACGCCGCCGCTGACCATCGCCGCCGACGAGCTGGCGCGGCTCACCGACGCCATGCTGGCGGTGACCGGCGAGTGGTCGCGGCGTTTCGGAAAGGATCCAGAATGAGTGCGTCCCTGACAGCGCTGGCGGCCGACAAGCTGGCCGATCTCGAAGCGCGCAACCTGCGCCGCTGGCTGAAGGACAGCCCGCGCGACGGTGGCAGTGTCATCGTGCGCGACGGTCGGCGGATGATCTCCTTCTGCTGCAACGACTATCTCAATCTCAGCCAGGACCCGCGGGTGATCGCCGCCGCCAACGCCGCCACCGCCCGCTACGGCACCGGCTCGGGCGGCTCGCGGCTGATCACCGGCAACTATCCGCTGCTGGGCGAGCTGGAGGCGCGGCTGGCGGCGCTCAAGGGGGCGGAAGACTGCATCGTCTTCGGCTCGGGCTATCTGGCCAATATCGGCATCATCCCGACGCTGGTGGGCAAGCAGGACGTCATCCTCGCCGACGCGCTGATCCACAACTGCATGATCGCCGGCAGCCGGTTGTCCGGGGCGGCGTATCACCAGTTCAGGCACAACGATCTCCAGCACCTGGAGACTTTGCTTCAGGAACTGCGTGAGACGCATCGCCATTGCCTGATCCTCACCGATGGCGTGTTCAGCATGGACGGCGACCTGGCCCCGGTGCCGGCGCTGCTGGCGCTGGCCGAGCGCCACGACGCCTGGCTGCTCACCGACGATGCCCACGGCATCGGCGTGGTCGGCGGCGGCCGGGGGTCGAGTTTCGCCTTCGGCGACAAGGTGGAGGTGCCGCTGCAGATGGGCACGCTGTCGAAGGCGGTCGGCAGCTACGGCGGCTATCTGTGCGCCGACCGGCCGGTGATCGACCTGATGAAGACCCGCGCCTGGTCGATGGTCTATTCCACCGGCCTGCCGCCGGGCGTTGTCGCCGCCTCGCTGGCGGCGCTCGACATCATCGAGAACGAGCCGGACTATTGCGCCCGGCCGCTGGCCAACGCCCGGCTGTTCTGCGACCTGCTCGGTCTGCCGGCGCCGGAAAGCCCGATCGTGCCGATCATCCTCGGCGCCGAGACGCGGGCGCTGGAGGCCAGCCGCAAGCTGGAGGCCGAGGGTTTCCTGGTGTCGGCCATCCGTCCGCCGACCGTGCCGGCGGGTACCGCCCGGCTGCGGCTCACTTTCACCGCCTGCCATGAGGAAGCGGACATCCGCCGGCTGGCGGCCGGTGTCGCCACGGTGCTGGAGGCGGCGGCGTGAGCACGCTGTTCGTCACCGCGACCGGCACCGACATCGGCAAGACCTATGTCTCGGCGGCGCTGATCCGCCAGCTGCGCGCCCGCGGCCGCAGCGTCGAGGCGCTGAAGCCGGTGCTCAGCGGCTACGATCCGGCGGCCCCGGCCGGCAGCGACGCCGCCGTGCTGCTCGACGCGCTGGGCGAGCCGGTGACGGCCGAGACGCTGGATGCCATCACGCCGTGGCGCTACCGGGCACCGCTGTCGCCCGACATGGCGGCGGCACAGGAGGGCACGACGCTGCCCTACGAGGCGGTGGTCGCCCACTGCCGGGCCCGCATGGCGCGCGCCCGCGACATCCTGTTGATCGAGGGCGTCGGTGGCGTCATGGTGCCGCTGGCCGGCCGGCTGACGGTGCTCGACTGGCTGGTGGCGCTGCAATGCCCGGCGCTACTGGTGACCGGCAGCTATCTCGGCACGCTCAGCCATACGCTGACCGCGCTGCTGGCGCTGGAGAGCCGGGGTGTGCCGCTGGCGGGCATCATCGTCAACGAGACCGCTGGCGCCACCGTCGGGCTGGCGGAGACGGCAGCGGCTCTGGCCCGCTTCACCACGGCGCCGATCCGCATCGTGCCGCGCGCCGCGCCGGTGCCCGACCTTGCCGAGCTTGTGACCGATTGACCAGGGCGTTCGGCCGTGGTTGGACTGGACGAGCGCGACGCTAGCCGCTAAAGCCCGCTACAGATCGTTTTTCATGATTGCCGAGGACCGCGATGGGCCTGTTTCTACGGACGTTCACCTGGTGGCATGGCCAGACCTGGGGCACGTGGCTGTTCACCAGGCGCCGTGGCGAATGCGTCGGCGAGGACGCCGGGGGCAATCTCTATTACCGCGATCGCAAGGGCCCCAGGCGCTGGGTGATCTACAACGGCGAGGTCGAGGCCAGTCGCATTCCCCCCGAGTGGCACGCCTGGCTGCACCACACCGTCGACGCGCCGCCGAGCGAGAAGCCGCCGGTGGTGAAGCCGTGGGAAGCGCCGCACCATCCGAACATGACCGGCACATCGGGCGCCTATGTGCCGCCTGGCGCGCTGGCGGCGGGCGGCCACCGAGCGCCGGCGACCGGCGATTACGAAGCCTGGCGGCCGGAATAGCGGGCCGGCGTGGCGCGGGAGCACCGGACGTGCAGCTGAAGGAAAATTTCGTCGAGGCCCTGATCGGTGCGGTCGTGCTGATCGTGGCGGCGTTGTTTGTCGGCTACGCCTACACCCGCACCGAGATGGGGCAGGGCAGTGGCGGCTATCAGCTGGTTGCCCGGTTCCCCAGCGCGGTCGGAATCAATGTGGGCACCGACGTGCGGGTGTCGGGAATCAAGGTCGGTGCCGTGGTCGCGCAGGAACTTGATCCCCAGACATTCCAGGCACGTGTCCGGTTCACTGTCCGCAAGGGTGTGGAGCTGCCGGTCGACACGGTGGCCAAGATTGCCTCGGAAGGGTTGTTGGGCGACAGTTACATCGCCCTGTCGCCGGGCGGCGAAATGGATGTGCTGAAGCCGGGCGAGGAGATCGAGCAGACCCAGGGCTCGGTCGATCTCATGGGCTTGATCGGTCAGGCGATCTACAGCGTCGGCGACAAGAAGGACGACGCCTCTCCGGCGCCGGCGCCGGAGAGCCAGCCGTGACAGGCCGGCGGGCCGCCGGCCTGGCGATCCTGTTCGCCGGAGCCGGCCTTTCAGCGACATCGATCGTCGCTGCGCAGCAGTCGCCAGGCGCCGGCCCTGCGCCATCAAAGGCTTCGGCACCCGCGACGACCGGCTCTGATACGCGTCCGGCCGCCGCGACCACCGATCCGGCGGGTCCGACGCCGGTCGCGGCGCGCGTCGCCACGCTGATGACGCTCGACAAGCTCACCGGCGCCACCCGTAAGATCGAGGCCCATCCCGGCGAGGCGGTGACGTTCGGCCGGCTGACCATCCGCGTGCGCACCTGCGAGACCGCCCCACCATGGGAGCGACCGGAGGCGGCGGCCTTCTTGCAGGTCGACGAAACCCTGCGCACCGGCGAGGTGCGGCGGATCTACTCGGGCTGGATGTTCGCCGGTTCGCCGGCGCTGCATCCGTTCGATCACGCGGCTTATGATGTCTCCTTCAAGAGCTGCAAGATGAGTTTCCCGGAGATGGGCGCCGAGACTTCGGTCTGGCGGGCGCCGTCACCGCCACCGCCACCGGCGGCAGAGATGCCTTCTCCCGCCAGCGAGACGCCACCCCCGGCGGAACCGGCCGCCGCGCCATCGGCCACCGCGACGCCGCCGCCCAACGGGTAAGCCTCGATCGCCCGGAAATCGGCGGATACGGTGAGCGCCTGACGCAGTCGCCGGACATAGGTGGCTTGCGGAATTTCCTCGGTGCCGAACTGGCTGAGATGTTCGGTCCAGAACTGGGTGTCGAGCAACTGGTAGCCGCCCTGGCGTAGCCGCGATACCAGGTGTACCAACGCCACCTTGGAGGCATCGGTCGCCCGGCTGAACATGCTCTCGCCAAAGAACGCGCCCCCCAGTGCCACGCCGTAGAGGCCGCCCACCAGTGTGCCGTCGTGCCAGCACTCAATCGAGTGGGCGAAACCCAGCTGGTGCAGTGCGGTGTAGGCATCAAGGATATCGTTGTTGATCCATGTTTCCTCGCGACCCGGCTTGGGTTCGGCGCAGGCTGTCATGACATCGCGGAAACAGGTGTCGGCGGTCACCTGGAAGCGGTCCTGCCGCACCACCTTGGCCAGCGAGCGCGGTAGGTGGAAGTTCTCCAGCGGGATGACGCCGCGCCAGCGCGGCTCCACCCAGTAGACCTCGGCGGCGTCGCCATGCTCGGCCATCGGGAAGATGCCGGCCGAATAGGCGCGGATCAGCAGTTCGGGCGTCAGCGAGGGCGAAGCGGGCGCGTGCATACCGGTCATCATACTATGCGATCAGAGGCCGCGTCGCGGTGATTTCGTTCGTCGCCGGGCAGGCCGCTACCGGGTGTCCGGTGTGGGCGGGGGCGCTCCCTTGCCGGTCTTCCGGTAGGGGTTTTCAGCCTTGGTCAGCGACTTGAACCGGCACACCTGGTCACGCACGACGATGCCGCTGTAACGGTCCAGCTCGCCGGTCGGTTCGACCAGGAAGCCGATGGCGTTGGCATAGGGCAGGTCGATGCAGGCACCGAACAGCTCGGCTCTGTACCACTGGCCGCGCGGCCCCTCGATCAGCAGCGCGTGGCTGTCGATGGCCTTCCAGTTGCGCACGCCGCCGTGGTTGGCGAAGGGGATGGATACCTGTTCCGCCTGTGCGGCCGTGGCATCCGGTGTCGCCTCGGCGGCGGGTCGGGTCGCCGGCCCGACGGTGTCGGGAATCGGGTCGGCGGCTGCCGCCGGCGTGGCGGCGACGGCCAGCAGCGCGACTGTATGGATGATGACGTTGTTCATGAACCACCGCCTCCAACGGACTATCCCTCCGGTGGGGAAAGATAGTCCGTCAGGCTGAACCGGCGATGACTGACATCAGAGGCAGGCTTGCGGCTCAGCCCTGATCCGCCAGCCACTTCTCCAGCCACTTGATCGAGTAGTCGCCGTTGATGAAGTCCGGGTTCTCGATCAGTGCCTGATGCAGCGGGATGGTCGTCTTGGGGCCGTGGATGACATATTCCTCCAGTGCCCGCCGCAGCCGCATCAGACAGTCGTTGCGGTTCTGGCCATAGACGATCAGCTTGGAGATCAGGCTGTCGTAGTGCGGCGGGATCTTGTAGCCGTCATAGAGCGCGCTATCGACGCGCACGTGCAGGCCGCCCGGCGTGTGATAGTCGGTCACCGAGCCCGGCGACGGCGCGAAGGTCCTGGGATCCTCGGCGTTGTTGCGGCATTCGATGGCATGGCCCTCGTAAGGGATCTGGTCCTGGCTCACCGACAGCGGCAGGCCGGCGGCGACGCGGAACTGCTCGCGCACCAGGGCGATGCCGGTGAGCAGCTCGGTCACCGGATGCTCCACCTGCAG
>CAUJIW010000032.1 GCA_963205175.1 Pseudomonadota bacterium
ACATGCAGATCGAAGGCATGGCCGAACTCAACCAACCCATGATCGAGGAGGAAAATCAGCCCCTACACATCACCGCCAAAGCCGCCTGACGATGGCCCACGGCCACAGCCGAAATTACACCACCTTGACGGACGCGACCCGTGGACGCCGTGGCGCGCGCCCACCAGCGTATCGGTCTCTCGCCGCGCTGGTATGTCGGTGGCTACGCCTTCATCCTGCGCCAGTTGTTGCGCGTGGTTGAGGAGGGCGTGCACGATGCGGCCGAAGCGCGCCTGGCGCGCGAGGCGGTGGTGATGGCGGTGATGCTCGACACCGAACTGGTGATCTCCGCCTATTTCGACGGCATGACCGAGCAGCGCATGGCCGAGGTCGAGGCGATGGTCATCGGCATTGAGAGCGAGTCCCGTGATTCGGTGGAAAGCGTCGAGCACTTCACGACATTCCTGACCGACAGCGTCGGCACGCTGAACCAGAACCGCAATGCAATGATCGGCAGCGCCCATGCGGCGGCGCAGGCCTCCTCCGACATCCTGGAGGCCTCGGAGTCGGTCGCCGGCGCCGCTGATGAACTGCGCCAGTCGATCACCGAGATCTCCATGCAGGTGAGTGTATCGGCCCGGCAGGCCGCCCGCAGCGTCGAGGAGGCGGATACCGCCAAGGCAGTGGTCTCGGACCTTGATCGCTCGGCGGCCGAGATCGGCGATATCCTGGCGCTGATCACCAACATTGCCCGCGAGACCAACCTGCTGGCGCTCAATGCCACTCTCGAGGCCGCCCGTGCCGGCGAGGCCGGCAAGGGCTTCGCGGTGGTGGCCTCGGAGGTGAAGGGGCTGGCCGGCCAGTCGGAACGCGCCGCCCGGGATATCAAGGATCGTGTGACACGGATCCAGACGTCGGTGCGGGCCGCCGTGGAGGCCATCGGTCGTGTCGTCGCGGCGATTCACGAGGTCGAGGGCAACTCGCAGGCGGTTGCGGCCGCGGTGGAGGAACAGACATCGGCGACCAGCGGCATCGCCGACAATGTGGCGCAGGTCGCGCACAAGGCACGCGAGGTGCGCGATCGCATGGGCGAGGTCGAAGGCGCCATCAACGAGTCCGCCAGGGCGACCGAGACGGTGGAGTCGAGCGCTGTGCGCCTGAAAGACGCACTGGGCACCCTGCCGCAGTTGCTCAGCCGCGCCATCCGCACGGTTTCGGACATCGCCGACCGGCGCGCTCACCGCCGTCGGCCGGTGTATATCGATGCTCAGGTGGCATTTGGTGAGCGCATCCTGAACGTGGTGATGCGCGACCTTTCGGAGAATGGCGCCTTTGTCGACGATGCCGTCAACGGCAACGTCGAGGGCGTCGACAGGGGCGCGCAGGGGCTGCTGAAGTTCCAGGGTCATACCCAGCCCTGCCGGGTGGTCGCCACCGCGCAGGGGCTGAACCTGGAATTCACCGGGACGCCGATGGCGGGCGCTGTCGTCAATCAGCTGGCGGTGGACAGCACCCGCCACCTGGTGGACCTGGCCAAGAACGATCATCGGGCCTGGGTCGCGAACGTGGTGGACGGCCTGGAAGGGCGCAAACAACTGCGCGCGGCCGACCTCAGCACCCACCACAGTTGCCGGCTGGGCCGCTGGTACGACACCATCGACGACAAGATGACACTGGAGCTGAAGGCCTATCGGGAGATGGCGGAGCCACATCGGCGGGTCCATACCGCCGGGCGGGAGGCGCTGCACGCGCAGGGGCGTGGCGACCACCAGCAGGCCACCGAGTGGCGACGCGAGCTGGAGGCCGCGTCCGGCGAGGTGATCGCCATGCTGGATCGTTTCAACGACGAGTTCGTGGCGGTGATGAAGGGCTGAGAGGCGGCGCGATGCCGGTCCGCGTTGGCGGCGACCGACCGGCGCATTCCCTTGTCCGTCGTTTTGCCGTATAGCCCCGGCCATGACGCTGGCGCCTGCCCCCGACGAGTTCACACCCGTGCCCGAGCCGAGCACCCACGGCCGGGTGATCACCTTCGGCTGCCGGTTGAACGCCTATGAGTCGGAGACCATGCGGGCCCACATCGAGGCCGCCGGCGACCCCAACCTGATGGTGGTCAACACCTGCGCCGTCACCGCCGAGGCGGTGCGCCAGGCCCGCCAGCAGATCCGCAAGCTCAAGCGCGACAACCCCGAGGCCCGTATCCTGGTCACCGGCTGTGCCGCCCAGATCGAGCCCGAGACCTTTGGCCGGATGCCCGAGGTCGCCCGCGTGCTCGGCAACGCCGAGAAGCTGGAGGCGCGCAACTTCCGCCTCGACGACGGCGCCAACACCCACATCCGCGTCAATGACATCATGAGCGTGCGCGAGACCGCCGGCCACCTGCTGGACGGCTTCGCCGAGCGCTCGCGGGCCTTTGTCGAGGTGCAGAACGGCTGTGACCACCGCTGCACCTTCTGCATCATCCCCTACGGTCGGGGCCCGTCGCGCTCGGTGCCGGCGGGGCTGGCGGTGGAGCGCATCCGCCGGCTGGTCGATGCCGGCTTCAACGAGGTGGTGCTGACCGGCGTCGACATCACTTCCTACGGCGCCGACCTGCCGGGCCAGCCCAGCCTCGGCAATCTGGTGCAGCGCATCCTCAAGCTGGTGCCCGAACTGAAGCGCCTGCGGCTGTCGTCGATCGACTCCATCGAGGCGGATGCCGCCCTCGTCGAGGCGATCACCGGCGAGCCCCGCCTGATGCCGCACCTGCACCTGTCGCTGCAGGCCGGCGACGATCTGGTGCTCAAGCGCATGAAGCGCCGTCACGGCCGCGACGACGCCATCCGCTTCTGCGCCGACATCAAGGCGGCGCGCCCCGACGTGGTGTTCGGCGCCGATCTGATCGCCGGTTTCCCCACCGAAACCGACGCCATGTTCGACAACACGTTGCGGCTGATCGATGACTGCGGGCTGACCTATCTGCACGTCTTTCCCTATTCCGAGCGGGCCGGCACGCCGGCGGCGCGGATGCCCCCGGTCGACAAGGCGGTGCGCAAGCAGCGCGCGGCGCGGCTGCGCGCGGCGGGCGAGGCGCGCCTGGCGGCCTATCTTGCCAGTCTGGTGGGCAGGTCCGCGGCGGTGCTGGTCGAACGGGTGGCCGACGGCATCGCCCATGGCCACACCGAAACCTACGCCCCGGCGCGGATCGCCGGGGCGACGGACGTGGCGCCGGGCGCCATCATTACGGCGCGCATTCTCGATGCGGCCCAGGATCATGTGAGCGGACAGGTTGCGTGAGTGACGGCGTGAGTGACGAGACGACCAAACAGGGCTGGCTCGGCCGGCTGCGGCAGGGGCTGGCGCGTTCCGCCGAGAAGCTGAGCAGCGGCATCACCGGCCTGTTCACCAAGGCCCGGCTGGACGCCACGACGCTGGAGGAGCTGGAGGAGGCGCTGATCGCCGCCGACCTCGGCATCAAGACGGCGACCGAGGTCTGCGACCGGCTGCGGCGTGACCGCTTCGACAAGGACATCACCGCCGAGGAAGTCCGCGCGGTGCTCGCCGACACCGTGGTTTCGGTGCTGACGCCGGTCGCCCGGCCGCTGGCCATCGACACGGCGCGCAGGCCCCACGTCATCCTGGTGGTGGGGGTCAACGGCTCGGGCAAGACCACCACCATCGCCAAGCTGGCTGCCTTGTTCCAGGAGCAGGGCCGCTCGGTGATGCTGGCCGCCGGCGACACCTTCCGGGCCGCCGCGGTGGAGCAGTTGCAGGTGTGGGGCGGCCGGCTCGGCCTGCCGGTGGTCACCACCAAGGTCGGTGGCGACGCCGCCGGTCTGGCCTTCTCGGCGCTGGAACAGGCGCGCGCAGCCGGCACCGAGGTGCTGATCATCGATACCGCCGGCCGGCTGCAGAACAAGACCGACCTGATGGCGGAACTGTCCAAGATTCGCCGGGTGCTGGGCAAGCTCGACGCCGAGGCGCCGCACGACACAATCCTGGTGCTGGACGCCACCACCGGTCAGAATGCGTTAAGCCAGATCGCGGTATTCCAGGACGTCGCGGGCGTGACCGGGTTGGTGATGACCAAGCTTGACGGCACGGCGCGTGGCGGCGTGCTGGTGGCGGCCGCCGAGAAGTTCAAGCTGCCGATCCATGCCATTGGCGTCGGCGAGAAGATCGGCGACCTGCGCCCGTTCGAGCCGGAAGGCTTCGCCCGCGCCCTGGTCGGCCTTCCGGAGACGATGTGAGATGAGCAGTGATCACGACCCGACGGTGACGGTGAAGGACGTGTCGCCCCGGCACGCTGCGTTACCGTGGATACGCTTCGCGGTCGACTTCGTGCCGCTGATCCTGTTCTTCGTCGTCAACGGCTGGCTTGGCATCTATTGGGCGACGGGCGTGTTCATGGCCGCCATGGTCGGTGCCATCGCGGCGGCGAAAATCTGGTTGCGCGAGATCCCCAGAATGCTGTGGGTCAATGGCGCCATTGTGCTGGTGTTCGGTGGCCTGACCTTGTGGCTGCACAACGACCTGTTCATCAAGATCAAGCCCACGGTGTTGTACACGGCGTTCGCCGTCATCCTGTTCTACGGTCTGTGGTCGGGCCGGCCGGTGCTCAAATCGGTGCTGGAACATGCCTATCCGGCGCTCACCGATCATGGCTGGCGGCTGCTGACCCGCAACTGGGGCTGGTTCTTCCTGGTGATGGCGGCGGTCAACGAGGTGGTGTGGCGATCCTTCTCCACCGACACCTGGGTCGCCTTCAAGGCATGGGGCGTGATGCCCATCTCGTTTGCCTTCGCCATGGCCCAGATGCCAATCCTTACCCGCCATTCGCAGGAGACGGACCAGCAATCCACCGACGGCGGCGCGACATCCTGACCCAGCGACGCGTTTTTGCGCAAGGTCAAGGACAACGGGCGCGCGACGGCGGATAGTCGCCGCCATGAGCAGCATCGCCACCCGACTGATGGAGCAGCGCGTCCCGCGCTACACCAGCTATCCCACCGCGCCGCACTTTCATGCCGGCATCAGCGAGGATGTCTATCGTCGCTGGCTTGCCGAGCTGCCGGACGAGACGGCGCTATCGCTCTACGTCCACATTCCATTCTGTGACACGCTGTGCTGGTTCTGCGGCTGCACCACGCTGGTCGCCAACCGCTACGGTCCGGTGGCGGCTTATCTAGACGCGCTCGACCGCGAGATGGACGGCGTGCGCACGAGCCTGGGGCGCGAGCGGGCGGTGACGCACATCCACTTCGGCGGCGGCTCGCCGACGCTGCTGGAACCCGCCGACATCGAGCGGGTCGGCGGCTGGCTGCGCCATCGCTTCGGCCCCAGCGCCGGTGCCGAACTGGCGATCGAGGTCGACCCGCGCGGGCTGGACGACCGCCGGGTGGCGGCGATGGGCGCCATCGGCCTCACTCGTGCCAGCATCGGCTTGCAGGACTTCAACCCCCGTGTTCAGGAAGCGATCAATCGCATTCAAAGTGAAGAGGAAACCGCCAGCGCCGTTGCACGGTTGCGGGCGGTGGGCGTCACCAGCGTCAACCTCGACCTTGTCTATGGCCTGCCTTACCAGAGCACGGCCGATGTGCTGCACACCGTCGAGGCGGCGCTGGCGCTGGAGCCGGACCGGCTGGCGTTGTTCGGGTACGCGCATGTGCCGCATCTGAAGCGCCACCAGCGGCTGATCCCCACCGAGTCGCTGCCCGGCGCCGAGGCGCGGCTGGAGCAGGCGGATGCGGCGGAGGCCCGGCTGCGGGCGGCGGGTTATGTTCGCATCGGCCTCGACCATTTCGCCAAGGCCAGCGACCCGATGGCGGTGGCGCTGCGCGAGGGTCGGCTGAAGCGCAATTTTCAAGGCTACACAACTGATGTGGCGCCGGCGCTGATCGGCTTCGGCGCCTCGGCCATCGGGGCATTGCCGCAAGGTTATGTCCAGAACACCGCTGATGTGCGGGCCTACATGCGACAGGCCGGCGAGGGTCGCTTGCCTGTACTCAAGGGTATAGCGCTGAGTCCAGGCGACCGCGTCCGTCGTGCCATCATCGAGCAGCTGATGTGCGCGTTGACGGTGGACGTGGCGGCCACCGCCGCCGCCGCGGGTGTGGCGCCGGCGACGCTGCTGGACGCCTTCGACCGGCTGCGGCCGCTGGAGGCGGACGGGCTGGTGGCGGTGGACGGCTGGCGGGTGACGGTGCCGGAGGCGGCCCGCCAGCTGGTCAGGCTGGCGGCGGCGGCGTTCGATGCCTACCTCAATCCCGACGAGGGCCGCCACAGCCTCGCGGTCTGAGCCGCCTTAGGCCAGGACATCGGCCAGCGCCCGGCGCGGCGATGGCACCGCCGGCGCCAGTGGGCGGCCGATACGAAACCCGAAAACGATATGGCCTTCAGCGCCATGCAGAAGAGTATTCAATTCATCTGTGAATTGCCCCGGCGTGCCCTGACGGGTTTCCCAGTCGGCCATTTCCATCATCTGGTTGAGCGGCTGGGCGGCGAGCCCCAGCGTGGTCGCCTCCAGATGCAGCCGCTGCCATAGCCGGCCGGCCTCCAGCAGCAGGCGCGGATCGTCGCGATGGACCACCCGGATGGCCCCGAACACCGGCGCGGTGGCGCAGTGGACCTCGCGGGTGTCCGCCAGCCAGGCGTTGTCGATACTCGCGGCGTCGAAATCGGGCAGCGCCATGGCGGCGCGGACCTGCCAGTCCGGGCGGCCGCCGCTGGTGATGGCGATACCGTCGCGGTGGGCATCGATGGCGGCACGGGTCTGGCGGAACCAGCGGGCACTGTCGGCGGATAACGCGGGGGTGGCGATGAACGCCTCGGTGGCCGCGATGGTGCCGGCGATGAAACGCCGACCCAGCGCGTTGCCGGCGGGGTAAAGAATGAGGCCGACGCCCTCCGCCGGCTCCAGACTGTTGAGAGCCTTGAGCGCGGCCATGGGCAGCAGTTCCTGACGGGCGTAGGCGCCGCGATGGGTGTGACGGGCGCCAATGGCCGCGAAGCGCGGCGCCGGCGTGGCGGGCGGCGTCGCCTGCGCGAAAGCCAGCCGGGCGATAGCGTCGGGCATCGCCGTTTCAGGCACTGCCGTCTCGGGCAGCAGCGTGACCGTGGCTGTCAGGCCAAGGCCATGGCCCGCGATCACCATGTTCTCGATGGCGCACCCCAGTCCGATGGTCAGCTCCCGGCCGAACGGGTCCACCACCGGCATCTGGCGACGGCGGTCGGCCACCAGATCGATGCTGCCGTCATGGATGCGGAACAGCCAGGGCTGGCTGTCGTGCGGGTTGGACGCCAGCGTACCCGCCAGTGCCACGGCTTCGAGACCGTCGGGGCGCGCGTCGCGCCATTGCCGCCATGGCTCGAAAGCCGGACCGCTGGTGAGATCGGCGAAGCTGCCGCGCTGGTATCCGCGCCAGGCCAGGCCACCGGCCGCCAGCAGGACCAGGCCGCCACCGCCGAGGCTTACGCTCTTGAGTACATGCCGCCGGTTCATCGTCATCTGGACACTCCCCCCGGATACCACGACGGCGTCATCCTAACCGAGAGCGCGGCCAGGACGAAACGGCGCCGCCGATGGCCGCGTGCGGGCAGGGGGCAGTCGTGCGTGATTCGGGGCGGAGAGGTGGCGGGATATTAGTGACGCCGGTGCAGGCGGACGGCTGATGCCGGCGTTTCCTGCCCGCCGCCGCAATAATCGTGCGTCGGAAGGGGTTGCGGGTCGTTCCTCCGGCCTGTGAAAGGGGGAGGGGCCGCACGGCGGGCGGCGCCGGGCGAGTTAGCGTCCGCGCTCGTGGTGTAATTTCCGGTGTAGGCGATGGTGTATTCCGGGGTGGGGCATGCCCCACCCCGGAATGCGGCGTCGCTGGTGGCCACCGGGTTCATCGTTATGGTGG
>CAUJIW010000033.1 GCA_963205175.1 Pseudomonadota bacterium
GCGGGTCGCCGTCCTTGCTCAGCCGCTCCAGGTGCTCCGCCAGCGAAAACAGGCTGCGTGAGTGCATCAAACCTCTCCGTCCAATGCACAGAGTGAATCAGATCATGGCCCCAAACGCGAGGGGTTTTTGCGGGTGTCCAGGTGGTTGCGCAGAAGCCTTCTTGACGTCGATTTTCCATTCGGCATCCATCCCGTTGGGCATGTCGATCCTGACGCGCGCCAACTTGGTCAGTTCTTTCTGCCGGGCGAGGCCGAACCAGGTCCCATGGATAATCAGACGTTTCCCGCGGTAAACATAGAAACCCTGGTTCTTGAGATATCCGGCCTTTCCGGCATACCTTTCCCAACCCTCCGGGTCTTTCTTGTGATGGGGGAGCGTGAAAGCCTGAACTTCTACTTCCTGCCCCCCCGACTTGATCTTCTCTACGGGCCCGGCCTGTGTTGCAGGATGCGTGGAGTGGAACGGGTCGAACGGTTCCAGCGCTCGCCCGTTGAGTTCAAGGGCGATCTTCTTGATCCCCCGCTCACCCGCCAAAAAGCGATGAAAAACAAGCTCGAGGTGTTCAGAAGCCTCGTCGATTCGTGACACAAAGGCGGAGCGCGCATCGCTGGCATCGCCTTCCACGAGACGGTCGAGCGTTTCCCATACAACAAGAGTTCCGGAGGACCCGAGTTCGTCGATCCATGGAACCGACGATTGGTCATCCAGCAATTCGACCAGCCACTGGTTGGTCTGCGCCACCTTGTCGAGATCCCAGCGGGCACAGGATGTGACGCCGTCTTTGCGCGATGCCACAGTAAGCTTGCGACACTGGGAGAACGAAGCTGTTTTCAAACCAAGCCCAAAGCGACCGAGATCCTCCTTGTCCCTGGTTTCGAGCGGGTTCCGGCTACCTGGCCTCATGGCAGCGAGGAGTTCGTCCTCACTCATGCCTTCGCCGTCATCAAGAATGGCGAGGCTTGGCTGAGCGCTGGTGGTGTCCGCCAGCAGCCTGATCGAGCGAGCTTTGGCGGTAATCGAGTTGTCTATGATGTCAGCCAGCGCGGTTTCGAGGGAATACCCGATGTCCCGCATGCTCTCGATGAGCATGGACGCGTGCGGAGGAACCTCCCTCGTTTTCACCCTAGCTTGATCAGACACAGCCGCCATTGTCAGGCATTTTCCTTTATTGACGCTGGCGCTTCTGCAGGAGCTCCGATGCCCGTGCCGATCCGGGCCAGTACACCCCAGAGTGTTTCCGCGATCTGACGCGCAAGGAATGGCGGAACGGCATTGCCCACCTGCACGAACTGCTGTGTCCTGTTTCCCCGGAACAGGTAGTTGTCCGGGAACGTCTGGAGCCGCGCAGCTTCACGCACCGTCAGGCTGCGGCATTGCGACGGGTCCGGATGGATGAAGTAATGGCCGTCCTTGGAAATGTGGCTGGTGACTGTCGTCGATGGCTGTCCGCGCAGCTGGACTCTGAACCGGTCCGCAAACTTGCCGCTTGCCCAGTTGCGGTGCTCGGGTGCCAAGGCTGCCGGGAAGGAGGAAGCTTTGGGTGACTGGCCGGTGCTGGCCGCCCACGCTGCTGCAAAGAGATAGCGGGCGAGGTCCGCCAGCATGTGCCCTCGTGTTTCATTGTTAGGGAGCACGTGCAGGCGGTCATCCCGCAGCCAGTCAGCCAGGGCCGGGGGGCAGGCGTTGCCGATGCCGTTCGGAGTATTTGCCCGTCTCGCAAGCGCGGCGCTGTCTCCCGCCATGGCCCTTGTGGCGGCAAGGTTGTCCATGAACGCAGTGCTTGCCTCGGGGGGCAGACCGGTCTCCAGTTCGGACAGGTCGCGGCAGGCCTGCTCGATGGCCTCCCGCCAAGCATCCGGCGAGTCCGGGCTACGGCTGATCCCGCTGCGCAGGCGGGCCATGCCGTCCAGAACGTGCGCGACCGTCGCCCTGGGATGGACCGGGCGGTCAACGTGCCGGTCTGCGCGCTCGATCGCATTCGCGATGTCGCGGCGGAGCCCGATGATGATGACGCGATGGCGCGCCTGCGGCACCCCGAGCTCTTCGGCGCGCACCACGAAATCGGCGGGCCGCTTCCCTTTCGCCAGACATCCGGAGCCCTTGGCGGCAAAGGCGAAGAGTTCGTAACCCTGCGTACCGGGCGGTGTCTTCAGATCAGCCGTGATGAGGTCGAACATCCGGACGCCGTCGACCGTAGACGAAAGCATGCCCTTCACGTTCTCCATGACGAAAGCAGCGGGTTCGAGCTGGCTGATGATGCGGATGTATTCCCGGTAGAGGAAGTGCCGGTGATCCTGTGCCGCATCGTAGTCGGCAATGCCTCGGTTCCTCGCCCGGCCGACAAGCGAATAGGCCTGGCAGGGAGGCCCACCGATCAGGACGGTATTGCGCCCGTGTGTCTTACGGATATCCTCTATCCGCCGGGAAATGATCTTGCCGGCAGTTTCATCGCCAAGGGTCAGGCAGAGCGCCTCTTCTCCGGCCGCTTTCCATTGGGCAGGATAAAGTGTCTGCCAGTCCGGTTCTGCACCGCCATTGTTGAGCCAGTCATAGTACTCCTGCGGAAAACGCGCGCCGAACTGACGCAGGAACGCACGGAACGACAATGTCTGATGCGCTGATTTCTCCTTTTCGACTGACAGCCGGACGGAGAATGGCCGCATTCCTTCGCGGGTTTCGTAAGCTGAAAAGCCTTCGGCAAGTCCTCCCGGGCCGGCGAACAGATCAACTATGGCAAATGCAGCATTCATCGACGGTTTTCTGTTATCCTGTTATTCTTGCTGATCAAGTCGCACACCGGCAGAAAGGGCGCAACCGTTGGCCGACATCGTGGATGCAAATACCCGCTCCCGCATGATGGCGGGCATCCGCGGAAAGAACACCACGCCCGAAGTACGCCTTCGCAAAGCCCTTCACCGGGCCGGTTTCCGTTTCCGGCTGCATGGTTCAAAACTGCCCGGAAAACCGGATATCGTTCTGGCAAAGCATCGTGCCGCGATATTCGTCCATGGATGCTTCTGGCATCGTCACGCGGGATGCCGCAATTCCTCGGTGCCGAAATCCAACGCAAACTTCTGGGAAGCGAAGTTTGCCCGGAACGTAGAGCGCGATGTCGCCAATGTCGAAGCGCTTGTCGGCTGCGGATGGCGCGTCTGCATAGTCTGGGAATGCGCCATCCGACGGCGAGGTGAGCAGGCTGTTGGTGAAGAAGTGGCTGGGTGGATCATTGGAACGCAGGAGAATGTCAGGGTGATCCCGGCTGATCCTTGAGCGCCCGGAACGAAGCCGCTTCAGCCATGATATGCCGTCGCGTCGCTTGCCGGATCTTCAGTGGCCGATTCCGGGGCATCCGGCACACCTTCCTGTCCTGCATGCGCCCTGACTTCGGTTGCCCGCTCCTCGATCTCCTTTGCGAAGATCTCCAGCATCGATGAACCTGCTGGCATTGCTGCCACCTCCTCGACCGCAGCATGCAGTTCGCGCAGCAACCGTGCCGTCACCTGTTCCACCCGCTGTACCGTTCCTCGCGCTGCCAGTCCTGCGGCTTCGGCCATGCGCCGCCAGTGGCGACCGTAGATATGCCGACCGCGGCGCTGCCCGCCGATCGCCTGGGCGTGGTTCTGGGTGATGTTCGTCCAGGCAAGGCCGGACATCAGGTCATAGAGCGGGGCGAGTTGCGGCGCGCCCGGGCCGAGTAGGATCGAGTAGTTCTTGGCGTGGGAGTCGACGTTGCCGATCGCGATATTGACAATCACAGCGTCCAGCAGCCTGGTGATGTCGCGTGCGGTCATATGCTGGCGGACGAGGGCGAACATGTCGGCGATTGAGGGGCCGCGCGTGCCGGTGCCGTTGAACTCATACTTGGCGGCGGGAAGACGGGTGAGAGCCTGGCAGAAGTCCTCCTGATGCAGGCGACGGACATCGTTGCCGGTGCCTATCCGGTCGTAGCGATCGACCAACAGATAGCTGCGCTTCCCTGCTACGCCGGTCGTCACCGGCGCGACATTGAGACCGATCCTGCGAGCGAGAACCATGCACAGCGCCTCATTCTGGACGCTGCCGGGCAGGCGTGGATTGTCGGGCTTGAGGATGTGCGTCGACGGCGCGCCGTTGATCGGCACGGCGATCTGACCGTCGATGATTGCCACCGGCAGCTTTTCCTGTGCGCCGGCAAGGCTCATCGAGACGCCGTCTTCGCCGACCAGGAATGGCCGCGCTGGCAGTTCCTCGATGATCCGTTCAAGTGCACCGGCATCCGGGATCGGACGATAGCCGTGCTCGCCACGCGGTTGCTGCGGCGCGATACTGAGCGCGCCTGCCAGATCGTTGCCGGTCTGCGCGATCAGGCCGAGTGCATCCTCCGGTGCCGCGCCGAGCGCCCGTGTCATGGCGCGCAGTGGTTTGCCCTCGGGCAGGAGGTTCATCAGCCATGGAAGGACCTGGTCCCCGTCATAGGGCTCTGGCCGGATCGGCATGGCCAGCGAGATCGGGAAGCTGTCAGCGGATGAACCCCAGGCATCCGCATAGGCAAGGCGGGTGGCCTGCGCGTCGGCGCTGATCGTGGCGACCAGGCGGTCTTCGTAGTGAACCGGAAGGTCCACCATCAGGCCTGCGAAATGCCGGTTGCGGTGAGCCGCAAGCCGACAGCCTTGGCGGCGGCGAGTGCCTTGCCGAGTTGGGCGGTGGGCTTGCCTGCTTCCAGATCGACGATGAAGCGTTCTCCGCTGTTGATTGCGAGCGCCAGCTCCCGTTGGGTAAGGCCAAGGGCCTTGCGGGCAGAGGCGACGGCTGCGCCGAATTGGGTTGCGTTGTCGATCATGTCATTCTTACCGAGCGGTAAGATTGCATATGTGCCGCAGAGATTCAAGAGCATTTCTTCCCGATCGGGAAGGATGCGCCTTGATATTGATGCTTATCGGAAGATTCTTACCGATCGGTAAGTAGACTTGTGGTCTGAACGGACGTTCCATGCTATCGAGGGGTGTCGAAGTCAGTGGATCTGTCCATGCCGATCGCAAGCGCTCAATACGACGATGCCGAAATGCTAGCCATGGCGCGGGCGGCCGCTGCATGGGTCGCGCGCTGGGGCGTTCCAAATGAAGCAGCCGAGCGGCTTATGAAAGGCGAAGGGCGGGCTGCAGCGCTGCTCGGCATTCATCGCGCATTGCGATGCTTGTTCACTGACAGTGATAGAGCCGCGCGGTGGATTCGTGCACCTAACGAGGCCTTTAATGGGGCCTGCGCGCTCGACCTCATGCTGGCAGATGGCCTCGCAGGTATGCAGCGCGTCGAGGCCTACCTGGATGCGGAAATCGCCAGTTGAACAGATTGGGGACAGATCCTGAGCGGTGCAGCAGGATCAACCTGGCAATGCGCTCGCAGCGCCAGATGGCTTGCGGAAGCTCCCCTGCAGCACCTTTGCACCGGACCTTAGCTGGTCGAGATAGTCCGCCCAGCTCTGCATCATCCTGATCCGCTCATCCCAGTGCTCGCCGCGCGCGTAGGCGCGGCGGACGTCATCGGTCTCGGCGTGGCCAAGCTGGCGCTCGATCGCGTCTGGGTTCCAATGGCCCTGCTCGTTCAGCAGCGTGCTGGCCATGGCGCGGAAGCCGTGGGCGGTCATTGTGGTGCCATCGAATCCCATCCGACGCAGCGCGAGGTTGATCGTGTTTTCACACATCGGTCGGTCGCGCTTGCCTTGGGCGGGGAACAGGTAGCGGCGATTGCCGCTGATCTCGCGCAGCTCTTCCAGGATGGCAAGCACCTGACGGCTGAGCGGCACACGGTGTGCGACGCGCATCTTGGTCTTGTCGGCAGCGATGGTCCAGATGTTGCGGGTGAAGTCGAACTCGCTCCATTCGGCCTGCCGCAATTCGCCAGGGCGCACGAAGACATAGGGAGCCAGCCGCAGCGCTGCGTGAGTGACCGGATAACCCGAATAGGCGTCGATCGCGCGCAGCAGTTCGCCCGCTTCCTTCGGTGTGGTGATGGCGGCGCGGTGCGTCACCTTGGGCACGATCAGTGCGCCACGCAGGTCTGCTGAAACGTCCCGGTCGGCGCGGCCGGTGGCGATGGCATAGCGGAATACCTGCCCGCAGGTGCTGCGCAGCCTTCGTGCGGTTTCGTAATGGCCGCGCTTTTCGACAGCGCGCAGGACGGCCAGCAGCTCGGGCGCCTTGATCTCGCTGACCTTTCGGTCTCCGATGATGGGGTAGGCGAATTCGAGCAGCCATGTCAGCTTGCCCACGGTCACATCGGCACGGCCCTCGCGTCGGGCCTTGTCGAGCCACTCTTCGGCAACGGCCCTGAAGCTGTTCACATTGGCAAGCGGGCCGGTGATCTTGTCGATCTTGCGCTTGGCGGCGGGATTGATGCCCTCTGCGATCTGTTTCTTGATCTCCAGCCGTTTGGCGCGCGCCTCGGCGAGGGTGACGGTCGGATAGACCCCCAGCGCGGCTGTCGCTCGCTTTTCACCGAACCTGTAGTCCATCCGCCAGTATCGCTGACCCGCCTTCGTCACCAGCAGGTACAGCCCGCCCCCATCGGAGAGCTTGTAGGGCTTGTCGCGCGGCGCGGCTTTTCGGACGGCCAGATCGGTCAGCATGGCGCCACCTCTGTCGGTTTTGATACCGTCAGATATACCGTCATGTACCGCCAATTTCAACGAATTCGGCTGGATGCCGATGGACGCTCAACTGGTCGTAAGCTTCTGTTTTCTTGGATTTTTCCGGACACTTGCGGAAGCGTCCGGAAAGAAAAATGGTGCCCAGGAGAGGACTCGAACCTCCACGCCCTTGCGAGCGCTAGCACCTGAAGCTAGTGCGTCTACCAATTCCGCCACCTGGGCACAGGGGCAATGCTTACTCTCGTAAGCGTTCAAGTGCGAGGCGGGTGGTTAGGGCCTCGTCAGGCGGTTGTCAATGGCCTGATGCTCAGGCAATAGACGCCGCAGTGATTTTTTCTGCTGGCGCGTTCAAGGAGGCGTCTCACGATGGCGGGTGATCTTTACACGGTGTTCGGCGGCTCGGGCTTCATCGGCCGCTACGTGGTGCAGCAGCTGGCCGCCCGCGGCCACCGGGTGCGGGTGGCGGTGCGCAACCCCAACCTGGCGCTGTTCCTCAAGCCCTCGGGCGCCGTCGGCCAGATCCAGCTGGTGCAGGCCAATGTCCGCAACGCCGAGTCGGTGGCGCGCGCCGTCGCCGGCGCTGACGGCGTGGTGAACCTGGTCGGCCTGCTCGCCGAAAGCGGCCACCAGACCTTCAAGGACGTGCAGGCCGAGGGCGCCGCCACCGTGGCCCGGGCCGCGGCCGCCGCCGGCGTGCGCGCCTTCGTGCAGATGTCGGCCATCGGCGCCGACGCCGCCTCGCCGGCCCGCTATGCCCGGACCAAGGCCGAGGCCGAGGCCGCGGTGCGCGCGGCACTGCCGCAGGCGACCATCCTGCGCCCCTCGGTGGTGTTCGGCCCGGAGGACGACTTCATCAACCGCTTCGCCAGGCTGGCCCGGATGCTGCCGGTGATGCCGGTGGTGGCGGGCGACACCCGCTTCCAGCCGGTCTATGTCGCCGATGTCGCCGCCGCCGTGGTGAGCGCGCTGGAGGCGCCCGCCGAGGTGGGTGGCCATGTTTTCGAGCTGGGCGGCCCGCGCACCTACACCATGCGCGACCTGCTGGCCTACATCCTCGACGAGGCGATGCTCGACCGGCCGCTGGTCGAGGTGCCGATGGCCGCCGCCGGGCTGCTCGCCAGCCTCACCGGCTGGCTGCCGGGCGCGCCGCTGACCAGCGACCAGCTGCTGATGCTGGCGCGCGACAACGTGGTGTCGCCCACCAGCGCCGACCTGCGGGCGCTGGGCGTCAGCCCGACGCCGCTTGAGGCGATCGCGCCGAGCTACCTTGTGCAGTATCGCCCCAAGGGCCGGTTCTCGACCAAGGCCGCCTGAACCGCGGCCACCGGTCCGGCCACCCCACCACATCGCTGACGCGCGCCGCGCGCCAACCGAAGGAGACGCGCCGATGGATCCGGCCCACCTGATCCAGGTCATTCTGCTGGGCATCCTGGAAGGACTGACCGAGTTCATCCCGGTCTCCTCCACCGGTCATCTGGTGCTGGCCGACCACTTCATCGGTTTCCGTGATCCCGGCGGCACCTTCAAGATCGCCATCCAGCTCGGCGCCATCCTGGCGGTGTGCATCGCCTACCGCGACAAGCTGACCAGCGTCACCCGCGGGCTGGTGGCGCGCGAGCCGGACGCCTGGCGCTTCACCACCGTCGTGCTGCTGGGCTTCCTGCCCGCCATGGTGATCGGCGTCGTCGCCTACAAGAACATCAAGGCGCTGCTGGAGAACCCCTGGGGCGTCGCCTGGGCGCTGATCATCGGCGGCGTCGCCATCCTGGTGATCGAACGCATGGTGAAGCAGGTCCGCCACCACCGGGTCGAGGACTTCACCCCCGGCCTGGCGCTACGCATCGGCCTGGTGCAGTGCCTGGCGATGATCCCCGGCGTGTCGCGCTCGGGCGCCACCATCATGGGCGCACTGCTGATGGGGGTGGAGCGACGCACGGCGGCGGAATACTCCTTCTTCCTCGCCATCCCGACCATGGCCGCCGCCACCGTCTACGACCTCTACAAGCACCGCGACCTGCTGAGCCTCGACGACGGCGCCGGCATCGCGCTGGGTTTCGTCACCGCCTTCCTGGCGGCGCTGGTGGTGGTCAAGGCGCTGGTCGCCTTCGTCAGCCGGCACGGCTTCGCCCCCTTCGCCTGGTACCGAATCGTCGTCGGCGGTCTGGCACTGGCGGCGCTGTCGCTGGGGCATTAAGTCCGAATCGGTATTAAAAATGGAGTGAAGCGGACCAAATACCCCTGATAACGACTTGCGACTGACAATGACGTCGGTCCGGCCAGCCCAAATAAGTCATCATTACTGCCTCAAATCCGATTTTCCGCTGGCATCCCGCCCCAGCCTGATGTAGCAAGCTTCCGTGGCGACGTGCCGTCGCGCGCGCCACCACATGCTTGTCATCACCCGCCGGCCCGTCCGGCCGCCCAGGAGGCCCACCATGGCGGAACAGAAGATGCTGAAGTTCGTCAGTGTCACGCAGGCCTACCCCGAGAAACGGGGCGCCGACGAACGGGCGGGCGATTTCCAGGAAATCTATCGCGGCTATGCGCTGGCGAAAGCCGAGGAGCAGGCCAGCCGCTGCTCCCAGTGCGGCGTGCCGTTCTGCTCGGTGCATTGTCCGCTGGGCAACAACATCCCCGACTGGCTGAAGCTCACCGCCGAGGGACGGCTGGAGGAGGCCTACGAGGTTTCCGCCGCCACCAACTCGATGCCGGAGATCTGCGGCCGCATCTGCCCGCAGGACCGGCTGTGCGAGGGCAACTGCGTCATCGAGAAGGACTTCAACTCGGTCACCATCGGCTCGGTGGAGAAGTTCCTCACCGACAACGCCTGGCAACAGGGCTGGGTGAAGCCGCTGGTGCCGCTGGCGGACCGTTCGGGCCAGTCGGTGGCCATCATCGGCGCCGGCCCCGCCGGTCTGGCGGCGGCCGAACAGCT
Source organism: Pseudomonadota bacterium (assembly GCA_963205175.1). Classification (GTDB taxonomy): domain Bacteria; phylum Pseudomonadota; class Alphaproteobacteria; order Sphingomonadales; family Sphingomonadaceae; genus CAUJIW01. Next base: position 9,562 of record CAUJIW010000033.1, read on the forward strand.
GCGGCTCAAGGGCTACAACGTCCACGTCTATGACCGCCACGACCGCGCCGGCGGGCTGCTGATCTATGGCATCCCCGGCTTCAAGCTGGAGAAGGACGTCGTCGAACGGCGCACCCGCCGGCTCATCGAGGGCGGCGTGGTGTTCCACCTCGGCTTCGCCGTCGGCCGCGACGCGACGCTGGCCGAGCTGCGCGACCGCCACGACGCGGTGCTGGTGGCGACCGGCGTCTACAAGGCGCGCGACATCAAGGCGCCGGGCTCGGGGCTCGACGGCGTGGTGGCGGCACTCGACTATCTCACCACCGCCAACAAGGTGGGGCTGGGCGACACGGTGGCCGCCTATGACTCCGGCGCGCTGAACGCGCGCGGCAAGCATGTGGTGGTGATCGGCGGCGGCGACACCGCCATGGACTGCGTGCGCACCGCCATCCGTCAGGGCGCGACCTCGGTGAAGTGTCTCTACCGCCGCGACCGGGAGAATATGCCCGGCTCGCAGCGCGAGGTGAAGAACGCCGAGGAGGAAGGCGTCGAGTTCATCTGGCTGGCCGCCCCCGAGGCCTTCCACGGCACCGACCGGGTGGAGGCGGTGCAGGCCCACCGGATGCGGCTGGGCGCGCCGGACGCCAGCGGCCGCCGGTCGCCGGAGCCGGAACCCGGTTCCAGCTTCACCCTGCCCGCCGACATGGTGGTCAAGGCGCTGGGCTTCGACGCCGAGGATCTGCCGAGCCTGTTCGGCACCGGCGAGCTGGGCGTCACCCGCTGGGGCACCCTGCGCATCGACCACAAGACGCAGATGACCAACCTCGACGGCGTGTTCGCCGCTGGCGACATCGTGCGCGGCGCCAGCCTGGTGGTGTGGGCGATCCGCGACGGCCGCGAGGCCGCAGCCGCCATGCACCGCTATCTGGTGGCGCAGGCCGCCAAGGCGCCGGCGGCCGCCTGAGGCGCCGTCGCCCGCGCCCCCGGCAACCGACCGACCGATTTTCCCGTCCCCGAAGGAGGGTGACATGACCGAACAGACCGATATCGTTTCCTGGATGGCCGCCGAGCGGGCTCGGTTGCAGCACGAGGGGCTGTACCGCGCCGACGAGGAGCACGACTCCTGCGGCGTCGGCCTGGTGGCCGCCCTCGACGGCAAGCCGTCGCGCCGGGTGGTGACGGCGGCGATCGACGCACTGAAGGCGGTGTGGCATCGCGGCGCGGTGGATGCCGACGGCAAGACCGGCGACGGCGCCGGCATCCATGTCGAGATTCCGCGTGCCTTCTTCGAGGAGCATATCGAGCGCACAGGCCACGCCCCCAAGCCGGGGTTGATCGCGGTCGGCCAGGTGTTCATGCCGCGCACCAACCTCGGCGACCAGGAGTCCTGCCGGCAGATCGTCGAGACCGAGATCATCGACGCCGGCTACGAAATCTACGGCTGGCGCCAGGTGCCGGTCGACACCTCGGTGATCGGCGAGAAGGCGGCGCTGTCGCGCCCGGAGATCGAGCAGATCCTGCTGTGCAACCCGCGCGACGACGAGGACGCGGCGGCCTTCGAACGCACCCTCTATCTGATCCGCCGGCGCATCGAGAAGAAGATCATCGCGGCACAGATCTCGGGCTTCTACATCTGCTCGCTGTCGTGCCGGTCGATCATCTACAAGGGTCTGTTCCTCGCCCAGGAACTGTCGGTGTTCTACCCGGACCTGCAGGACGAGCGCTTCGTCTCGCGTTTCGCCATCTACCACCAGCGCTATTCCACCAACACCTTCCCGCAGTGGTGGCTGGCCCAGCCGTTCCGCATGGTCGCCCACAATGGCGAGATCAACACCATCCGCGGCAACGCCAACTGGATGAAGAGCCATGAAATCCGCATGGCCAGCCTGAGCTTCGGCGAGCATTCCGAGGACATCAAGCCGATCATCCCCGCCGGCGCCTCCGACACCGCCGCCTTCGACGCGGTGTTCGAGGCGATCGTGCGCGCCGGCCGCGACGCGCCGACCACCAAGCTGATGATGGTGCCGGAGAGCTGGACCAAGAAGACCTCGATGCCGGACGCCCACCGGCACATGTACGCCTTCTTCAATTCGGTGATGGAGCCATGGGACGGCCCGGCGGCGCTGGCCATGACCGACGGCCGCTGGGTGGTGGCTGGCATGGACCGCAACGCCCTGCGGCCGATGCGCTACACCATCACCCAGGACGGCGTGCTGATCGTCGGCTCGGAAGCCGGCATGGTGCAGGTGCCGGAGAACAGCGTGCGCGAGAAGGGCCGGCTGGGCCCGGGCCGGATGATCGCCGTCGACCTCGACGAGGGCCGTTTCTACAACGACCTGGCGATCAAGGACCGCATCGCCGCCGCCCAGCCCTATGCCGACTGGGTGCAGGACTTCAAGACCATGGAGGACGTGCTGCCGCCGGGCTTCCGCAAGCCGGCGACGTTCAGCCGCGACGAGCTGCGCCGTCGCCAGGTCGCCGCCGGCATCACGCTGGAGGATCTGGAGCTGATCCTCCACCCGATGGCCGAGGACGGCAAGGAGGCGGTCGGCTCGATGGGTGACGACACGCCGCTGGCGGTCATCTCCGACAACCCGCGCTGCCTGAGCCACTTCTTCCGGCAGAATTTCAGCCAGGTCACCAATCCGCCGATCGACAGCCTGCGCGAGGACCGGGTGATGAGCCTGAAGACGCGCTTCGGCAATTTCGCCAACGTGCTCGACCGCGACGCCCGCCAGCCCGACGTGATGGTGCTGGACAGCCCGGTGCTGCTCAACGGCGAATGGGAAAAGCTGATCGAACACTTCGGCGACAACGCCCAGGTGATCGACTGCACCTTCGAGGCCGGCGCCGGACCGGAGGCGCTGAAGGCCGCCATCGCCCGCATCCGCACCGAGGCGGAGCTGGCGGTGCGCTCGGGCAAGAGCCAGCTGTTCCTCACCGACGAGCTGGTGTCGGCGAGCCGCGTCGCCATCCCGATGATCCTCGCCGCCGCCGGCGTGCACACCAGCCTGGTGCGCAAGGGTCTGCGCACCTTCGCCTCCATCAACGTGCGCTCCGCCGAATGCATGGACACCCACTATTTCGCGGTGCTGATCGGCGTCGGCGCCACCACCGTCAACGCCTACCTGACGCACGAGGCGATCGCCGACCGCCATGCCCGTGGCCTGTTCGGCGACCTCGACCTTGAGGACTGCGTGCGGCGCTACCGCAAGGCGATCAACGACGGCCTGCTGAAAATCATGGCCAAGATGGGCATCGCGGTGATCTCGTCCTACCGTGGCGGCTACAACTTCGAGGCGGTCGGCCTGTCGCGCGCGCTGGTCAACGAATTCTTCCCCGGCATGCCGAGCAAGATTTCCGGCATGGGCCTGAACTCGATCCACCGCAATGTCACCGAGAAGCACGAGAAAGCCTTCAACGAGGACGTGGTGGCACTGCCGGTGGGCGGCCTCTACCGCTACCGCGCCAGGGGCGAGCTGCACGCCTATCAGGGCCAGCTCATCCATCTGCTGCAGCAGGCGGTCGCCACCGACAGCTATTCCACCTACCTGCAATTCTCGCGCGGCATCCGTGACATGCCGCCGGTATCGCTGCGCGACCTGCTGGAGTTCAACTGGTCGAAGACGCCGGTGGCGCTGGAGGAAGTGGAGTCGATCACCGAGATCCGCAAGCGCTTCATCACGCCGGGCATGAGCCTCGGCGCGCTGTCGCCGGAGGCGCACGAGACGCTGACCATCGCCATGAACCGCATCGGCGCCAAGTCGGTGTCGGGCGAGGGCGGCGAGGACAGCGCCCGCTACCAGCCCTACGACAACGGCGACAACGCCAATTCGCCGATCAAGCAGGTGGCCTCCGGCCGCTTCGGCGTGACGGCGGAATATCTCAACGCCTGCGAGGAGCTGGAGATCAAGGTCGCCCAGGGCGCCAAGCCCGGCGAGGGCGGCCAGCTGCCCGGCTTCAAGGTGACCGAGATGATCGCCCGCCTGCGCCACTCGACGCCCGGCGTGACGCTGATCTCGCCGCCGCCGCACCACGACATCTACTCGATCGAGGACCTCGCCCAGCTCATCTACGACCTGAAGCAGATCAACCCCGACGCGCGGGTGTGCGTGAAGCTGGTGTCGTCGGCGGGCATCGGCACCGTGGCGGCCGGCGTCGCCAAGGCCCATGCCGACGTGATTCTGGTCTCCGGCCACGTCGGCGGCACCGGCGCCAGTCCGCAGACCTCGGTCAAATACGCCGGCACGCCGTGGGAGATGGGGCTGTCGGAGGTCAACCAGGTGCTCACCCTCAACGGGCTGCGCCACCGGGTGAAGCTGCGCACCGACGGCGGCCTCAAGACCGGCCGCGACATCGTCATGGCCGCCATCCTCGGCGCCGAGGAATTCGGCATCGGCACGCTGAGCCTGGTCGCCATGGGCTGCATCATGGTCCGCCAGTGCCATGCCAACACCTGCCCGGTGGGTGTGTGCACCCAGGACGAGGCGCTGCGGCGCAAGTTCGACGGCTCGCCGGAGAAGGTCATCAACCTGATGACCTTCATCGCCGAGGAAGTGCGCGAGATTCTCGCCCGGCTGGGCGCCCGCACGCTCGACGAGATCGTCGGCCGCACCGAGCTGCTGCGCCAGATCAGCCGGGGCGCCGAGCATCTCGACGACCTCGACCTCAACCCGATTCTCGCCAAGGTCGACGCCGCGCCGGACAAGCGGCGGTTCAACATCCCGACCCACCGCAACCCGGTACCGGACACGCTGGACGCCCAGATGCTGGTGGACGCGCGCGCGGTGTTCGAACGCGGCGAGAAGATGCAGCTGACCTATTCGGTGCGCAACACCATGCGCGCCATCGGCACCCGCTTCTCCAGCCATCTGACCCGCAAGTTCGGCATGAAGGGGTTGAAGCCCGGCCATGTGACGGTGCGGCTGCGCGGCACCTGCGGCCAGTCGCTGGGCGCCTTCGCGGTGCAGGGTCTGAAGCTGGAAGTGTTCGGCGACGCCAACGACTATGTCGGCAAGGGGCTGTCGGGCGCCACCATCGTCGTGCGGCCGATGGTGTCGAGCCCGCTGGAGACGCAGGACAACACCATCATCGGCAACACCGTGCTCTACGGCGCCACCGCCGGCCGGCTGTTCGCCGCCGGCCAGGCCGGCGAGCGCTTCGCGGTGCGCAACTCCGGCGCGGTCGTGGTGGTGGAAGGCTGCGGCGCCAACGGCTGTGAGTACATGACCGGCGGCACGGCGGTGATTCTCGGCAGCGTCGGCGACAATTTCGCGGCCGGCATGACCGGCGGCATGGCCTACATCTACGACCGCGACGACGACTTCGCCCACCGCGTCAACGACGAGTCGGTGGTCTATCAGCGGCTGGCCTCGGCCCACTGGGAGGCCGAGCTGAAGGCGCTGATCGAGGAGCATGTGCGCGAGACCGCCTCGAAGTGGGCCTACAACCTGCTCGCCAACTGGGACCGCGAGCGGCTGAAGTTCTGGCAGGTCTGCCCGAAGGAGATGGTCAGCCGCATCCCGCAGCCGCTCAGCGACACCAGCCCTGACGCCAGTCCGTCAGTGCGCCAGCCCGCCTGAGTCGCACCGCCCCGGTCCCCTCGTCCGAGGGCTAGGCGGCGGCGAGCCTGGTCACGGCGGCGGCGGCGATCGGCGACAGGGCCGCCCGGTCGACGGCGAGCAGGGCCGCGCGCATGCGCGGATCCCAGAACTGCCGGATGTGATCGGCGGTGGCGGCGGCGGCCGCCGCCTCGCCCCGAACAGCGAGGTTGCGGGCGATCTGGTTGGCCATGCGGATCAGGCGTTCGTTGTCCATCAGGCGTGCTCCCTCGACCGCCGTCCGTCAGCCCGCGGCATCGACGGCCAGGACACGCCGCGACCGCTCGGCGAGCGCCGCCTGTTGCCGCTGCCAGTCGCTGGGGCCGTTGGAGGGCGTCACCTGCACCGCCGTCACCTTGTACTCGGGGCAGTTGGTGGCCCAGTCGGAATAGTCGGTGGTGACCACGTTGGCCTGGGTCTCCGGGTGATGGAAGGTGGTGTAGACCACCCCGGGTGCCACCCGGTCCGTCACCAGGGCGCGCAGGGTCGTCTCGCCCTTGCGGCTGGCCAGCCGCACCCAGTCGCCACTGCGGACACCGCGATTCTCCGCGTCGGCCGGGTGGATCTCCAGCACATCCTCCTGATGCCAGACGGTGTTGGCGGTGCGTCGGGTCTGGGCGCCCACATTGTACTGGCTGAGGATGCGCCCGGTCGTCAGCAGCAGCGGAAACCGCGGTCCGGTTTTCTCGTCGGTCGGCACATAGTCGGTGACCACGAACTGACCGCGGCCACGCACGAAGCCCTCCACATGCATGATCGGCGAGCCTTCCGGCGCGGCGTCGTTGACCGGCCACTGCAGCGAGCCCGCCTGTTCCAGCCGGGCATATGACACGCCGGCGAAACTCGGCGTCAGCCGGGCGATCTCGTCCATGATCTCGCCGGGGTGCGTGTAGCGCCAGCCAAGCCCGAGGGCGTTGGCGAGCGCCTGGGTCACCTCCCAGTCCGCCATACCGCTGGCGGGCGTCATCACCTTGCGCACCCGCTGGATGCGCCGCTCGGCGTTGGTGAAGGTGCCGTCCTTCTCCAGAAAGGTCGAACCGGGCAGGAAGACATGGGCGTAGGTCGCCGTCTCGTTGAGGAACAGGTCGTGGACGATGACCAGCTCCATCGCCGCCAGCCCGGCCGCGACATGCCGGCTGTCGGGATCGGACTGGAGAATGTCCTCGCCCTGGATGTAGATCGCCCGGAACGACCCGTCGAGCGCGGCGTCGAGCATGTTGGGGATGCGCAGACCCGGTTCGGGGTCCAGGCTGACGCCCCAGTCGCGCTCGAACAGCGCCCGCGTCGCGGCGTCGGCGACGTGACGGTAGCCCGACAGCTCATGGGGGAAACTGCCCATGTCGCACGAACCCTGGACATTGTTCTGGCCGCGCAGCGGATTGACGCCCACGCCCGGCCGGCCGATGTTGCCGGTCGCCATCGCCAGGTTGGCGATCGCCATCACTGTCGACGAGCCCTGGCTGTGCTCGGTGACGCCGAGGCCATAATAGATCGCGGCGTTGCCGCCGGTGGCATAGAGCCGCGCGGCGGCGCGCACCGTCGCCGCCGGCACGCCGGTGACGGCCTCCAGCGCTTCCGGGCTGTGGCGGGTGTCGGCGACGAAGCGGGCCCAGTCCTCATGGCTGTCGGCGTCGCAACGGGCGCTGACGAACGCCGCGTCGCCCAGGCCCTCGGTAACGACGACATGTGCCATCGCGGTCAGCACCGCCACGTTGGTGCCTGGCCGCAACGCCAGGTGATGCGCCGCCTCGACGCGGGGACTGCGCACCAGATCGATGCGGCGCGGGTCGATGACGATCAGCCGCGCCCCCTGGCGCAGCCGGCGTTTCAGCCGGCTGGCGAATACCGGATGGGCGTCGGTGGGGTTGGCGCCAATCACCATGATGACGTCCGCCGCCATCACGCTGTCGAAATCCTGGGTGCCCGCCGAGGTGCCGAACGTGGTCTTGAGGCCGTAGCCGGTGGGCGAATGGCAGACCCGTGCACAGGTGTCGACGTTGTTGGAACCAAAGCCCGCGCGTACCAGTTTCTGCACCAGGAACGTTTCCTCGTTGGTGCAGCGGCTCGACGTGATGCCGCCCAGCGCGCGCGGCCCGTGCGTCGCCCTGATGGCCCGCAGGCGGGCGGCGGTGAAGCCGAGCGCCTCGTCCCAGCTCACCGGCCGCCAGGGCTGGTCGATCGACTCGCGGATCATCGGTGTGGTGACGCGGTCCTGGTGGTGGGCGTAGCCCCAGGCGAAACGGCCCTTGACGCAGCTGTGACCACGATTGGCCTTGCCGTCCTTCCAGGGCACCATCCGCACCAGCTGCTCGCCGCGCATCTCGGCGCGGAAAGTGCAGCCGACGCCGCAATAGGCGCAGGTGGTGATCACCGACCGCTCCGGCTTGCCGATCGCCCTGACGCTTTTTTCCTGCAGGCTGGCGGTGGGACAGGCCTGGACGCAGGCGCCGCAGCTGACGCACTCGCTGGACAGGAAGTCATCATCCGCCTGCCCGGCACTGACCACCGACTGGAAGCCGCGCCCGGTGACGGTGAGCGCCAGCGTGCCCTGCACCTCGTCGCAGGCGCGCACGCAGCGGGCGCAAACGATGCACTTGGCCGGATCGAAGTCGAAATAGGGGTTGGATGAATCGGACGCGCCGTCGAGGTGGTTCGCTCCCTGATAGCCGTAGCGCACATCACGCAGACCGACGGCGGCGGCCATGTCCTGCAGCTCGCAGTCGTTGTTGGCGCCACAGGTCAGGCAGTCGAGCGGATGATCGGAAATATACAGTTCCATCACACCCCGGCGCAGCTTCTGCAGACGAGGCGTCTGGGTGTGCACGACCATGCCCTCGGCCACCGGCGTGGTGCAGCTGGCGGGGGTGCCGCGCATGCCCTCCACCTCGACAAGGCAAAGCCGGCAGGAACCAAAGGCGTTAAGGCTGTCGGTGGCGCACAGCCGGGGAATGGCGCCACCGGCCACGGCGGCGGCGCGCATGACGCTGGTGCCGGCCGGCACCGTCACCGGGCGCCCGTCGATGCTCAGCGTGACATCGTGCGGCGCCACCACCTCGGGCGTACCGAAATCAGGCTGCCGTTCAAAACCCATGGCGCGGCTCCCTTGCGCGAGACAGCGGGCGATCAGGGGCGGACACCGCCGATGATAGCAGAGAGTGCGGTACGGCGCAGCGACCGGCGGGGGGCATCATGCGAAATCCTCCGGCCACTGCCGCAGTGCCGAGAGCACCGGATACGGCGTGAAGCCGCCCAGGGCACACAGCGAGCCGAACCGCATCGTCTCGCACAGCTCCTCCAGCAGGGCGAGATCGTCGGCGCGGCGGCGGCCGCCCTTGGGCGCGTTGCGCATCTGCGGTAGCGCCGCGACGGCATCGGCGGGCGCCGGTGCCCGCAGGCGATCGATCAGCTCGACGCCACGGGTCGAGCCGATACGACACGGCGTGCACTTGCCGCAGCTCTCGATGGCGCAGAACTGCATGGCGACGCGGGCCAGCCGCGCCATGTCCGCCGTGTCGTCGAACACCACCACGCCGCCGTGGCCGATCAGTGCGTCGGCGGCGGCATAGGCCTCGTAGTCGAACGGCAGGTCGAACCGGTCCGGGTGAATGTAGGCGCCCAGCGGCCCGCCCACCTGCACCGCCTTGACCGGGCGGCCCGAAGCCGTGCCGCCGCCGATGTCGTGGATCAGCGCGTTGAGCGTGATCCCGAACGCCGTTTCATAGAGCCCGCCATACCTGACGTTACCGGCGAGCTGGATCGGCATGGTGCCCCGCGAACGGCCGGTGCCGAGACCGTGATAGGCAGCAGCGCCGCCCTCGCGCAGGATGTGCGGCACCGCCGCCAGCGTCAGCACGTTGTTGACCACGGTCGGGCGGCCGAACAGCCCGTGCAGGGCCGGCAGCGGCGGCTTGGCGCGCACCTCGCCCCGACGCCCTTCCAGCGAGTTCAGCAGCGCGGTCTCCTCGCCGCAGACATAAGCACCGGCGCCGACCCGGACCTCGACGCCAAACGGCGCGATGATGGGTGCGGCCAGCGCGACCGCCGCCCGCAGCCGGGCGATGGCATGGGGATATTCGCTGCGCACATAGACATAGCCGTGGCCGGCGCCGACGGCGTGACCGGCAATGGCCATGCCCTCCAGCAGCGCGAACGGATCACCCTCCATCAGCATGCGATCGGCGAAGGTGCCGCTGTCGCCCTCGTCGGCGTTGCAGACGATGTATTTGCGCCCCGTCCCCGATTGCCCTCCCGCCTCGGCCACCGTCCGCCACTTGACGCCGGCGGGAAAGCCGGCGCCGCCGCGCCCGCGCAAACCCGACCCGGCGACCTCGGCGATCACCTGTTCCGGCGGCAGCGCGCGCGCCCGGCGCAGTCCGGCCCAGCCGTCGGTCGCCGCATAGTCGTCCAGGCTCAGCGGCCGCGTCCTGCCGGCGCGGGCAAAGGTGAGCCGCTGCTGTCGTGCCAGGAACGGGTGGGTGGCGATGGGACCGATTCCCCTGTCGCTACGGCCCGCCAGCACGGCGGACACATCGGCCGGCGTCAGCGGCCCGAACCCGTGGCCGTCAATCTCGGCCAGCGGTTCCAGCCAGTGCAGGCCCCAGCTGGAACAGCGCTCCACCAGGCAGCCGGCGGCCGCGAACGCCGCCGCCACCGCATCGGCACCGCAGGCGATCGCCAGCGCGTCGTCGGCAAGGCGGACCCGGATCATAGCGCGGCGATCAGCCTGGTCAGGCCGTCCTCGTCCAGTCGTGCGTGCAGCCGGTCGCCGATGCGTGCATTGGGGCCGACGCTGCACAGACCGAGGCAGTAGACGGCCGCCACCCGCACCCGTTCGCCGGCCGCGACCTGTGCGACCGCCGCCAGCGCCTCGGCGCCGCGCGCCTGGCAGGCTTCCGCCCGGCAGAGCTGCACCAGCGGACGGTGGTCCGGCGTCTGGCTGAAATCATGGTAGAAACTCACCACCCCGTGGACCTCGGCCCGGCTGAGGTTGAGGGCGGCGGCGATGGCGGCCTGGGCCGCCGCGTCGATACAGCCGAACGCCGCCTGCACGTCATGCAGGATCGGCAGCAGCGGCCCCTCGGCGTCGCGATGCGCGGCGATGATCGCACGCAGGCGGTCGGGATCGGTCATGCGGTCAGCCGCGCGGCATGCCAGCCGATGTGCTCGGCCATGAAGGTGGAGATGAAATAGTAGGAATGGTCATAGCCCGTCTGCAGGCGGATGGTGGCGGGCTGGCCGGCGCGGGCACACGCGGTCTCCAGCAGCGATGTCCGCAGTTGCGTGTCGAGAAAGTCGTCTGCCGTGCCCTGATCAACCAGCAGGTCCGGCAGGCGGGCGCCGTCGTCGATCAGCGCGCAGGCGTCATAGGCGCGCCAGGCCGCGCGATCGGCGCCGAGATAGCCGGTGAGCGCTTTCTCACCCCACGGACAGTGCAGCGGACTGACGATCGGCGAGAACGCGCTGGTCGAACGGAAACGTCCGGGGTTGCGCAAGGCGATGGTCAATGCGCCATGCCCGCCCATCGAGTGGCCGGTGATCCCCTGACGCGCGAGATCGACCGGGAAATGGGCGGCGACAAGCGCCGGCAGCTCGTCCTCGACATAGCCGCGCATCCGGAAGTGGCGTGACCATGGCGCCTGGGTGGCGTCGACATAGAAACCGGCGCCCTGACCGAAGTCATAGGCGGCATCGTCCGGCACCCCGGCACCGCGCGGGCTGGTGTCGGGCGCGACGAACACGATGCCGCGGGCGGCGCAGGCGGCGCGATACTCGCCTTTCTCGGTGACGTTGGCGTGGGTGCAGGTAAGCCCGGAGAGATACCACAGCACCGGCAGCCGGGCACCGGGCGGATGATCCGGCACGAACACCGAGAAGGTCATCGGCGTGCCGGTGAGCGTCGACTGATGCGTATAGACCCCCTGGGTGCCGCCATGGCTGCGCCAGCTCGATACCGTCTTCATGCCTGGCCCTGCCCCCCCCGGTGTGATGGATGCCTGAACCGCAACCCTATAGCCTGATCACGGGCAGCGGAACATGGCACGACACGCAAATCAGCGCCGGCAGGCGAATCAGGGACGGCGCGTTGCCGCCACCCGGGCCGCGACGTGCCACAGTGGGACAAGCGCGGCACCTGCCCGGTCGGCAGGTGCGCCATTTCGACACGAAAAACGGCGCCGAAACGACGTAACTCTTTATCAATTTCAATTTGTTAGTCCTGTGGCGTGGGTCTTGCTGGGTCTCCGGCATCAACCCATGAACGGGAGAGGCGGATGGCGACCCTGATACGTCTTGCGGTGCTGATCGGCATTCCGGGGCTCACCGCCCTGCTGGTGGCGCTGGGCCTTGAACGGGTGGATGCCAACCAGGCACCATGGATATTCGGCGGCGTGATCGCGGCGAGCGGGCTCGGCCTGGTCGTCGCCCGCCGGCCGCTGGGGCGCTGGATCGAGCAGCACCTGCGCCTCGACCAGGCGCCGCCGGGCCATCATTCACCGTCGCACTGACGCTCGGGCGCCGTCGCCCTGACCATCTGGTGCAATTAGGCGTGCGCGGACCCTTCCCGGCCGGGACCACGGTCGCTATGGTCACGCCGATATGTGGCGGCTCTATCATTATTCCCTCTGTCCGTTTTCCCGCAAGGTGCGGCTGGCGCTCGCCGAGAAGAGCGTGCCGACCGAACTGGTCGGCGAACACCCGTGGGAGGGGCGCGACGCTTTCCTCGCCCTCAATCCGGCCGGCCAGACGCCGGTGGTGACCTCGGCCAGCGAGGACGTGGTGCTGGCGGATTCCACCGCCATCCTGGAATATTTCGAGGAAACGGTGCGCGACAGCCCGCTGATGGGGTCCGGCCCGCTGGAGCGCGCCGAGGTGCGCCGGGTGATCGCCTGGTTCGACCAGAAATTCTTCGCCGAGGTGGGGGTCATCCTGCTGCAGGAACGGATGTGGCACCGCATCATCACCCGCCAGCCGCCCAACACCACGCTGCTGCGTCAGGCCCACCAGGCGGTCGAGGGGCATCTGGACTATCTGGAATATCTGCTGGATCATCGCCGGTGGCTGGGTGGCTCGACGTTCAGCCTGGCCGACATCGCGGCCGCCGCCCACGTCTCGGTGGTCGATTATCTGGGTGGCATCGACTGGAAAACCCACGATCTGGCGAAGCAATGGTACTCGGCGATCAAGTCCCGTCCCAGTTTCCGGCCGCTGCTGACCGAGCGGACGGCCGGACTCGTGCCGCCCAACCACTACGACAAGCTGGACTTCTGAAACAGGCGCTGGCCAATCAGGCCCGGCTGCTGGGGTTCGACGCCATCGGCATCGCCCCGGCCGAGGCCTGCCCGGAGGCCGGGGCCCGGCTGGCCGCCTGGCTCGCCGCAGGGCGCCATGGCGACATGCTGTGGATGGCCGAGCGGGCCGGCGAGCGGGCCAGCCCGCGCGGACTGTGGCCGCAGGTGCGTTCGGTGGTGATGCTGGGGATGAGTTACGCGCCGGCGCTCGACCCGCGCCGCCATGCCGACCATCCGCAACTGGGCGTCATCTCGGTCTATGCCCAGGGCGCGGACTACCACGACGTCATCAAGAAGCGGCTGAAGCAGCTGGCCCGCTGGCTGCTGGAGGCGGCCATCCCCGCCGGCCGTGGTCCGGCAGACGTCCCCGCCGGCCGTGGTCCGGCAGACGTAAAAGTCTTCGTCGACACCGCGCCAGTGATGGAAAAGCCGCTGGCCGCCGCCGCCGGGCTCGGCTGGCAGGGCAAGCACACCAACCTGGTGTCGCGCCGCCATGGCAGCTGGCTGTTCCTTGGCGCCATCTACACCACGCTCGACCTGGAGGCGGATGCGCCGCACGCCGACCGCTGCGGCTCCTGCACCGCCTGCCAGACCGCCTGCCCCACCGATGCCTTCCCGGCCCCCTACCAGCTCGATGCGCGCCGCTGTGTCTCCTACCTCACCATCGAACACAAGGGGCCGATCCCGCGCGAACTGCGCGCGGCGCTGGGCAACCGCGTCTACGGCTGCGACGACTGTCTGGCCGCCTGCCCGTGGAACAAGTTCGCGGCCGCCGCCCGCGAGATGGCGTTCAGCCCGCGGCTGGAGCTGACCGCGCCGCGACTGGCCGAGCTGCTGGCGCTGGACGACGCCGGCTTCCGCCAGGTGTTCGCCGGCTCGCCGATCAAGCGCATCGGCCGCGACCGGCTGGTGCGCAACGCGCTCATCGCCGCCGGCAACAGCGCCGCGCCCGCCCTGCTGCCGGCGGTGCTGGCGTGCGTCGATGATCCCGCGCCGGTGGTGCGCGGTGCCGCCGCCTGGGCGGTGCGACGCCTGGCGGAGCCCATGCAGCTGGCCGCGGTCCGTCGCGATCGGCTGGCGCGGGAGACCGACGACAGCGTGCGCGCCGAGTGGGACTAATAGCCGATGCGCGCGCGCCGGCGGGCATCGACGCAAGCGCCGGCCTCGGCGTCGCGGCCATCGACGAAGCGGGCCTCGGCATGGCGGGCGGTCGCCGGCGTCCCCGGCGGGTCCTCGTAGAAATAGACGTCGAGCACGCAAGGCGGGCCGCCGAACTGCAGGTGGCGGGCGCCGCCCTCGCGACGCTCGAAGCTGGGGGTGCCGAGCTTTTCGGTGACCTCGTCGATGGTGCGGCCGAGCACCAGCGCGACACCGCTCACGGTATCGCCCGGCCGGGCGGCGGCCGGGCGCGGCGGCTTGCCCGGCGCCGGCAGTGGCGCCTCGGTGGCGGTGGTGGCGCAGCCGGCCAGCGCCAGCAGGACCGCCAGCAGGACGGGGGGAGCAGCAACACGCAACAGCATCATGCCTCCTCACTGACGCAGCCGGCCGGCGGGCGCAAGGCCCTCACTGCCGGAGCGCGGTGCCGACCGGCCGGTCGCCCCGCGCCTCATGGAACAGGTGGGTGGCCAGCGCGGCGCCGATCAGGGGTGCCAGCAGGTTCAGCACCGGCACCATGAACAGCAGCGTCACCGGCAAACCGAGCCGGAACAGCAGCGGACGGTGGCTGGCCCGGAAGGCGCGCTCGCCGCGTCCGCCGAGATGGCGGATCGCCACCATCTGCACATAGTCCCGCCCCAGCAGATAGCCGTTGAGGAGCACGAACAGCACCAGCGGCCCGACGGCGGTGAACAGCAGCAGCAGATACACCGGCAGCGCCAGCAGGTTCCATGCCAGCAGCCGCAGCCCCGACAAGAGACCCAGCCACGGCCCCTCGACCCAGCCCATCGGCCGGGGGGCGCGGGCGTGCGGGTAGTGACGGTCCTCCACCGCGTCGACGGCGACGTCGAGCAGAATGCCCATGATCGCGGTGGCCACCGCCGGGAACAGCAGCCACAGCGACAGCAGCAGCCCCAGCGCCGCCACGGTGCCGTCGATCCAGCCCCAGGCATTGGCCGCCCACAGCGGCCAGCCACGGCTATCGACCATGTTCACCAGCCGGTCGAGACCCCACCAGACGCCGGCGAACACCAGCAGCGTCAGCAGCGTCGAGCCCAGCAGCAGCCGGATGAAACGCGGGTCGGACAACTGGCCGATGGCAAGGGTGAGGGCGCGTACCATGGCCAAGGCGTGACCGATCGGCCCGGTGGCGTCAATGGTTGCGAGACCGGACGTTGCCGGCTAGGCACGCAAGACCGCTCCAGCACGAGGAAGATGATGACCAACCGCCTTCACGTTCTCGCCATCGGCAATGCCATCGTCGACGTCATCGCCCGCGCCGAGGACACTTTCCTCGCCGACCAGGGCCTGGTGAAAGGCGCCATGCGGCTGATCGACGAGGCGGAAGCGACCCGGCTCTACGGCCTGATGGGGCCGGGCCGCGAGGTCTCCGGCGGTTCCGCCGCCAACAGCATCGCCGGGCTGGCGGCACTGGGCGCGAAGGTCGGCTTCATCGGCCGGGTGCGCGACGACCAGCTGGGCGGCGTGTTCGCGCACGACATCCGGGCGCTGGGTGTCGAATACACCACCGAGCCCGCCACCGACGGCCCGGCCACCGCGCGCTGTCTGGTGCTGGTGACGCCGGACGGCCAGCGCACCATGAACACCTTTCTCGGCGCCTCGACCCAGCTCAGCTCGGCGGACATCGACGCCGCCCAGGTCGCCCGCGCCGACGTGCTCTACATCGAGGGCTATCTGTGGGACGCGCCGGCGGCCAAGCAGGCGATTGTCGATGCCATCCGCATTGCCCACCGCCATGGCAACCGGGTCGCCTTCACCCTGTCCGACCCGTTCTGCGTCGACCGCCACCGGGCGGAGTTCCTTGACCTGGTGCGCGGCCATGTCGACGTGCTGTTCGCCAACGAGGTCGAGCTGAAGTCGCTCTACCAGACCGAGGACTTCGACCAGGCGCTGGACCAGCTGGCCTGCGTCTGCGACATCGCCGCCGTCACCCGCTCCGAGCACGGCGTGGTGGTGCTGACGCCCGAGGAACGCCACATCGTCGCCGCCGAGCCCGGCGTGACGGTGGTGGATACCACCGGCGCCGGCGACCTGTTCGCCAGCGGTTTCCTGCATGGCCTGACCGCGCACCGGCCGCTGGCCGAGTGCGGCCGCATCGGCTGCATCGCGGCGGCGGAAGCCATCTCCCACATCGGCGCCCGGCCGGAGGCCGATCTCAAGGCGCTGGTCGCCGCCCGGCTGGGATAAGCGCCCGGGCCAGGCTCAACCGGCAAGATCGCTGCGCCGGCGGCCGTAGCCGAGATAGACCAGCCCGCCCAGCAGCGACCAGCCAAGGAAGCGCCACCAGGTATCCACCGGCAGCAACAGCATCAGGCCGCCGCAGCCCAGAATCGCCAGCCCCGCCACCAGCGGCAGCGCCGGACAGCGGAACGGGCGGGGATATTCCGGGTGGGTGCGGCGCAGCACCAGTGCGCCGACCGCGACACTGAGAAACGCGAACAGGGTGCCGATGTTGGACAGCTCGACGATCTTGTCGAGCGGCAGCAGGCCAGCGACCAGCGCCACCACCGCGCCCCCGGCCAGCGTCACCACGTGCGGGGTGCCGCGGGTGCCATGCAGGGTGGCGAAGGCAGGCGGCAGCAGGCCGTCGCGCGCCATCACGAAGGCCAGCCGGCTCAGGCCGTAGAGCAAGGTCAGCAGCACCGCCGTCAGGCCGGCCAGCGCGCCGATGGCGACGACGCCGGCGGCCACCGGCTGGTGGGCGGCGCGCAGCACCAGCGCCAGCGGTTCCTTGCTGAGGCCGAGGTCGAACCAGCGTACGACGCCGGTCGACACCAGGCCGACCACGGCGAACACCAGGATGCACAGCAGGATCGCCGCCAGCAGCGCCAGCGGCAGGTCGCGGTTGGGCCGACGAGCCTCCTCGGCGGTCGATGCCAGGGTGTGAACGCCGACATAGGCGAAGAACACCACGGCGGTGGCCGCCAGCACGCCGATGGTCTCGCCGCCGCTGATCCGCTCGAACCAGCCCAGCGCCAGGAACGGCTGCCAGTTGGCCGGCGCCATGGCGGGCGCCGCCAGCCACAGGAAGATCATCAGCACCGCGATCTTGACCAGTACCATGATGCTGTTGAGCAGCGCGGAACGCCGGGTGCCCAGGGCCAGCAGCAGGCTCACCGCCAGCACAATGGCCATCGCCGGGAAATCGGCGACGCCGCCCAGCCTTGGCACGGTGGCATAGACCGCCGGCAGATCGAAGCCGAGCTGGCCCGCCAGCCCGACGACATAGCCTGACCAGCCCGAGGCCACCGCCGCCGCGCTGACCGCCAGTTCCAGCACCAGATTCCAGCCTACCAGCCAGGCCAGCGCCTCGCCGAGGCTGGCATAGGCAAAGGTATAGGCACCGCCGGCGACCGGCGCCATCGCCGCCATCTCGGCATAGGCCAGCGCCGCGAACAGGCTGACCAGGCCCGCCAGCACGAAGGCAAGCCCGACCGCCGGACCCGCCTTCTGCGCCGCGACACCGATGAGCACGAACACCCCGGCGCCGATGATCGAACCGACGCCCAGCAGCGTCAGGTCGACGGCGCCCAGCGTGCGCTTGAGCGGGCGGCGCCCGGCATGCGCGACGATGTCACGCAGCGGTTTGACGCGCCAGCCCGTCATGCCCGTCTCCTTATTCCGCCGGCGGCGTCACGCCGGGGGCCATGTGGCTGCGGCGGTAACCGTAGAGGAAGTACACCACCAGACCGATGCCGGCCCAGATCGGGAACACCAGCTTGGCCTGGATCGGCAGGAACAGGAACAGCACGATGCACCCGATGGCGGCCAGCGGCCCCACCAGCCACAGCGCCGGCGTGCGGAAATGGCGGATACGGGTCGGCTCCGAACGCCGCAGCAGCATCACGCCGATGGCCACCATCAGGAACGCGAACAGCGTGCCCGAGTTGGAAATGTCGGCCAGACGCCCCACCGGGAAGAAGGCCGCCGCGATGGTGACGCCGATGCCGGTGACGATGGTCACCACATGCGGGGTCCTGAATTTCGGATGGACCTTGCTCAGTACATCCGGCAACAGGCCGTCGCGCGACATCACGAAGAAGATGCGGGTCTGGCCGTAGATCATCATCAGGATCACCGACGGCAGCGCCAGGAAGGCGGCCAGGCCGAGCGCGTTGCCGACCGCCGGGTGGCCGATGGCGCGCAGCACATGCGCCAGCGCCTCGCGCGAGCATACCAGCGGCTGCTCGCCCAGCGCCGCGACCTCGGTGCAGCGGGCGGCCATGGCGGTGCTGCCCGGTTCCAGCCATGCGCCGGCCGCCGACATCAGCGGCTGGGCACCATAGGCGCCGGTCGCGCCGGCGGCCACCAGCAGGTAGAAGATGGTGCAGATAATCAGGCTGCCGATCAGGCCGATCGGCACGTTACGCTGCGGATTCTTGGTTTCCTCCGCCGCCGTCGACACGGCGTCGAAACCGACATAGGCGAAGAAGATCGAGCTGGCCGCGCCAATCACGCCGGCGGCGCCCAGCGGCGCGAACGGCTGGAAGTTGGCGTCGTCCATCACCGGCAGGGCGATGACGATGAAGGCCAGCAGGGCCGTCACCTTGATCGCCACCAGCACGGCATTCACCGTCGCGCTCTCCTTGGTGCCGACATAGAGCAGTGCCGTCACCGCCAGCGCGATGACAATGGCAGGCAGGTTGACCATGCCGCCGGCATAGGGGCCGTTGGCAAGCGCATGCGGTATCTCGATACCCAGCGAATGGTCGAGCAGGCCGACCAGATAGCCGGACCAGCCGACCGCCACCGCGCTCGCCGCCACGGCATATTCAAGGATCAGCGCCCAACCCACCAGCCAGGCGACGAACTCGCCCATCACGGCGTAGGAATAGGTGTAGGCGGAGCCCGACACCGGCACCATCGAGGCCAGTTCGGAATAACACAGCGCCGCCACGCCGCAGACGAAGGCGGCGATGACGAACGAGATCATCATGCCCGGCCCGGCCTTCTGCGCGGCTTCCGCCGTCAGCACGAAAATGCCGGTGCCAATGATGGCGCCAACGCCCAGCATGGTCAGTTGCAGGGCCCCCAGGGAGCGATGAAGACTTTTCTTTTCGGCATTCGCCATGATGGCGTCGAGTGACTTGACTCGCCAGAAGAGCATGTGGATTTCCCCCTCCCGCATCACGCGGGATCAATAAGATTATGCCGCCACGCTAGCCGGTGCGTCGCCCCCGGCAAAGACAGAAAATTGCGTGACGCCTTCGACCACGCCCGCCGCATCACCCGCGCCTCCCCCTCCCCGGGCGACGCCGCCACCATGGCCGCGACCCAACCGCTCCGACCACGACCATGGCAGGACTAAAGGGATAAAGCAAGATAAAATTGCTAAATACCTATCTTGGCCGCCGGGCCGTTCAGTCGTGGCGGACCAGCATCGGCCCCAGCGGCCGGCCGGCGAACACATGGACATGCAGGTGCGGCACTTCCTGGTGGGAGTGCGGCCCGGCGTTGGCCAGCAGGCGATACCCGTCGGCGACCACGCCGAGCGCCTCGGCGGTCTTGCCGACGGCGCGGATGAAGCCGGCGATCAGCGCGTCCGGCGCGCCGGCGGCGAAGTCCGCCCACGACACGTAGCGCCCCTTGGGGATCACCAGCACATGGGTCGGCGCCTGCGGGTTGATGTCGTGGAAGGCCAGCGCGAACTCGTCCTCATAGACCTTCCGCGCCGGAATTTCGCCGCGCAGGATACGGGCGAAGATGTTGTTGTCGTCATAGGGTTCGAGGCTCTGGACGGCCATGGAATCGCTCCTGGGTCAACACGGGTCGCCCCCGTGATAGCCGGTCGCCCCGCCTGCCGTCGAGAGGGGCCGGCATCGGCCGGCGACGGCGCCTCAGTCCTTGCGCGCGGCCTTCTCGGCCAGCCCCGAGGTGCCTTCGCGGCGGGCCAGCTCCGCCATCACGTCATCGGGGGTGATGCCGCAGTCGGCCCACAGCACCGCCAGATGGAACAGCAGGTCGGCGGATTCGGCGATCACCTGGGCCCGCCCCTCGCCGACGGCCGCCAGCGCCGTCTCAAGGCCTTCCTCGCCGACCTTCTGGGCGATCTTCGCCCGCCCCCTGGCGGTGAGCTTGGCGACATAGCTCGCCGACGGATCGGCCGCGCGACGGGCCAGTACCGTGGCGTAGAGCGTGGCGATCTGGTCGGGCGCCGACGTCATGACGTCACCCGGGCCGACGCACGAACCGGCGGGGCGGCCTGCAGGCGCACCGGCAGCCCGGCCTCGGCCATGTGCTGCTTGGCCTCGCCCACCGTGTGGGTGCCGAAGTGGAAGATCGAGGCCGCCAGCACCGCGTCGGCGCCGCCGGTCGAGACGCCCTCGACCAGATGGTCGAGCGAGCCGACGCCGCCAGAAGCGATCACCGGCACGCTGACGGCGTCCGCGATCGCCCGGGTCAGCGCCAGGTCATAGCCGCTCCTGGCGCCGTCGCTGTCCATCGAGGTCAGCAGGATCTCGCCGGCGCCGAGGTCGACGACCTGGCGGGCGAAGGCGATGGCATCGATGCCGGTGGGGGTACGGCCGCCGTGGGTGAAAATCTCCCAGCGGTCCGGCTCGCCCTCGGCATTCACCCGCTTGGCGTCGATGGCGACGACGATGCACTGGCTGCCGAACTGTTCGGCCAGCTCGCGCACCAGCTCGGGTCGCTGCACGGCCGCGGTGTTGACCGACACCTTGTCGGCGCCGGCCAGCAGCAGCCGGCGCACGTCGTCGGCGGTGCGGACGCCGCCGCCCACGGTGAGCGGCATGAAGCAGGCTTCCGCCGTGCGGCGCACCACGTCGAGGATGATGCCGCGGTTGTCGGACGACGCCGTGATGTCGAGGAAGCACAGCTCGTCGGCGCCGGCGGCGTCATAGACCTTGGCCTGTTCGACCGGATCGCCGGCGTCCACCAGATCAAGGAACTGCACGCCCTTGACCACGCGACCGTCCTTGACATCAAGGCAGGGGATGACGCGCTTGGTCAGCATCATGCCGCCCCCACCTCCACGCGCGCGCAGGCCAGCGCCGCACCGAGGTCGAGCCGGCCGTCATAGATCGCCCGGCCGCTGATGACGCCTTCCAGCCGGCCCTTCACCGTGCCGGCGGCCGCCACCAGCGCCTCGATGTCGGCGATGTCGGCAACGCCGCCCGAGGCGATGACCGGCAGGGTGGTGGCTTCCGCCAGCGCCACCGTCGCCTCGACGTTGCAGCCCTTGAGCAGGCCGTCGCGGCCGACGTCGGTGAACAGCACGGCGGCGACGCCGGCATCCTCGAAGCGCTGCGCCAGCGCCGCCACCGGCACGTCGGAGACGGCGGCCCAGCCATCGGTCGCCACCATGCCGTCGCGGGCGTCCACCGCCACCACGATGCGGCCCGGATGACGGGCGGCGGCGGCCTTGACCAGCGCCGGGTTCTTCAGCGCGGCGGTGCCGATGACGACGCGGGCGACGCCCAGCCCCAGCCAGCGCTCGATGGTGGCATCGTCACGGATGCCGCCGCCGACCTGGGTCTTGCCCGGAAAGGCGGCGATGATCGCCTCCACCGCGGCCGCGTTGCGCGGCTCGCCGGCGAAGGCGCCGTCGAGGTCGACAATGTGCAGCCAGGCCGCCCCCTGGGCGCCGAAGCTGCGGGCCTGGGCGGCGGGGTCGGTGTTGAACACCGTGGCCTGGTCCATCAGGCCCTCCTTCAGGCGCACCACCTGGCCGCCCTTGAGGTCGATCGCCGGGAAAATCGTGAAGCTCATGGCTTCCACTCCAGAAACGCACGCAACAACGCCAGGCCGTAATCCTGGCTCTTCTCGGGATGAAACTGGGTGCCGAGCAGGTTGTCACGGCCGACGATCGCGGTCACCGGCCCGCCATAGTCGGTGCGCGCCAGCACATGCGCCGGCTCCTCGGGCTCCAGATGGTAGCTGTGCACGAAGTAGGCGAAGCCGTCGTTCTCCAGCCGCGCCAGCACCGGATGGGCGCGGCCGGCCTCGGTGAAGGCGACCTTGTTCCAGCCCATGTGCGGCACCTTCAGCCGCGGATCGTTGGGCGACAGCCGCACCACGTCGCCGGGCACCCAGCCCAGCCCCTGGTGCAGACCGTGCTCCAGGCCACGCCGGGCCATCAGCTGCATGCCGACGCAGATGCCCAGGAACGGCCGGCCGCCCTCGATCACCGCCTGCTGCAACGCCGCCTCCATGCCGGCGATCGAGCGCAGCGCGGTGGCGCACTGGCCGAAGGCGCCAACGCCCGGCAGCACGACGCGGTCGGCCTGAGCGACCAGCCGGGCATCACCGGTGACGCTGACCGCGACCTCGCGGCCAAGATCGGCGGCGGCGCGCTCCAGCGCCTTGGCGGCCGAGCGCAGGTTGCCCGAGCCGTAGTCGATGATCGCCAGACGTTCTGCCACGGGTGCCTTTACTCCAAACCAGACGCTTACAGGGTGCCGCCCAGCGTTCCCTTGGTCGACGGCACGGCATCGGCCTTGCGCGGATCGATGGTAAGCGCCGCCCGCAGCGCCCGCGCCAGACCCTTATAGCAGGATTCGACGATGTGGTGATTGTTGCTGCCATAGAGCGTCTCGACATGCAGCGTCACGCCGGCCGCCTGGGCGAAGGCCTGGAACCATTCCTTGAACAGCTCGGTGTCCATGTCACCCAGCTTGTCGCGCGAGAACTCGACCTTCCAGACCAGATAGGGCCGGCCGGAAATGTCGATGGCGACCCGGGTCAGCGTCTCGTCCATCGGGATCAGCGCGTCGGCGTAGCGGGTGATGCCCTTCAGGTCGCCCGCGGCTTTCGCCACCGCCTGGCCGATGGCGATGCCGCTGTCCTCGGTAGTGTGGTGGAAGTCGATGTGCAGATCACCCGTCGCCGCGACGTCGAGGTCGATCAGCGAATGGCGGGAGAGCTGCTCCAGCATGTGATCGAGAAAACCGATGCCGGTCGAGACCGTGTACTCGCCGGTGCCATCGAGGTTCAGGGCGACGCTGATCTGCGTCTCCTTGGTCTTGCGTTCAATCTTTGCCGTGCGCATGCCACCTGCTCCAATCGAGCGGGCTATAGCAGCGCATCGCTATCGGTGCCACGATTTATGCGCACCTGACGGGCTAGGCGCACACGAAGGCTGTCCCGGCCACCGTCGTCCATTCCACCGCTGCCCCGGCTGCCGCCTCGGGCGGCGATCTCCCCGGCTGCCGCCTCGGGCGGTGATCTCCCCGGCTGCCGCCTCAGGCGGCGCGCCGGGCCGCCGGGGCCGGCAGCAGGTTGCGGCCAGTGCGGTCGGACGGGATCAGGTGGCCCCGGCCCAGCGCCTCCAGCACCGTCGGGAACACATCGAGAATCGAGCAGCGCCCGGCGTCGACATGCTCGCCGGTGCCCAGCCACAGGATGCCATCGGGATGGTGACAGCCGCTCTTCATGCCGTCGATCTGGTAGAACCAGTCAAAGAAGCGCCAGCTCCGGTTGGAGATGGCGGACGTGATGACCGCCTCCGGGCCGATCTGGCGGCTGATCTGGCAGCCGAAGTAAAGCCCCTCGGCGCCATGATCCTGCATGCCGATCAGCGGCTTGCCATCGACCGCCAGCCCGCGCAGCAAGGCGGCGGCGGCCTCGGCCTCGTCGGTGGACTCGAACCGGATCATGAACTGGTGCGTCATCACCGGCTCGACATCGCGGTAGCGCACACCGAGGTCGGCAAGCAGGGTCTCCACCGCGCGCGGCCGGTAGAACAGCTGGCCGCCATCGGCCTCACGGCGCAGGAAGGGCTGCTGGCTGAGCGCCGTGGCGAGCAGCATCAGGTCGCCGGGCTCCAGCAACGCCTGCAGGCGGCCGATCATCCGGTCCATCTCGACATAGCCGAACCGCACGGCGTCCCCATAAAGCGCCAGCTCCTTGTCGCTGGGGCGGATGGTGAAGACGTCTGGTTCCATGTGGCGCCAGTAGCAGTGTTGCAAATGCGCCGTGCTGTTGGAGAAGAAGGTCGCGAAGGCCGGCCGGTGGCGGCGGTAGAGATGGCTGAACAGATCGAGATTCATCCGGTCGAGGATCGCCGGGCGCTTCCAGTTCAGCTTGGGATCGCTCATCTTTTCCGACAGCAGCTGCCGCACCGTCGAGGCAACGGTCGCCGGGCTCAGCCCGTGACGGGCCATGAAGGCGACGAACTGGGCCGGCGTCACCGCGCCGCCGGAACCGGCGGGGTTGGTGTGCTCGCGCACCGACTGGGCGACGAAGCGCTGGAAGGTATTGAGATCCTCCGGCCAGGCGGGCTGGCCGTCGCACCACGGGTCGGCGATGAAGAACGAACCCTCGCCCTTGAACGCCTTGACGTTCATGCTGCCTCCGCAGCCGACGGTCGCGCCGCTGGCAAGCAGCAGCGAGAACAGATCGTCATGGCCGGCGCGCGGGCCGTCGGTGAGGTGAAACACGCCATGCTGGCTGAACGGCAGGCCGGTGTGCAGCGAATACCACTGGATCCATGGCTCCAGGTTGACCGGGTTGGTCTCGTCCGGCTCGGTGACATAAACCGCCGAGCGGTCACGCAGCCGCTGGAAATTGGGCAGGATGCCCTCGGCGATCCACTTGTTCATCAACGTTGGTGAAAGTTCGTTGAACTCCACCAGCAAAACCCGCCCCGCCATGTCCTTCACCCCTCCGTGATGCTGCTCCAACGTGCCTGCGCACATCGGCACCCGTGCATGACACACTATCGTTTCCAAACCTTGAAGGCTACCTCTGCCCGTTGCATCGGCCGCCGGGCTTCCCATATCGGCAGTCGAACCCGCCCACCCGGCCGCGTCAGCCAGCCCCCAGGAGCCCGAACGTGTCGCAACCATCCGTTTTCGATGCCGCCAACTGGCACGGCACCACCATTCTCGCGGTCCGCAAGGGCGGCCGCGTCGTCGTGGCAGGCGACGGCCAGGTGAGTCTCGGCAACACCGTCATCAAGGGCAATGCCAAGAAGGTCCGCCGGCTGGGCGACGGCTCGGTGATCGGCGGCTTCGCCGGCGCCACCGCCGATGCTTTCACCCTGTTCGAACGGCTGGAACAGAAGCTGGAGCGCTACCCCGGCCAGCTCACCCGGGCCTGTGTCGAGCTGGCCAAGGACTGGCGCACCGACCGCTACCTGCGGCGGCTGGAGGCGATGATGGCGGTCGCCGACCGCAACGTCAGCCTGGTGCTCACCGGCACCGGCGACGTGCTGGAACCCGAGGATGGCCTGATCGGCATCGGCTCGGGCGGCAACTATGCCCTGTCGGCGGCCCGGGCGCTGATCGACCTCGACCTCGACGCCGAAGCGATCGCCCGCAAGGCGATGAAGATCGCCGCCGATATCTGCGTCTACACCAACGGCAACCTGACCATCGAGTCGATAGAGGCCTGACGGCCGGCGAATCGATCGCGAAACCAAACCTTGTATGCCCCCCAGAGTGCGGTGGCCGCCACCGTGGAGCCCCAGAACATGTCGGAACTGACCCCCAAGCAGATCGTCGCCGCCCTCGACCGCTATATCGTCGGCCAGACCGAGGCCAAGAAGGCCGTCGCGGTGGCGCTGCGCAACCGCTGGCGCCGGCAGCAGCTGCCCGACGCGCTGCGCGACGAGGTGCTGCCGAAGAACATCCTGATGATCGGCCCCACCGGCTGCGGCAAGACCGAGATCAGCCGCCGGCTGGCGAAACTCGCCAACGCGCCGTTCCTCAAGATCGAGGCCACCAAGTTCACCGAGGTCGGCTATGTCGGCCGTGACGTCGATTCGATCATCCGCGACCTCGTCGAGGAAGCGATCCGGCTGGTGCGCGAGGCCCGGCGCGGCGACGTCGCCGAGGCCGCCGGCAAGGCCGCCGAGGACCGGCTGCTGGAAGCACTGGTGGGCAAGGACGCCTCCGACGCCACCCGCGAGAAGTTTCGCGGCCTGCTGCGCGAGGGCGGGCTGAACGACCGCGAGGTGGAGATGGAGGTGCAGGACAGCGGCGGCGCGCCGGCCTTCGAGATTCCCGGCATGCCGGGCGCCTCGGTGGGGATGATCAATCTCTCCGACATGCTGGGCAAGGCGCTGGGGCCGCGCACCAAGCGGCGCAAGATGCGCGTCGACCAGGCGCGAGAGGTGCTGCTGGCGGAGGAGTCTGACAAGCGGCTGGATCAGGAGGAGATCGTCCGCGAGGCGATCCGCGCCACCGAGCAGAACGGCATCGTCTTCCTCGACGAGGTGGACAAGATCGCCGTCTCCAACGTCCAGGGCGGCTCGGTCTCCCGCGAGGGCGTGCAACGCGACCTGTTGCCGCTGATCGAGGGCACGACGGTCGCCACCAAACATGGCCCGGTGAAGACCGACCACATCCTGTTCATCGCATCAGGCGCCTTCCACGTCGCCAAGCCGTCCGACCTGCTGCCGGAACTGCAGGGCCGCCTGCCGATCCGCGTCGAGCTTAAGGGGCTCTCCCGCGAGGACTTCAAGCGCATCCTCACCGACACCGAGACGTCGCTGCTGCGCCAGTATCGGGCGTTGATGGCCACCGAGGTGGTGACGCTCGACTTCACCGATGACGGCATCGAGGCGATCGCCCGCATCGCGGCGGACGTCAACGACACGGTGGAGAACATCGGCGCCCGCCGGTTGCAGACGGTGATGGAAAAGCTGCTGGAGGACGTCAGCTTCGACGCCACCGACCGCGCCGGCGAGACCCTGCGCATCGATGCCGGCTTCGTCGACCGCCAGCTCTCCAGCCTGGCCAAGAACACCGACCTCAGCCGGTTCATCCTCTAGGCCGCCGCCGCCGGGGCTTCCCCCTGGCGCTCAGCGGGCGCGCTTGAGGATGACATACCAGGCGCCATCCCCGCCGTGGCGGGGGTGGGCCGGGCGCAATGCCGCCACATAGGGGCGCAGGTCGGGGGTTGTCAGCCAGCGCGGCAGTTCCTCGCGCAGCACGCCGCCCGGCTGGCTCGGCCAGTCGGCGCCGGTCTTGCCCTTGCCGGTGACCACCAGCACGACGCGGGCGTGGCGGCCATGGGCGCGCGCCAGGCCACGGGTGAGCGCCGTGTAGGCGGTCTCGCGGCGGTGGCCGTGCAGATCGATGATGAGATCGGGCAGCACCTCGCCGGTGCGGATCTTGCGGTCCCACACCGCGTCCAGCGTCGCCTGCGTCGGTGGTGTCGCCGCCTGGTGTCGGCCCATGACCGGCATCGCCCGCTCGGCCGGGGCGACGACCTGCGGTTTCAGGCGCGGCAGATCGGGCGGGGTTACCCGTTTTTCCAGCGGCTTGACGCTGGCGGCCACCTGACCCCACAGCGCTTCCTCCTCTGGGCGCAGCTTGCGGCTCATCGCCCGGCCGGCGACGCAGTCGACCCGGACTCCGGCGGTGACGCCAACAGTCTATCGACGACGGCCACGGGCAGCAGCAGAAGCATCTTGCCGCGCCAGCTCATGCCGCCGGCGATGATCGCGGCATCGGCACCAGGGCCCCAGAACACATCAAGGCGATTGGCGCCCGTGATCGCGCCGCCGGTGTCCTGCGCCACCATCAGCCGCGAGAACGGCAGCTGGCGCGCTGGCCTGGCAACGTCGGGACGGGCCGAGACCAGCCACAGCGGCGCCCCCAGCGGCACGAACGACGGATCGGCGGCGACCGAGATGTCCGGGCTCAGCGCAACGTTCATCGCGCCGAGCGGTCCAGGGCCGGTAAGCTCGCGGAAGAAGACGAACGACGGGTTGAGCCGCATCACCTCGCGCGCCTTGTCCGGGTTGGCGCGGGCCCAGGCGATGATGCCCTGCATCGAGGCCTGGCCCTTGGCCAGCAGGCCCATGTCGAGCAGTTTGCGGCCGATGCCGACATAAGGATGCCCGTTCTGGCCGTCATAGCCCACCCGCATCACCTGGCCATCGGGCAGCCGGACCCGTCCGGAGCCCTGGATCTGCAGGAAGAACACCTCGTAGGGATCGGCCGCCCAGGCCAGTTCAAGCCCGCGTCCGGCCAGCGCGCCATCCTCGATCGCCGCGCGATCGGCATAGGGGACCAGCCGGCGGCCCTCGATCCGGCCAGCGATGCGCTGGCCGCGCAGCGTGTCGCGGAAGGCGCCGAGGTCGACGTCGATCAGCTCCGGCGGCCGCTTGTAGAGCGGCACCGGATAGGCCGGCGAGGCCATGCGGTCGCCCGCCAGCTCGGGCTCGTAATAGCCGGTGTTGAGGCCGCTGCCATCACCGACCACAAGGGTGGCGAAGCGGCTCTCGAAGAAGGCGCGGGCATCGGTGGCACTGACGGCCGCGCTGCAGACCTCGGCCCAGTCGCCGGGCTGGGTCAGGCCACTCTGGTCGGTGCGGATGGTGAGCGCCCGGCAGGACGCCCGGAACGCCGCCAGCGCACGGGCAGGATCGTTGTCACGCCAGCCCGGCAGGTCGGCCACCGCCGGCCCCGCCGCCAGCGGCAGGTCGCGGGCCCGTGAAGGCGCCGGCGGTTCGGGCGCCACCGGCTTCGCCGGCACCGGCACGGGCGCTGAAACGGGCGGTGTGGGAGCGCAGGCGGCCAGCACGGCGGTAGCGAGCGCCAGCGACACGGCGGCGCGCCGGAGTGGCGAAAACGGGGTCATTATCCCTCGGCGTCGGTGGCGATCAGCAGCCAGTTGGGGTCCGGCGAGCGGGTATGCCGGCTGAAGGTCCAGACGTCATGGGTCTCGACCGGCGCGCTGGCGGACCCGGCGACGACGTTGCCGTCGCGGTCGCGGGTGACCGCCGACAAGGTGGCGTCGACACGTACCGTCACTTCCGCCATGGCGCCCTGCAGGCTCGCCTCGGTGATGGCGACCTTGTTGATGCTGACAAGGCGGTTGTCGACGCTCAGGCCTTCGGCCTCGCGCGCGGCGATGGCGCGCCGGAACTGGTCCAGCACGTCATCGGCGATGAACGGCTTCACCGACTCGATGTTCCCCTGCCAGAATGCCTCCAGGATCATCCGGTAGGCGGCACGGGCGCCATCAACAAACGGCACCGGCTCGAAGCGGGGATCGACGGCGGCGATGTCCTCCAGCGCCCGGCGGGTGGCGGGGGCCAGATCGGGCGGCAGCTGCAACGGCGCCGCGCGCGGCAGATCGTTGACCGGACTCGGGGCAAGGCTGGGCTTCGCCTGCTCGCTGCCGGTAAAGCCATCCGTCGCCGGCTTCTCGTGACCGGTGCGCCGGCCGAGCACGCTCACCAGACGCAGGGCGACAAACCCCGCCAGCATGGCCAGGAAGATGATTTCGACGATCTGTATGCTATCGGACATGCTGTCTCAAACCACATGGGCACAGGGCGCGTCGCGCCGGACATTCAACCTCGTAGGCGGACATCATATCAATGCCTGCCTTTAGGGTCTATAATGACGGATAGATAAGTGTCTGCTGGCCCGGAACAAGGCCGGCACCGCCCGGCTGTCGTCGTGCGATGCTTGCACCGCGTCGTTGCGACATGCTAACGCGCCAGCACGTTTGCCACCACATCCTCCAAGCAGATTGAGAGTCTTTTCCATGAGCGAACTCCCCAACGGGCTCGACGAAGCCGCCACCCAGCCGCAGGTCGGTCTGATGGCCCAGTATGTGAAGGATCTGTCGTTCGAGAACCCCAATGCGCCGCAGTCGCTGCAGGCGCTGGGGCAGGCCCAGCCCCGCATCGAGGTTAACGTCAACGTCGGCGCCCGCCGGATCGGCGAGGAAGCGTTCGAGGTCGAGCTGCGCATCGAGGCGGTGGCCCGTCATGAAGCGCTCAAGGCGTTTCAGGTCGAGTTGCTCTACGCCGGCCTGTTCGGGCTGCGCAACGTGCCGGAAGACCAGATCGAGGGTTTCCTCGTTGTCGAGGCGCCGCGTCTGCTGTTTCCGTTCGCCCGCCGGATCATCGCCGACGCCACCCGCGATGGCGGTTTCCCGCCGCTGCTGCTGGAGCCGATCGACTTCGCCGCGCTGTACCTGCAGCAGCGGCAGGGCCAGCCCGGCCAGGGCGCCGACGAAACCGTCGGCCACGCCTGAGCCGCGACCGATGAACCGGCGGGTACCCCGGACTGACCGGCCCCGCCGGACCGGCCGCGCGCGGCCCCTGCCCTGGTGCGGCGGACCCGGGAACCCGGCGCAGTGAGCCTGCTGCGCGCCGCCGGCACCATCGGCGTGCTGACGCTCGCAAGCCGGATCGCCGGCTTCGCCCGCGACATGCTGCTGGCCCGCCTGCTCGGCGCCGGCATGGCCGCCGATGCCTTCAACCTCGCCTTCAAGCTGCCCAACATCTTCCGTCGACTGTTTGCCGAAGGAGCGTTCTCGGCGGCGTTCGTGCCAGCCTACAGCCAGCAGCTGCGGGAGGGCGGCCCCGCGGGCGCGCGGCGCTTCGCGTCGGACGTGCTGGGGGTATTCCTGCCGGTGCTGCTGCTGGTGACGGCGCTGGCGCAGGTCGCCATGCCGGCGCTGGTATGGGTGATGAATGGCGGCGGCGCCTTCCGGGCCATCCCCGGCAAGTTCGAACTGGCGGTCGAGCTGACCCGTCTGACCTTTCCCTATCTGCTGTTCATCTCGCTCACAGCGTTGCTGGGCGGCATCCTCAACGGCCTGTCCCGCTTCGCGGCGGCGGCCGCCGCGCCGATCCTGCTCAACCTGTGCCTGATCGGCGCGCTGTTACTGGTGCACGACGGCGAAATCATGACGTCGCGGGCACTGGGCATCGCGGTATCACTGGCCGGCATGGCCCAGTTTCTGTGGCTGCTGGCGGCCTGCGCGCGCGCCGGCGCCGCGCCCCGGCTGGGCTGGCCGCGCCTGAGCCCGGCGGTCCGCCGGCTCGGCCGGGCGATCCTGCCGGCGACCTTCGGGGCCGGCATCTACCAGGTCAGCCAGTTCGTCGACCTGTTCTTCGCCAGCCGGCTGCCGCAGGGTTCGCTGTCCTACCTCAACTACGCCGACCGGCTGAACCAGCTGCCGCTCGGCGTCGTCGGCATCGCGGTGGGCAC
>CAUJIW010000034.1 GCA_963205175.1 Pseudomonadota bacterium
TGCGCGGCGAGCTGATCGCCGCCGGCTGCCACTTCGAGTCCGAGACCGACACCGAGGTGGTCGCCCACCTGATCACCCGCGAGATCGAGCACGGCGTCGCCCCGGTGGAAGCAGTGCGGCGCAGCCTGAAGCGGCTGCACGGCGCCTTCGCGCTGGCCATCCTGTTCACCGGCCACGACGACCTGCTGATCGGCGCCCGCCGCGGCAGCCCGCTGGTGCTGGGCCATGGCACGGGCGAGATGTATCTGGGCTCCGACGCCATCGCCCTGTCCGACCTCACCAACCGCATCTGCTATCTCGAAGAGGGCGACTGGTGCGTGCTCGGCCGCGACGGCGCCCAGGTCTATGACGAGCACGACCAGCCGGTCAGCCGGCCGGTGACGCTGTCGACGGTGAGCGGCGGCCTGATCGACAAGGGCAACTACCGCCACTTCATGCTGAAGGAGATCCACGAGCAGCCGACCGTGGTCGCCCAGACGCTGGGCACCTTCCTGCAGCCGCTGGAAGGCAAGGTCGGCCTGCCGGCGCTGCCGTTCGATCTCGCCACGGTATCGCGCGTCGCCATCGTCGCCTGCGGCACCAGCTATTATGCCGGCATGGTCGCCAAATACTGGATCGAGCAGCAGGCCCGGGTGCCGGTCGAACTCGATATCGCCTCGGAATTTCGCTACCGCGACCCGGTGCTCACCCCCGGCGGGCTGGCGCTGTTCATCTCCCAGTCCGGCGAGACCGCCGACACGCTGGCAGCACTGCGCCACTGCAAGGCCCACGGCCAGCACACGGTGGCGGTGGTCAATGTGCCGAGCTCCAGCATGGCCCGCGAGGCGGACGCCGTGCTGCCGACCCACGCCGGCCCCGAGATCGGCGTTGCCTCCACCAAGGCCTTCACCTGCCAGCTCGCCACGCTGGCGGCCTTCGCCATCGCCTTTGCCCGCGCGCGCGGCGCCATCGATGCCGGCCGCGAGGAAGCGCTGGTGCAGGCACTCACCGAAGTGCCGGCGCGGATGAACGAGGCGCTGGCCCACGACGAGGCGGTGTCGGCCATCGCCCACGGCGTCGCCAAGGCCACCGACGTGCTCTACCTGGGGCGTGGCCCGGACTACCCGATCGCGCTGGAAGGCGCGCTGAAGCTGAAGGAGATCAGCTACATCCACGCCGAGGGCTATGCCGCCGGCGAGATGAAGCACGGGCCGATCGCGCTGATCGACGAGACGGTGCCGGTGGTGGTGGTGGCGCCCTCAGGGCCGCTGTTCGACAAGACCATCTCCAACATGCAGGAGGTCATCGCCCGTGGCGGCCAGGTAATCCTGATCTCGGATGCCACCGGCATCGACGGCCACGGCGACGGCCTGCTGGAAACGCTGGAAATGCCCACGGTCGACGGCTTCATCGCGCCGCTGGTCTATGCCGTGCCGGTGCAGCTGCTGGCCTACCACGTCGCCGTCGCCAAGGGCACCGACGTCGACCAGCCGCGCAACCTCGCCAAGTCGGTGACGGTGGAATAGCGGGCGCGGGCGAACGCCTGCGCTGGAATAACCCGACCCGCCTTAACCAGAGCCCCGCGTCACCCGGCGCGGGGTTTTGATTGTGGCTGAATGAAAGTACTGTGGCAGGTCAGGCCCGAATTCTCGATAAGGAACAAACCGTGGCCACGCGATCTATTGTACGTCGCTTCTCTAAGCAGATCATCTACATCCGAGAACTGAGCCTGGATCGCGTTCATCGTTGTCCAATATCACAAGGACTTGGCCGACTCCTACAATTCTTTGAATTAGCGATGATCGAGGGCTACGACCGCGCCGCCTCAGCGGCGATGTGTCCTGCCAGCGTGGTGACAAACGTTTTCAGGCTAGTGAGCTCGGAAAGCCCGCAGAATTCGCCCGTGGCCGAGGCAGAGCGTGGCGACGCCAAGAGTGCGGCGGCGGTGTAGAGATTCTCTTTCACCAGCCGTTCACACAGCAAATCGTACCGCTTCAGGTACGATGCGCCTTGGAATTCCGGGAATACCGGGAAATGCGGCGAGCGGTCACGGACAGGCAAGCGCGAACGCGGCTCATCCTCCACCATCATCAGCCAGCCAAGGAACGGCTTGGGTTGGTTGCCAAGTGAGCCTTCGCGATAGGCCGTCCAAAAATCATGCGCCGTGCCGATTGCTTCCTCGGTCCGGTTGTTGAAATTGTTGCCAAAAGACGGGCCAACCTGACTCTTGAGCTCAACCGCGGCGACCAACCGGCCTTCGTTGATCACCAGCAAGTCCCACTTCTTCGTAGGACGAAAATACCCCGGCAGCGTCACGACAGCACTGGTCTGGTGCAGTTCGGCATGGCCAAGGCCATTCTGCTCCACCAGATCGACGATGAGCGCAATGAACCCATCCATGTTCTTGCCAGCAGTGACCCCTGCCCGCTCGCCCTGGTCGATGTTGCCCGCTTCAATTTGCTTCTGCCGGGCTTTCTCGCGGTTCCCCCAGAAGGCCATCGTCGCCTCCTTCGCCTGCCGCTCATAATCTACCAGATTAAGACTCATGCCGTTGTCTCGTGCGTGAGTGCGTCGGCTTCCGCATCCGACAGTTGATACAATGCCACCATCGCCGTATCGCAGCGGGCGCGATCCCGGCTTATGCCCGCGGCGATCAGTTCCGCGCGGAGCTCGCCCGAAACATCTGCCCAGACGGGCACGCGGATGCGTCGAAGATACTGCGCCTGATAGCGCAGATACCCTCCGCGCATCTTGGTCGAATAGGTCGAAATGAACAGACGGGCGATGCTGGAGAGAAGCACCGCTTGCAGCGCCCGCAAATCCCACGTCTCCGACGTGACAAAATACAGGTTATGGTGGGGGTAGAACCGGCCCTCATCATAGACGATGTGCGCTTCCCCCTTGATGTCAGGAATCAGCAGCTTGGGCTTGGCCACCAAGGCGGGGTAGATGCGATCAATGGTGCGATACCAGCCAGCGGGAGACTTCTTCGCCACATGCCGCCCGGCAATCTCGTCCTTTCGCGCTTCCAGATAGCGTGCGAGGCGGGGATAGTCCGCCAGCGCCACGAGCCCGCCCTCATCGGCGAACGGGTTGACGACCCCATAGCCACGCCACGCGATCTCGCCGGAATGGATGTCACGGGTCATCACCAGCGGCAGCTTGCGGTCCTCTTCCACATCGAGGGTCTCATACGGGGCAATGAATGCCTGATCCGCACCCGTCGCAACGCCAATCCCAACCTTGCATCCGGCGTCCTCAAGCGTCGGAAAACGCGCTTCGAGGGCACGCACCAGATCAATGCCGGGGTTCGTATCCACGATCCACGGCGCGCCGCCATGCTGCACGATTTTCGATGCATGGACGTCACTGCCCCCCGTAACCTGCCCCGTCATTGCTCTTGCGAGGGAAGTGAGTGCCTGCGACGTGATTTCAGGGCGTTTTGCCACGGCGGTCGTGTTGCCGGGTTCATTGGCAATCACGAAGATGCCAGGATACGTGATGACGTCGGTGGTGAAGGCCGGTGTGTCCACCATGTCCACAAAGGCGCGCAGGTGATAGCCGCTCGCGACCAATTCCCGGAGCGGTCGTCCGTACCGGTTCTTCATCCATCGATCGGCGCAGATGAAGCCCAGGACGCCACCGGGATTCAATAGGTCGAGGGACCGTTCGATGAAGGGAATGTAGATGTCTGCTCGGTCATAAATCGTCCGGTAACGGCGGCGATACTCCGCCATCAGGGCGTCGGCGATCAGCTCCTGCCGCACATAGGGCGGGTTGCCGACCACAAAATCAAAGCGATCATCAAACTCTGTCAGCAGAAAATCGCCCTGGAAGAGCCAGGCCTTACGCAATGTTGCAGCAGCATGCGGCGTCAGACCATGTTCGATCAGCATCCGTTCGAGCGCCTGCCCGGTTTCGGTAACGCTGTGATGATGCAGCTCGACCGCTTGAATAGCCCCAATCAGGTCTACTTCCGCGTTCGACCCGCCATGCAGACGGTAGGATGTCAGCAGCCGTTCAATGGCGGGAAACAGAAAATCACCACCGCCGAAGGAGGGTTCCAGCAACCGCTTGGTATGGAGCGGCAACGCCGGATCATATCCCGCGAGGTCGAGAATGAACTCCACAACCTCCGTGCGCGTGAAGATCGCCCCGCGCTCCGCAATACCCGCATGCGCCATCGCGTGGACCGCCTGTTCAATCGGGCACTCCCCGAAGAGCGGCGGCTGATATTCGTAGGCGGTGGCTGCTTTCACGAAGGTCGCGTCCGTCAAGGTGGTGTAATTTCGGCTGTGGCCGTGGGCCATCGTCAGGCGGCTTTGGCGGTGATGTGTAGGGGCTGATTTTCCTCCTCGATCATGGGTTGGTTGAGTTCGGCCATGCCTTCGATCTGCATGT
>CAUJIW010000035.1 GCA_963205175.1 Pseudomonadota bacterium
TGACCTGCCATGGAACTTTCATCCAGCCCTGACTAGAGCCTCGGCGGTTTTGGTTATGCCTTTCGGCGCCTTGTTTGCAATGGGGTCAGGCATGCCTGACCCCATTGCAAAAGTCGTTTTGGCGTAGCTGGACGGGGTCTCGTATCCGATCGAGGAGTGCGGGCGGCAGCTATTGTAGTCCTCGGCCCACTCCCGGATCACGGCGCGGGCATGATCGAGGCCGTGGAACAGGGTCTCGTTCAACAGCTCGTCCCGCATCCGCCCGTTAAAGCTCTCGACGTAGCCGTTCTGCATCGGCTTGCCGGGTGCGATGTAGTGCCACTCGATCTCCTGATCCTTGCACCAGGCCAGGATCGCGTTGGCGGTGAACTCGGTCCCGTTGTCACTGACGATCATGCCAGGTTTGCCGCGCCAGGCGATGATGCCGGTCAGTTCACGCACCACACGGCGACCGGAGATCGACGTGTCGGGTATCGCGGCGAGGCATTCCCTGGTCACGTCATCAACGATGTTGAGTACCCGGAACCGCCTGCCGCAGGTGAACTGATCGTGGACGAAGTCCAGGCTCCAGCGGGCATTGGGCCGGGCTTCGACGAGAATCGGCGCGCGGGTGCCGACCGCCCGGCGCCGTGCCCGACGCTTGCGCACGCCAAGACCTTCCTCCCGATAGAGCCGGTAGACACGGTTGACACCTGAAGGCTCGCCTTCCCGCCGCAGCAGGATGTGCAGCCGGCGATAGCCGAACCGGCGGCGCTCGTTGGCAAGCTCCCGCAAGCGGGCGCGCAACGCCGTCTCCGGCGGTCGCCGGGACTGATAGCGAACGCTCTTGCGATCCGCATTGATGACACGGCACGCCCGCCGCTCGCTCATCCCGTGATGGTCCCGTAGATGAGCAACCGCTTCTCGCTGTGCGACGGGCGTCACCATTTTTTTGAAAGAAGATCCTTCAACGCCGCGTTGTCCAGCATCGTGTCAGCCAGCAGGCGCTTCAACTTCGCGTTCTCGTCCTCCAGCGAACGCAGCCGCGTCGCCTCCGACACCTCAAGGCCGCCGTACTTGGCCTTCCAGTTGTAGATCGTCGCCTCGGATATGCCGTGTCGTCGCGCCAGATCGCCGGTCTTCGCGCCAGCCTCCGCTTCCTTCAGCACACCAATGATCTGCTCTTCTGTAAACCTCTTGCGCTTCATCTCGTCCGTCCTTCCGTAGGCTGGACTCTAATCGCAACTGGAGGAAATTACCCGGGGCAGGTCACTACGACTAAAGACGTAGCAGACTAGTTTTTGTGGACTGCAAAGGAGGCATCGTGCCGAAGTCGACCACCGCCGAGCTGACACTCGATCCTGTCGTGACGCTGGGAAACGTCCAGGAACTACATGCCCGGCTACGCGGCGCGATGACCGCCGGCGATCTCGTGATCGATGCGATTTTGCTAGAAAAATGCGATTTTTCGCTGGTCCAGCTGCTGGTGAGCGCGTGCCGCTCGGCCGCAGCGGCCGGGCAGCGTTTGCAGCTGCGCGCCACGCCGGACGGCGAACTGGCGAGCCGGTGGCGCCAGGCCGGCCTGCCGGTCGAAACATTTCAGTCACTAATATCGACTCGCCAATAGGAGGCGTAATACGCGTATGGGCAAGCTCATTCTCAGCGTCGACGATTCACCGAGCGTGCGCCAGATGGTCAAGCTGACCCTCGCCGGGGCGGGCTATGATGTGGTGCAGGCCAATGACGGGGCGGAGGGCCTCGCCGCAGCCAGAAGCCGGCAGGCCGATCTGGTCATCACCGATCTCAATATGCCGGTGATGAACGGCATGGCGCTGATCCGCGAGCTGCGCAAGCTGCCGGGTTATCAGGGCACGCCGATCCTGTTTCTCACCACGGAATCCGATGGCGAGCTGAAAAAGGAAGCACGTGCCGCCGGCGCCACGGGCTGGGTCACCAAACCGTTCCAGCAGGAGCAGCTGGTGGCGGTGGTCAAGAAGGTGCTGGGGGCATGACCGCCAACGATCCCACCGCCGTGTTCCTGACCGAGGCGCAGGAACTGCTGGAGCAGCTCGAACAGTCGCTGCTCGACCTGCATGGCGCGCTCGACGATTCCGATCTGATCGACGGCGCCTTCCGCGCGTTGCATACCATCAAGGGCTCGGGCTCGATGTTCGGCTTTGATGCCGTGGCGGCCTTCACCCACCATGTCGAGACCGCCTTCGATCTCGTGCGCAAGGGTCATCTGGCGACCACGCCGGCGCTGATCGATGTAGCGCTCGCCGCGCGCGATCATATCCGGCGGCTGATCGAAACGCCGGATGTCGTCGATCCCCAGCGCGGTCCGGCCATTCTGGCCGACCTTGACGCGGTGATTGCCGATGGCGGCGAGACCGATGCGACGTCGACACCGACGACTGCGCCGATCGCTGCACGCCATCGTTATCGCATTTGTATCAAACTGCCGGAGGATGCTCTGACCACCGGCAACAACCCGCTGCTGCTGCTGGACGAGCTGCGCGCGCTGGGCGAGGCCGAGGTCACGGCAATCGTCGACGACGTGCCGACGCTCGACGCGCTGCAACCCGACGTCTGCACGTTCGGCTGGGTTATCGAACTGGAGACCGAGGCGCCGAAGTCGGCGATCGAGGATGTCTTCCTGTTTCTGCTCGACGACATGACGCTGGACATCGAGGAGAGCGCCGTGCCGTCGCCCGTCGCCCCGGTGGCGCCGACGGTGGTTGAACCGGCGATCCCCGCAGCGTCCGTCGCTGCGCCGGCGGCGCCGGTGGCCGCCAACGATGAACGCCACAGCGACAAGGCAACCGCCAGCCTGCGGGTCTCCGCCGAACGTCTGGATGAACTGATGGACCGGGTCGGCGAACTGGTGATTGCCCAGGCCCGCCTGCGTCAGGTGGCAACCCATTCCGACGACCAGCAGGTCAAGTCCATCGCCGAGGAAATCGAGCGGCTGGTCCTTGACCTGCGGGATACCACCATGGGCATTCGCCTGGTGCCGATCGGCTCGCTGTTCGGGCGCT
This sequence comes from Pseudomonadota bacterium, assembly GCA_963205175.1. Taxonomy (GTDB): domain Bacteria; phylum Pseudomonadota; class Alphaproteobacteria; order Sphingomonadales; family Sphingomonadaceae; genus CAUJIW01. Next base: position 3,018 of record CAUJIW010000035.1, read on the forward strand.
TCCGCCGCCTGGTCCACGATCTGTCGCGCGATCTCGGCAAGGACGTGGTGCTGACCACGTCCGGCGAGGAGACCGAGCTCGACAAGACCGTGATCGACCGGCTGGCCGACCCGCTGGTGCACCTGATCCGCAATGCCATCGATCATGGCCTGGAGTATGCCGCCGACCGCAGCGCCGCCGGCAAAGCCGCCAGCGGTTCGCTCAAGCTCGCCGCGCGTCATGCCGGGGATCGCATCCTCATCACCATCAGCGACGATGGTCGCGGGCTTGATCGGGCGCGCATCCGCCGCCGGGCGGAGGAGAACGGCCTCATCGCGCCGGAGGCCGAACTCACCGACCCGGAACTGCTGCAGCTGATCTTCCAGCCGGGCTTCTCCACCGCCGCCCAGGTGACCAATGTCTCCGGTCGCGGCGTTGGCATGGACGTGGTCAAGAAAACCATCGAAACGCTGCGCGGCGCCATCGACGTGCGCAGCAGGCCGGGCGCCGGCACCGACATCGTGCTCAGCCTGCCGCTGACACTGGCGATCATCGACGGCCTGCTGGTGCGCATCGGCACCGGTCGCTACGTGATACCGCTGTCGGCGGTCGAAGAATGCGTCGAGCTGACGCCGGACGATGATCGCCGGTCGCAGGGGCGCAATTTCCTCAACATCCGGGGTGATTTGGTGCCGTTCCTGCGCCTGCGGGAGCTGTTCAACCTGTCGACGCCGCCCGATCCCTACCAGAAGGTGGTGGTGGTGTCCTCCGGCGACAATCGGGTCGGCCTGGTGGTCGATCAGGTGCTGGGCGACCACCAGACCGTCATCAAGTCGTTGTCGAAGCTGCATGCCAATGTCGCCACCTTCTCCGGTGCGACCATTCTGGGCGACGGCACCTGCGCGCTCATCCTTGAGGTCGATCATCTGGTGCAATTCGGTCAGGCGCTCGAGGAGCGCCTGAAGGCGGCGAGCTGAGGAGGCCGGCCATGACCCTGAGCAATATCGACGGCGCCTTGCAGGTGCTCACCATCGATCTCAACGGCGAGACCTTCGCGCTGGAGGCGGGGCTGGTGCGGGAAATTCTCGACACCGTCCACGTCACCGACGTGCCGGGCGCCGATCCGTTCGTCAGCGGGCTGATCAATGTGCGCGGCCGGGTGGTGCCCTTGGCCGATCCGCGGCTGCGCTTCGGCATGAACGCGGCGGCCGCGACCATCGATTCCCGCTTCGTCGTCATCGAGATCGATCTCGACGGCGATCCGACAACCATCGCCCTGCGCGCCGACAAGGTGCACGAGGTCACCGAGTTGCCGGTGGAGACATTGGAGGCAACGCCGGCCATCGGCATGAAATGGCGGCCGGAATATATCCGCTGCGTCGGCAAGCGCGGTGAGGATTTCGTGATCGTCCTCGACATCGAGCGGGTCCTGACGGGCCAGCTTCTGCCGGACATGGCGCTCCACTGAGATCGGCGCGCACCACCCAACAGCCCCTCATGACCCATGCAGCCCGAACAGGGCACCCCAGATCCAGGAGAAATCCCATGCGTTTCACCATCAAGGCCAAGCTCGGCCTCGCTTTCAGTGCCGTCATCGTGTTGTCCGGCGTGTCGTCCTATTTCGGTGTCAGCCAGCTCGGCCACATCAATGACGGCATGACCGCCATGATCGAAGGCCCGGTGCGACTGGGCCAGACGGCCCAGGAAATGAAGATCGACATGCTGCAGGCCATCCGGTCGGAAAAGAATCTCATTCTGGCCACCGACCGGGAGTCGATGAAAAAGTCCGCGCAGGAAATGGCGGAGACCCGTCAAAAAATCGACAGTGAGGTGGAAGAGTATCGCCGTTCAGCCAGCGAAGAGGGTCGTCGCCGCGCCGCGGCCTTCCAGGCTGAATGGAAAAACTACCTCGCCGTCCAGGACGAGGTGCAGGAAATCGTCTTCGCCGGCCAGCCGGAGCGCGCCAACACCCTGTCGAGCCAGGAGGGCCGCACCTACCGCCGTAACGCCGAGAAACACCTCAACAGCATTGTCGAGCTGAACAACCAGCGTATCCGGCAGGCCCAGGTGGCGGCCGAGGAGGCCTATGGTCAGGCCCGCACGCTGCTCATCACGCTCGCGCTCGGCGCCCTGGCCATCGGCGCCGCCGCGGCGGCCTTCATCGCCATCGGTATCAGCCGTGGCCTGTCGCGAGCCATTCACCTCGCCGACGCCGTCGCCATCGGTGACCTCAACGCCCGGGTCGAGGTGACCTCCGACGACGAGGTGAAGGACCTGGTCGACGCGCTGTCCCGCATGACCGCCAACCTGCGCGAAACCGCGGCGGTTGCCGACGCCATCGCCGGCGGCGACCTGACGGTGCGGCCGCAGCGTCTGTCGGAACAGGATACGCTGGGCATCGCGCTCGAGCGGATGGTGGACAAGCTGGGTGTTGTCGTCGCCGATGCCATCGCCGCCGCCGACACCGTGTCCTCGGGCAGCCAACAGTTGTCGGCTGGTGCCGAACAGCTGTCGCAGGGCGCCACCGAGCAGGCCTCGTCGGCCGAGGAAGCCTCCTCGTCGATGGAAGAGATGGCCTCCAACATCAAGCAGAACGCCGACAACGCCCAGCAGACCGAGAAGATCGCCCGCCAGTCGGCCACGGACGCCCAGGCCAGCGGCGAGGCAGTGGGCCGGGCCATGGAGGCGATGCAGATCATCGCCGAGAAAATCACCATCGTGCAGGAAATCGCCCGTCAGACCGACCTGCTGGCGCTCAACGCCGCCGTCGAGGCCGCCCGCGCCGGCGAGCACGGCAAGGGCTTCGCGGTGGTCGCCTCGGAGGTGCGCAAGCTCGCTGAACGCAGCCAGTCGGCGGCGGCGGAAATCTCCAACATGTCCTCCCAGACCGTAAAGGCCGCCCAGGAAGCAAGCGAGATGCTGACCCGGCTGGTGCCGGACATCAAGCGCACGGCCGAACTGGTGTCGGAGATCAGCGCCGCCTGCCGCGAGCAGGACATCGGCGCGGACCAGATCAACCAGGCGATCCAGCAGCTCGACAAGGTGACCCAGCAGAATGCCGGCGCGGCCGAGGAAATGTCCTCGACGTCGGAGGAGCTGGCGGCGCAGTCGGAGCGTCTGCAGGCCAACATCTCCTACTTCCGCATCGATGCCGTCGATCAACGCGGCCCGGCCCGTCCGGAAACGCGGCGCGCGCAGCCGGCCACGGCCGCTCGCAAGGCGCTGCCGGCCAAGGCCGCGACGTCGGCACGGGCGGTCAAGGCCAACGGTCATGCCCACCATGCCAACGGCTTCGCGCTCAACCTGAGCACCGGCGGCGCGGATGCCCGTGATGCCGACTTCGAGCGGATGCAGTAAGTGAGGATCGGCGAACGCCATGACGCAATCGATGGAACAGTATGTCACGCTTGGCCTGGGCCGGGAGGTCTTCGCCGTACCGGTTCAGGCTGTGCGGGAAATTCTCGACATGCGGCCCATGACCGCCATTCCCGAGGCCCCGGCCTATTTCGGCGGCCTGATCGATGTCCGCAACGAGAGCATACCGGTTATCGATCTCCGCCGGAAACTGGGACTGCCTGAGGTCGCGGTCACCGAAAGCAGCCGCATTCTGGTCACCGCGGTGGCGGGGGCCGGGCGGGAGCTGGTGCTGGGCCTGGTCGCCGATCGGGTGATCGAGGTCATCGCGCTGGAAGCCGCCGCGGTGGAGGCCGCGCCCGACATCGGCGTGCGCTGGCGCTCCGACTACATCCGCGGCATCGGGCGCAACAGTCAGGGTTTTGTCATCATTCTGGACCTTGCCCGCCTGTTCGCCACCGAGCAGCAGATGTTCATCGGCACCGAGGCAGCCTGAGGCGGCACGATGCCCACACCCGCTCACACCAGGGAAGTATCGTCATGCTGCACCCGTCTGTTCCGTCGTCCGGTACGCGCGCAACCGGCGCCCTGGCCGGGGTCGTGATGCGCTCTGTCGACACCATGATCGAGGCCGACGTCGAGGTGGGGCCGCGCCCCGGTCTGGGGCAGCTCAGCCAGCGCGACTTCGACCGGCTGGCGGCGTTCATTCAGGACTACAGCGGCATCAACCCACATTCTCCAAGTAAGTCGCTGATTTCGCTGTCGTAATCGTGATATTTCGCATATAAATCATGGCGTTGACGGCTGCGAGGGGCGCGTTTCATGGATCACCTGGAGGGTGCGGGCTTGGCGCGGGGAGATCGGGTT
>CAUJIW010000036.1 GCA_963205175.1 Pseudomonadota bacterium
CACGGTTGAAGTGTGCAAACTCCACCATAACGATGAACCCGGTGGCCACCAGCGACGCCGCATTCCGGGGTGGGGCATGCCCCACCCCGGAATACACCATCGCCTACACCGGAAATTACACCACGAGCGCGGACGCTAACAAGAGCCTTGGTCGCGCGCATGCGCGCGCCAGAGGCGAGGCTGTGCCGGACGACCGCACAGCGCTTGCCATGGGCTGCAATCAGTTCAAGGTCGATTTCAACGAACTGAACGACGCTTGGAAACGGTCTGCTTGGATCAGGGATAATGCGCTGATTGCGGTTGCCGCCGGAAGCAATGACGGCACGTCAGGGTTGGCGCATGATGCCTCCCAAGCGACGCAGCGTTCAGAAATCGAAAAGGCTGCCCAGGTCATTTTCTCTTCGCATCCCAAACAGCGCACGTTCTGGTTGGGGGAAGCGGATAACGTGTCGCGCGCGCAGCTGGACGCAATTTACGGTGGCCGAAAACCCTGCATTCACGGGAGCGACGCGCACGCGGGAGACCGTGCGGGAAACCCGGCCCAAGATCGCTATTGCTGGATCAAGGGTGATCCGACTTTCGAGGGACTGAAGCAAGCCTGCATAGAGCCGACCAGAGCTTTCGTCGGAAACCAAGCGCCGGAGGAAACTGTTCCATCGCAAACAATCCGACGTGTCGACGTTACCAACGCCACTTGGATTGCCAGCGGCCCAGTTTCTCTGAATCCGGGTTTGGTCTGCATTATCGGCGCACGCGGCTCTGGAAAGACTGCGCTCGCCGATTTGATCGCGGCGGGAGCGGCAGCTACCTCGTCCACGCGCGTAAACAAGCGGTCCTTCCTACATCGAGCGGCCAATTTTCTTTCCGAATCCGTATCCCAATTGTCATGGGGCGATAACAGCACGACCGAAGCCAATCTTTCGGATTTTGAGGACAACGATTTTTGGAACGAGACGCGTGCGCAATATCTATCGCAACAGTTCGTGGAGCAGTTGTGCGCGGCCGACGGTCTCACGAACGATCTTCTCGGCGAGATCGAGCGCGTTATCTTTCAGGCCCATCCGACGGATGATCGCTACGGAGCAACGGATTTCGGGGAATTGTTGGACAGCAGGGCCGCTCGGTTCAGGACGCAACGCGCCACGCTTGAAGAAGAACTGGCCGAGCTATCCACATCGCTTTCGGCGGAGCGGGAACGTGAGGCAAGTCTACCTACTTTGAGAAAGAAAAAGCAGGCTGCCCTCGACGCCATAGAGAGGGCTGACAAAGACAGGAAATTAATCTCTGTCCAAGGTAATGAAGAGCGGGCAAACGAACTTGATCGCGTTACAAAAGCGCTCGATGGATTGTCCACGAAAGCGGACAAATTAAATCAGAAGAAACAGGCCGTCACGCGGCTCCAAGATGCCGCTATCCATTTCCGCGACAGCGCTGCGAAAAAGTATCTTGCAAGCCTTCAAGACAAAAATGCCGACGCCGCGCTTTCGGGCGCGGAATGGCAGGCATTCGAACCGGTATTCAGTGGCGACGTTGACTCAATTCTGTCTAAACACCTTGCCGCAGCCGAAAGTGAGATTCAGTCGTTAAGGGGGGTAGCGCCTGTACCATTGGCTGATGTGAACGCGGGTTCGTACCTCGCTGCGGGCAAGGGTCTCGATCAACAGACGATTCACGCTCTGCAAGCAGAGCAGAAGCGCCTTCAGGACCTAATAGGCGTCGATCAGACGAAGGTGCGACGGCTACAGGAACTGACCTCAGCAATTTCGAGGGAACAGGCAGGGCTTCAGAAGATCGAGGCGCAGATCACACAAGCGGAAGCGTCCGGGGTCAAGATCGCCGATATCCGTGCTCGACGGAGGGAATGCTACAAGCTCATATTTGACGCCATACGCGCGGAAGAAATGGAGGTTGCCGCCCTTTATGAACCGCTGAAAGAGCGGCTCGGCAGCGAGACCGGTGCGCTGTCGAGGCTGACTTTTTCCGTCCGCCGGATCGCGGATGTGAAAGCATGGGCGGATGCCGGAGAAAGATTGCTCGATCTCCGAAAGGGCGGACCATTTCGCGGCCAAGGTTCTTTGCATGCTATTGCGCGCAAGATGCTACAAAAGGCGTGGGAAGAAGGTGACAGTGATGCCGTCGCCTCTGCTATGGGTTCCTTTCTCGAACAGAATCAGCCGGGACTCACGGATCACAGTCCGGTTGATCGAGCAGACGCGGATGCATATCGCGCTTGGGTCGGGCAAGTCTCTGAATGGCTTTATGATACGAAGCATATCAGGATTGCATACGGCATAAACTATGACGGTGTTGATATTGAACAACTTTCCCCCGGAACGCGGGGGATTGTCTTGCTTTTGCTCTATCTATCAGTGGATCGTGAGGACCTCCGTCCCCTTATCATTGATCAACCGGAAGAGAATCTTGATCCAAAATCCATTTTCGACGAGCTGGTAGAGCGCTTCCTTGAAGCAAAACAGCGGCGACAAATCATTGTCGTCACACACAATGCCAACCTTGTGGTGAACACGGATGCCGATCAAGTGATTGTGGCGTCGTGCAGCCCGCATCGTCCGGAAGCGCTGCCTGAAATCACCTATGTTTCAGGCAGTCTGGAGAATCCGGAAATACGTCGTAGTGTTTGCGAGATTCTGGAAGGCGGCGAAGCTGCCTTCAGGGACCGCGCACGGAGACTCAGATTGCGTAACCTAAACTGAAGCAGCTCACCCTCAAAAGAGGGTGAGCTGGCGGGCGGCGTCGGCTTGCCGACGCCACGCAGGATTCGCGGCTTCTTCGTCCAACCATGTGCGTACAAGCGCCACCGGCCCGCCCATGGCGGCGACGGCATTTGCCGTCGTGAAGTGTGAGCGGTAGCCGGTTTCCGTGATGGGAAGCGGCGCGCGCTCTGGCGCAATGGCCTCGATTTCGAGGTGGGCCGTGTCGAGGCCGTAGTCGTCGGCAAGGCTGAGCCAGCGCGGTTCGTAGCTGATGGATATAGTCACGCCGTTCCAGACGGTTTCGTGATGCTCCGTATAGCGTTTGCAGAGGCGGCTCATGCTGCACCTCCCTCTGCGATGGGAAGTTGGGCGGCTTCGTCCTGAGCCGCACCGACGATGTAGAGCACCTCTTGAAGGTCGCGGCGTGCGTCGCCGGTGATGCTATCGTAGTTGTCGAGCATAAAGCTGACGTGGTCAAAGATGCTGTTAAGCCCACTGGAGAGGCGCTGGCTGCGGGTCATGCTGCACCGCCTTCCGCCGCTTCGTCGGCTTTCGGGGGGAGCAGAACAATGCGATCGTCCAGCGGATAGAGGTCGAGTTGCAGAGTATGGCCGTCGCCGTTCTGGTGCGGCCAAGCCGCCCCGATGCGCGTCCAGTAGGATTTGCCGCCTTTGGCTTCTCTGACGTGCCACGCGATCAGCGCAGGCACTTTGGTTTCGGATTTTTTCGTCATGTCTTTTCTCCTTGGTTTGCATTTCCCTTTCGGGCGTGCCCACGGAGAGCCAGGCGCGATGGCGCGGCGTCACACAGGAAAATTGGGGGGACCGGACGCCTGCGGACGGGGGAGCCGAGGCTTCCTGTTGACGCCATGAGCGCCCGCGCATGGCAGGGGGCATGACGCCGCCCGATGGGAGTGCAAACAAAACAAGGGGAATTCAGGACGGAGCCGAGAACAAAGCCCACACCTGCAAAGGGTCGGTGGCGGTTCAAAGGTCAGCAGCATATCCTGAGATATAGCGACTTTGGGGTAAGGGTGGCCTGCATGAAGGCAGGCCCCGCAATCCATTGCCTCTGGTTCGCCAGCGGCTGAGGCAACGGCTTCGCGGAAAGGCGCGATCACGGGGGCGCTTGAAGCTCGGCGCGCCTTTTTCCCGTGCCCGCTTGGCCGGACTCCACGACCGGGAAGCGCCAGCGGCGCGTCGTGACCTCCGGCAGAAACGCATAGCTCTGTTGCATCGGCCATCGAACTCGATGGCTGGTACGATGCGCGCTAGCGTTTGGGGCGGTTCGGTTTGTCCGTCTGCTTGGCTTTGATGGACTGCACCTCTTTGGCCTTGGCTTCCAGCTCGTCGATTTCGGCGTTCATTTCAGCATGCATCGCATCCCATCCGCCGATGCCCATAAGCACGCGGTCGGCATGTTTAATGGTGTTCACATGCCCATAGTGCTGCTCGATCATTTTGACGGAGGTGCCCATTTGCTGGGCGAGGATATAGACATCGACACCGGCGGAGAGCCGGAGCGTGGCGTAGGTATGGCGGAAGCAATAGGTCGTGCGAGGAATGCCGCTCGGTCCCTCGCGAAGGTCGGTGTATTTCAATAACTCTTCGACGGTGTCTCGATAGAGCCATTTTGCCGGTTTGCCGTTGATAATCGTAAAGACGTGATCGTCAGGCTTGGTTGCCTTGGAAAGCTCACGGATGCGGTCGAGGTATTTTGCGACACTGATCGGGGCAATCAGCTTGCGGGTTTTGCCCTTGCCCTGAACGTAGAGGACAAGGATTTCCTGTCCGTCTTTGTCTTTTGCGGTGGTGATGTCCCGCCAGCGCAGGTTCTTCGCTTCCGGGGGGCGCATCCCCGTGTTGCACATGATCAGAATGAAATTGTAGCAGATTTGGCGATACCAGACGCCCTGCGGCGTGGTCGCCTCCTTCATCCACTTGCGGCCTTTGGTGTGCAGCTTGCGGTATTCCTCAAGCGTGAACTCGTCGCGGCGGTTCGATTTGAGCTTCGGCATGCCCTCGAAGCGATGATGCGCGGGCACATATCGCTTGCTGATCGCAAAGTTCATGATGGCTGCGAAAATGGTCATCTCGATACGGATCGTGGAATCGCTGATGACGCTCTTGCGACGGCCTTGGCCGTTTTCCCGTCGCCATAGCGGATATTCTGACCAGCGGTCTTGCGTAATCAGATGAATCTGTGTGCTGCCGACATAAGCCTTGAGAGGCCCATCGATTTTGCTTCTGATATTTTTGCAGCGGGCTTGGCTGACCTCGCCCGCGTTGGCGCGGCGCTGTTGGGCGTCGGCATATTCCTCCGCCACCTGCGAGAAGGGGCGGTTGAATACGGGAACATCGTGCTTCACCCGAAAGCGGATATCGGCATCCTCGTCCATCGCGCGGTCGCGCGCGGTCTGTCGGTCTGCCGTCCGCAGCGAGATTGTCTTGTAGCGGTCTTCGTTCTGGATTCTGATCCGGCAGTAATACTGGTCGTGCCCGACGTCGCCGCGTCGGAAGATGATAAGGCCGGGCTTGATCTGCTCTTTATCGAGGATGAAACTCATTTCTCCGCTTCCCACTGTGCAGAAACTGTGCAGATTGGCGGCGTAAGTGATTGATCTGCCGTACCTGTGTAGGTTCTGTGTGGGTCATTGTAGCAAAAAATGTTGTTTATTTGTAGTGGCTTGTTATAATCCCTTCACCCGCTCCAGCCGCGCCGCCTGATGCCTTCCTTGGACAAGATTCAGCCTGAGCGCTAGAGCCGGCCCGCCCCTACTCGCCCTCGTTGGGCAGCAGCTCATGGGGCACGCCCAACTCCTTGAGAACCTTGCGCGTCGCCGCCAGCCTTGCCGCCTTCCACTCGTTGAACTCCTTGGCTTTCCGATCGCGTTTGGCTTGCTCGGCCGGCGCGATGGGTTCGGGTTCCCCCCATGGCTGCGACTGCACGGTGATGTACTGCACAGGCCGGTTCGACAAGGATTCACGAAGCAGGACATCCCGGTCGAACGGCAGCGCCGCCAGCGCCTTAAGCCGAGCGACATCCCGTCGGCGCGCGGCTTCCGCAATAGCCATCGACACCAGCGCGGCCGACGGGACATAACTGCGCGTGGTGAAGAACGTTATGTCCGATGGCGGCGCTTGTATGCTGACTCTATTGAATGCGGCGTCGCAAATTCGCCGACCCGCAGCGTCCTGACATAGGGACTTCCAGCCGGGATGGGCGAGCATGTAACGATAGAAACGCTGGTATTCCGCTTGCTGACGCGGCGGCAGAATGCCCTCCTGGGGCCGTCGTAGCAGAGGAAGCCCGTCCAGAGCCTCAGCACCGCCGGCCATATGGCGATCATAGAGTTTCCGGACGAATTCCTGCCCCAGGAATTCAGGCATTTCCCACAGGGCAAAATCCAGGGTCCAATACCGCTTCCATTCACTGAAGTGCGCAACCGCCTGTTCGGCTAACGGCCGGTTCTTCCAACGCATAGCGGACTGCAGTACCGTTTCCGCATCAGACTGAAGGGAAATATCGACGCCGTTGTCAAACAAGGCCTGAATGATGTCTGTACGCCCTTTGGCGATAGCCCATTCGATCGGCGGGTGACCAAATTCACTGTCGATTAGCCTGGCCGAACGGGGTTCCGCAGCAAGCCGCTCCATCAGCCAGTCGACCCGGCCGAAGCGAATGGCACTGACTACCGAGCCGTCATCCCGCCTCGGCGTGGCAGACAAGGTCAAAGGCTGCACTGCCGCGCCATCCGCACTGGCGGCACAGACGTCCGTGTGTGCAAATTCCGGGTGGCTCACCACGGCAACGTTGTAGCGGACGACAAAGGCCTCCTCGGCCTTCCGGTAATCATGATAATATTTCGGCCGTGGCTGCGGCACCATCGATGGCTTCAGAACGTCGTCAAGCTTCCAATATTTCCGGGGATAAAAAATGCAATACACACCGGGGAAGCTAGTCCCGGCGTGGCCTACGCTGATGAGCCGGGTTTCACCCTTGGCCATATTGCTGAGCGCCAGTTGTTCGGCGCCGGGTATGGTATAGGCCCCCGCCGACTGCGCCGCGGCAAGCGCATCAGGAGCGATGGCGGCCAGCAGCGCCGCCAGGGCCAAGGCAAGGCCGTGTCGGCGGTTTTGTTTGACAGACTTGTTTACAACCTTGGGCATATTTCTGCGCATGGATGGTCACACCCGATTTGGCAAGTGATTTCCGGGCGCTGCCCGCGTCATGTCTTCAGGAGCGATCCGGCCCCTCCAACCCCCCACCGTTTATCCATGCCGGGGGGAGTGTGTCGCACGGGCCGCGCCCGCCGCCGACAGCGGCTGCTTCGTCAACCTGCGGGGAGGGGCGCCGGTCGCCCGGTGAGGGCATCCGGCCTGCCACACCTGCGCTTGCCTCGCGGTGCGCCCCGGCCTATCGGGAAACCCCGACAGGAGACGCCGTCCGTGACCCGCACCCCGACCAGCCCGACCCCGACCCTGCACAGCATGACCGGCTTTGCCCGGCTGGCCGGGGAGGCCGCCGGCTGGCGCTGGACGTGGGAGCTGAAGTCGGTCAACGGCAAGGGCCTCGACATCCGGCTGCGGCTGCCGGCCGGCTTCGACGCGCTGGACGCGCCGACACGCGGCCAGCTCTCGGCGGCGCTGGCGCGCGGCTCGGTGAATGTCGGGCTGACGCTGGAGCCCGCCAGCGGCGGCGCCACCGCCACCGTCGACGAGGTGCTGCTGGAACGCTACGCCGAGGTGGCGGTGCGGCTGGCGGCCAGGCTCGATCTGCCGCGACCCTCGCCGGCCGAGCTGATGACACTGCGCGGCGTCATCGAGGGTGAGACGGCGATGGACGAGGCGGCGCGCGAGGCGCTGCACGCGGCGGTGCTGGCCGGGCTGGCGCAGGCGATCGCGGCGCTGAAGGCCCACCGGGCCGAGGAAGGCGCCCGGCTAACCGCCCTGCTCGCCCGGCTGGTGGACGAGATCGCCACGGCGCGTGACGAGGCCGAGGCCGCCGGGGCGGCACAACCTGCGGCGATCGCCACGCGGCTGGAGGCCCAGCTGGAGACGCTGCTCAACGGCGACAAGCGGGTGGACGCCGACCGCATCGCCCAGGAAGTGGCGCTGATCGCGGTCAAGGCCGATGTGCGCGAGGAACTCGACCGGCTGGCGGCCCATGTCGAGCAGGCCCGTGGCCTGCTGGCCGGCGGCGGCGCCATCGGCCGCAAGTTCGACTTCCTCGCCCAGGAACTCAACCGCGAGGCCACCACCTTGTGCAACAAGGCCGCCACCGTGCCGCTCAACCGCGCCGGCCTGACCCTGAAAGCCCTGATCGACCAGCTGCGCGAGCAGATTCAGAACCTGGAGTAGCCGATGCCGTCCGTCGTCCCCGCCGGCGCCCGCCGTGGCCTGATGTTCGTGCTGTCCTCGCCGTCGGGCGCGGGCAAGACCACCGTGTCGCGCGCGCTGCTGGCCGATGATCCCGACATCACCATGTCGGTCTCCGCCACCACCCGCGCGCCGCGCCCCAACGAGGTGGACGGCCGCGACTATTTCTTCGTCGACAACGCCCGCTTCGACCAGATGGTGGCCGACAACGCCTTCCTGGAATGGGCGCAGGTGTTCGGCAACCGCTACGGCACCCCGCGCACAGCGGTGAACGCGGCGCTGGCGGCCGGCCGCGACGTGCTGTTCGACATCGACTGGCAGGGTACCCAGCAGCTGGCGCAGCAGAGCGACGATCTGGTGCGGGTGTTCATCCTGCCGCCGTCGATGGCCGAGCTGGAACGCCGCCTGCGCGGCCGCGCGCAGGACAGCGACAGCATCATCGCCGGGCGCATGGACAAGGCGGCGGCCGAGATCAGTCACTGGGCGGAATACGATTATGTGCTGGTCAACGACGACGTCGAGCGCTGCTTGTCGCAGGTGCGGAGCATTCTGGCCGCTGAACGGTTGAAGCGACACCGCCAGGTGGGGTTGGCAGGCTTTGTGAAAGATCTGCTCGCTCCTAAATAGGGCGGACGGAGAACATCATGAGGTTCGATCGCATGCGGACGATTTTCTGGCTGGGCACCGGCCTGGCCGCCGGCATGGCGCTGGCGTGGGGCGTTTCCTCGACCGACCAGCTGACCGAGGGCGGCGCCACCGCCATCGCCGAGACCCCGCCGCCGGCGCGGGTCGCCCCCGCCAGTCAGGCCCAGGTGCAGCTGTCCTACGCCCCGGTGGTGCAGAAGGCGGCACCGGCGGTGGTCAACATCTACACCCGCAAGATCGTCCGCCAGTCGCCGATGATGAGCGACCCGTTCTTCCGCTTCTTCTTCGGCGACCGCGCCGGTGCCGGCGCCGGCCGCGAGCGGGTGCAGAGCGCGCTGGGCTCCGGCGTCATCGTGCGCGCCGACGGCCTGATCGTCAGCAACCGCCACGTGGTCGGTGACGCCGACGAAATCCAGGTGGTGCTGGCCGACCGGCGCGAGTTCGAGGGCAAGGTGGTGTTCCAGGACCCCCGCTCGGACCTGGCGCTGGTCCGCATCGAGCCCCGGGGCGCGGCGTTGCCGGTGATCCGGCTGGGCGACTCCGACCGGCTGCAGGTGGGCGACATCGCGCTGGCGATCGGCAACCCGTTCGGCGTCGGCCAGACCGTCACCCAGGGCATCGTCTCCGCCGTGCGCTCCGGCGGCGGCCCCACCGACTACCAGTATTACATCCAGACCGACGCGGCGATTAACCCCGGCAACTCCGGTGGCGCGCTGGTTGGCATGAGCGGCGAGCTGATCGGCATCAACACCTTCATCGCCTCGCCCACCGGCGGCTCGGTGGGGGTGGGATTCGCGGTGCCGGTCAACCTGGTGCGGGCGATCCTGCCGGCGGCCACCACCGGCAAGGTGGTGCGGCCCTGGCTCGGCCTCGAAGGCCAGGCGATCGACGCCGACCTGGCGGCGACGCTGAACCTCGACCGGCCGCGCGGCGTGCTGGTCAACCGGCTCAACGCCGGCTCGCCGGCCGCCACCGCCGGCGTGAAACCGGGCGACGTCATCGCCGCGATCGAAGGCCAGCCGGTCGACGACACCGAGACGCTGCAGTTCCGTATCGCCACCAAGGCGGTGGGCACCCGAGCGGCGTTGACGGTGATCCGCGACGGCAAGTCGTTCAACCTGCCGATCGCGCTCGTCGCGCCACCGGAGAATCCGCCGCGCGGCCTGACCTGGCTTGATGGCCAGCACGCCTTTGCCGGCGTGCGTGTGGGCAACCTGTCACCGGCCTATGCCCAGGAACTGGGCGGCGGCCTGCCGGACAAGGGCGTGGTGGTGGTGGAGTTGCAGCCCTCGTCACCAGCCGCACGGCTCGGGCTGCTGCGACCGGGTGATTTGCTGGATGGCATCAACGGCAAACGGGTGACGTCGGTGAGCGATCTGCGCGCCGCACTCAATGGTGTTGCCGGTGCCATGAGCTACCGCATCGTCCGCGACGGGCGCCTGGCCGAATGCGCGATCCGGCCGCCGGCCTACATCTCCTGCCGGCAATAGGGACCGAAGACGCCGGAAAGGGCGGGGGCTTGCTCAGGCCAGCGCGTTACGCACCGCCGCCAGCAGCTCCTCGTCCTCGACCGGCTTGTAGAGCACCGCCGCCGCGCCGTAGAGGTCGGCCAGCGCGGTCGCCTGCTCCAGGCTGGCGCCCGGCCCGCCACCCGACGCCAGAATGACGGGAATCTTGTCGTCGCGGCTGCGCAACGCCTTGAGCACATCCAGGCCGCTGCGGCGTGGCATCCAGATGTCCACCACCGCCAGATCGAAATGTTCGGCCGTGCTCAGCTGGATGGCCTGTTCGCCGTCCGCGCAGCAAACCACGTCATGGCCGGCGCTTTCCAGCACCAGCGTCATGGCCGCTCGTGCCGGTTCGATATCTTCCGCCAACAAGATGCGCGCCATGACCCCCCCCAATCGATCTGCTTATACAACAAGATGATACGCCGACCAGAGTCGTCAATGGGTCATGTGCGGCACGTTCGCCTGATGAATGTCAGTCGTCCAGCGTGAACGACGAACCATCGTGGCCTTCATCACTGCCCGGGCTGAGCCGGGCAAACAGATGTTCGAGTATCGCCGCCAGTTCACGCTGCCGGTCATCCGGCAGCTGGCTGACGGCATCGGCGAGGCGGCCGATCGGATCGCCATCCAGCAGAGCCAGCCCGTCCGCGGTCAGCGTGAGGCGCACCACCCGGCGATCCCGCTCGTCCGGCTCGCCACGCACATAGCCTTTGCGCACCAGCGCGGCGGCGGCGCGCGAGGCCGGCGCCAGCGTCACGCCGAGATAACGGGCGAGGCCCGCGACAGTGGCCGCTTCCCGGTTGGTGCGGGCCAGATAGCGCAACGCCGCCCACTGCCCCGGATGCATGGCCTGGGGCGAGCGTTCCGGATAAATCAGCCTGACGGCCTGCTCCAGCAGAATGGCCAAAGCCATATGCCCACGACGCTCAATCAAGACGCCGGCGCCAACCTCCGCCAGCGAAACACTTGCCCTCACCGCGCAACTCCCCTTTTCCCCCGCGCGATACCGAAGGTGCCGTTTTCTGCACGTCCGGCGCGACCCGAAGTGTTATCAGCGGCCCCAACATCATGCTAATAGCAATTGCCGAACGGCCGTACAATCAAGTCGTTTGCGCTCTTATCGCCGCGCGATCGCCAACGCCAGTCACGTTAGTCAATTAATGCCTTGATCTTGCGTCGGGATACGCCGTTAACTATCCCGCAAGGGCTGGACCGCTAGGTTTCGTGCCGAGGCGCTGAGGGATCGTCATGGCTGACTCGCCACAATCCGCGCTGGGAGTCCTGGAACTGGACGACCCGCTGTTCGAGCCGCCGCCCGTACTGCCCCAGGCGGACGAGCGGCGCATGAACGTGCGCGCCTATAATTACTGGACGTCGATCCTGCGCGGCCGCACCTTCCCCTCGGTGCTCGACCTTGAACCGGGACGAATCGAGGAATTCCGCGACAAGAGCCTGCTGCTTGATTTCTCCCGCGATCCTGAACGCCCGATGCTGCGTTACATCGGCCGTGACCTGCGCGAGGAATGCGGCATCAGCCTGGCGGAGGCCCGGCCGGAGGATGTCCCCGGCCGCTCGCTGATCTCCCGCCTGACCGATCATTATCTGGAGATTCTCGCCAACCGGGCGCCGATTGGCTTCGAGGCGGAATTCCTGTCGGCGGCGGGCCAGCTTACGCTGTATCGCGGCATCCTGCTGCCGCTGTCCGACGATGGCGAGACCATCAACTACATCTACGGGGTGATCAACTGGAAGCTTGCCGCCGACGACGCGACTCACGCGGCCCTGGCCGATGATCTCGCCCTGGCCCTGCCGGCACCGGCGATCGCAGCTCCGGCGCCGGCCGCCGTCGATGACGACGACACCGTGCTGGAGTTGACCCGTATCGAGGCCACGGTATCTGAAACCGTGCTGGAACTGACCGGCACGGACATCGAGCCGCTTGATCTCACCGAGACGCTGGAACCGGCCCCGGTCGCCGATGTCGCCCCGTCGCCGGTCGAGGCCGACGATTTCCTGCCCGAGGATATCGCGCCCGCCGACGCCGAGTCGGCCGTCGAGCTGACGGGCGAACGCGACGGCGACGACATCGCGACCGACGACCCCCCGCTCGACCTTGGCGAGGCCGGCGACATGCTGGACGACCATCGCGCCGTCGCCCCCGACACCACCACCGACCCGCGCGGCCTGCTGCAGTCGTTGCTGGCAACTGCCCGCGCCGAGGCGGCGCAGGTTATCGGCGCCGACAACCGCTCTCGTGCCGCGCTCTATGCCGCGCTGTCGCAGGCTTATGATTTCCATCTCGCCGCCAGCGCCTCGGCGGAAGCCTATGCGACCCTGCTGGCCGAGACTGGCCTGAAGGCGCAGGCACGCGCGCCCTTCACGCCGATCGTCAAGCTGGTGTTCGGTCCCGACTATGACAAGACGCGGCTGACCGAGTTTGCCGCCGCGCTGAGCCACGCCGCACGCGAGAATCTGCCGGCACATGGATTCCGCGCCTACATCGAGCGCGTCGAGGGAGGTCTCAAGGGCATGGTGCGGGCCGAACGCGAGGCCCGCATGGCCGCGCGCGGCAACACCCAGGCCGATGCCCGCGAGTCCGCGATGGCGGCCGCCCGCGTCATGCCGGCGGTGGCGCGCCTGGCCCTGGCGGACACACCGCCGGGCGAGTTCGTGCTGCTGCTGGCACGGCGCGCGCCGGACAATGGCGGCGTCGACATCCTGGCGCCGGTCGAGGCGACGGACTCCCAGATCGAGGCCGCGGTGCGCCGGACCGTCACACGGATGCGACCAGCCGATTAAACGATAATTTCATTATCGAGAAATAAAATTACATGTATTGGCGACGCCTCGCGGCCTCGGGCCGCGGCCGGAAACTGGGGACTGGATCATGTCAATACTGGGGCTTGCCCGTGATCGGGTGACTGACGTCGTACGCCATCTCACGCAAGGCCATGCCGACGCCGACCTGCGGACGTTCACCGAGGCCTTCTACAGCAACGCGCTGCCCGACGAGACATCGGGGCTTGACGCCGCCACCATGGCGGCGATTGCCGATTTCGCCTGGCAGACCGCGGCGCATCGCCCGGCCGGCCAGCCGGTGCTGCGGCTGGAAACACTCAAGCCCGCCCCGGACGCGCCCGGCCGCCGACGCATGGCGCTGTGCATCGTCAACGACGACATGCCGTTCCTCGTCGACTCCGTGGGCGCCGAACTGGCGGCGCGCGGCCTGGCCGTCGATCGCATGATCCATCCGGTGCTCGATGTCCGTCGCACCGATGATGGTACCCGGCTGGAAACCGTCGGCGGGCGCACGGCGACACCCCCGGCGGCCGGCATCAGCCGCGAGTCCGTCATCTATCTGGAAATCGAGCGGGTCGGTGCGCGCGACCGCCAGGATTTGCGCCAGAGCCTGGCCGCCGTGCTCGCCGACGTCCGCATCGCGGTGCAGGACTGGCAGGCCATGCTTGGCGCCCTGAAGAGCGCCATCCGCGCCTTGCAGGACAATCCGCCTCCGGTGCCGCCCCATGAGGCCAGCGAGGCCATGGCCTTCCTCGACTGGCTGGCCGACGACAACTTCACCCTGCTTGGTCACCGCTTCTACCGCTTCGATGGCGATCTTGCCGATCCCGGCCTGGTTCCCGCCAGCGAGGATGGTCTTGGCCTGCTGCGTGATCCGGACTACCCGGTATGGCGCGGGCCGGAGGGATACGCGGCGTTGTCGCCGCAGTTGCGCCGCTTCCTGATGACCGCCGAACCCTTGATCATCACCAAGGCCAACGCGGTGTCGCCGGTCCACCGGCGGGTGCACATGGATTATCTCGGCGTGAAGGCGTTCGATGCCCAGGGGCGGGTGATCGGCGAACACCGTTTCATCGGCCTGTTCACCTCCGCCGCCTATGCCGCCAGCCCGCGGCAGATTCCCATACTCCGGCGCAAGGTCTCGCAGGTGATCGAGACCTGCGGTTTCGATGCGCGCGGCCACGCCGGCAAGGCCCTGGTGCATGTGCTGGAAAATTTCCCCCGTGACGAGCTGATCCAGATCGACACCGGCCAGCTGGCCAGCGTGGCGCTCGGCCTGCTGTCGCTGCTCGACCGGCCACGGCCCCGCCTGTTCGTGCGGCGTGATCCGTTCGAGCGTTTCATCTCGGTGCTGGTCTACATCCCGCGCGACAGCTACCGCAGCGACATCCGCGAGACCATCGGCCGCATGCTGTCGCGCACCCTCAACGCCCGCCTGTCCTTGTTCTCGGTGAAGCTCGGTGACGACGGCATCGCCCGCGTCCACTATATTCTGGGAACCATCCCCGGTGACGTTCCGGCCGTCGGCGAGGATGAGCTCAACCATCACCTGCGGGCGCTGGTGCAGGGCTGGGACGAGCAACTGGAGGCAGCGCTTGAGGCGGAAGTGGGAGTCCAGCGCGCGGTCCGGCTGCGCCTGAGTCATGGCAAGGTGCTCTCCGCCTCCTATCGCGCCCAGTTCTCGCCGGCGGACGCGGCGCGCGACATCGTCCACCTTGCGGGCCTCGCCAACGAGCAGGACCGGGCCGTGCAGCTCTATCGCCGCGAGGACGACCCGCACCACCGGCTGCGCCTGAAAATCTACCGGCTGGGACAGGTGATTCCGCTGTCAGAGTGCGTGCCGGTGCTGGAGCATCTCGGCCTCAAGGTGGTGGAAGAATATCCTTTCGACCTCGCCGACGGCCGACTGGGCTGGATTCACGATTTCCTGCTTGAAGACCCGGCCGGCGCCAGTATCGACGTCGACTGGCTGAAGCCAGCCGTGGAGCCGGCACTGCGCGCGGTGCTGCTGGGCGAACAGGAGGATGACGGCTTCAACGCGCTGGTCATCAAGACCGGGCTCAGCGTCGAGCAGGCGGGGCTGTTGCGGGCCTATTTCCGCTACATGCGCCAGATCGGGTTGCCGTTTGGCCAGGATACCGTCCAGGCCGCACTGGTCCGCTACCCGCAGGTGACGCAGGATCTCATCGATCTGTTCAGTGCCCGCTTCGACCCCGCCCAGGCGGACGCCAGACGAGCGACGGCTGCCGCCCACCGCCTCGACGACGGACTGGCCCAGGTGGTGGCGCTCGACGACGATCGCATCCTGCGGCTCTACCGCTCGGTGATCGAGGCGACGGTGCGCACCAACGCCTACCAGCCGGACCGGCCGGCGCTCGCCTTCAAGCTCGATTCCGGCCAGGTGCCGGGCCTGCCGCTGCCGGTGCCGTTTCGCGAGATCTTCGTCTATTCGCCGCGGGTGGAAGGCATCCACCTGCGGGGTGGCAAGGTGGCGCGTGGCGGCCTGCGCTGGTCGGATCGCCGCGACGACTTCCGCACCGAAGTGCTCAGCCTGATGAAGGCACAGCAGGTGAAGAACGCCGTCATCGTGCCGGTGGGCGCCAAGGGCGGTTTCTATCCCAAGCAGCTGCCCAGCCCGGCCGATCGCGAGGCCTGGCTGGCCGAAGGCGTCGCCGCCTACCAGATCTATATCCGCTCGTTGCTCTCGATCACCGACAACCTGGCGGGCGACACCGTGGTGCCACCGGCCAACGTGGTGCGCCACGATGACGACGACCCCTATCTGGTGGTCGCCGCCGACAAGGGCACGGCGACCTTCTCCGACATCGCCAACGCCATTTCCATCGAGCGCGGCCACTGGCTGGGGGATGCCTTCGCTTCCGGCGGCAGCCAGGGCTATGACCACAAGAAAATGGGCATCACCGCCAAGGGCGCGTGGATTTCCGTCGAACGGCACTTCCGGGAAATGGGCATCAATGTCGCCACTGATCCGGTGCGGGTGATCGGCGTCGGCGACATGTCGGGCGACGTGTTCGGCAACGGGCTGTTGCGCAGCCAGGCGGTGAAGCTGGTGGCGGCGTTCGACCATCGCCACATCTTCCTCGACCCCGCGCCCGATGCCGCGCGCGGCTTCGCCGAACGCCAGCGGCTGTTCGACCTGCCGCGCTCGTCGTGGGCCGACTATGACGCCGCGCTGATCTCGGCCGGCGGCGGCGTGTTCGCGCGCAGCGCCAAGTCGATCCCTCTGTCGGTGGAAGTACGCGCCATGCTGGAGACCTCGGCGACGGCGATGACGCCCGTCGAGCTGATCCAGGCGATCCTGCGCATGAATGCCGACCTGTTGTGGCTGGGCGGCATCGGCACCTATGTGAAGGCCGCGCACGAGCCGCACACCGCGGCCGGCGACAAGGCCAACGATCCGGTGCGCGTCGATGCCGAAGAGTTGCGGGTGAAGGTGGTGGGCGAAGGCGCCAACCTGGGCTTCACCCAGGCTGCCCGCATCGCGTTTGCCCGCGCGGGCGGGCGCATCAACACCGACTTCATCGACAACTCGGCCGGCGTCGACTGCTCGGACAACGAGGTCAACATCAAGATCCTGCTCAATCCGATGGTGACGGCCGGCACGCTGGCACCCGCCGAGCGCGACTCCCTGCTGGCGGCGATGACCGACGATGTGGGCGCCATCGTGCTGCGCGACAATTATCTGCAGACCCAGGCGATCTCGGTGGCGGAGACCGGGGGCGCGGCGGCAGCGCCGGCCTATGCCCGGCTGATGCAGACCCTGGAGGCCGGTGGCCGCCTCAACCGCCGGATCGAGGGCCTGCCCACCGATGACGAGATCGCCAAGCGGGTCCAGGCCGGCGAGGGGCTGGTGCGTCCGGAGCTGGCGGTGCTGCTGGCCTATGCCAAGATGGCGCTCTACGACGCCCTGCTGGCCTCGCCGGTGGTCGACGACGCCGTGCTGGTGCCTGATCTTGAAGCGGCATTCCCGGCCATACTGCGCGAACGCCACGGGCGGGAGATCGGTCAGCACCGGCTGCGGCGCGAACTCATCGCCACCAAGCTCGCCAACGCCGTGGTCAATCGGGGCGGCATCACCGTCGCCTTCGAGCTCGCAGAGGAAACCGGCTGTGGTCTTGATCAGGTCGCCGCGGCGTTCGTGGTCGCCCGCGAGGTGTTCGACGTGCGCGGCCTGTGGCGGATGATCGATTCCTACGACTACCACATCCCGGCCGCCGCCCAGACCCGGCTGCACGCCGATGCCGCCCAGGCGTTGCGGCGGCAGATGGAGGACATCCTGCGCTTTGGCGGTGACGGTTTCATGCCCGGCGCCATCATCACCCGCCTCAGGCCGGCGGTGGACCGGCTGTCGGGGCGGGTGTTCGACCTGTTGCGCCCCGAGCCGCGCGCCTTCATCGACCAGTACCGCGCCGAACTCGCCGAGCATGGCGCCCCCGACAAGGCCGCGGAGGCGCTGCTGCGGCTGAACGCGCTCAACGGCGTGGTCGGCGTGTCGCTGCTGGCCGGCGACATCGGCCGCGACGAGGTCGATGTCGCCCAGGCCTATACCCGGCTCGGCGAACGGCTAGGACTGGACTGGGCCGGCGCCGCCGCTGACAGTCTGGAGCCCGTGGACCCGTGGGAGCGCCTGCTGATCGCCGGCACCAGCCACGACTACGAGCGCATCCGCGTCGACCTGATCCGCCGGCTGGCGCAGGGCGCGCCGGCCACGCCGGCGCTGGCCTTGGTCGAGGCATGGCTTGCCGAACAGGAATCGCGGGTGGCACGCGTCAACGCGCTGGTGGCCAGTGTGCGCACGGCGCCACCGATGACCACCGCCAAGCTGACGCACCTGGCGGCGCAGGTCCGGCAACTGCTGGCACACTGACCGTAGCACCGGGGGGCCGCCACCATTCCCCGCGCAAAAGGAAAAGGCCGGGAGCGATGCTCCCGGCCCTTCCTTTCGGTTGATCCGTCGCCGGATCAGTAGTGGTAGGCGCGCTCGCCGTGCTCGGAGAGGTCGAGACCCTCGAACTCCTTTTCCTGGCCGACGCGCAGGCCGACGATCTTGTCGACGATGAAGTAGATGATCGCCGAACCGATGCCCGACCAGGCCAGGGCGATCACGACCGCGATGGTCTGGGTGACCACCTGGCTGCCCATGCTGTAGCCGTCGAGGCCAACGCCGCCCAGCGCCGGGCTGACGAGGACGCCGGTGGCGATCGAGCCGACAATGCCGCCGACGCAGTGGACGCCGAACACGTCCAGCGAGTCGTCATAGCCCAGCGCGTTCTTGACCGAGGTCGAGGCGATGAAGCAGATCACCGAGGCAACCGCACCCAGGACGATGGCGCCCATCGGACCGATGAGACCAGCCGCCGGGGTGACCGCCACCAGGCCGCCGACGGCGCCGGTGATGATGCCGAGCAGCGACGGCTTGCCCTTGGTCAGCCACTCCGCGAACATCCAGCCCAGGCCGGCCGCGCCGGTGGCGACGAAGGTGTTGATCATCGCCAGCGTGGTGCCGCCATTGGCTTCCAGGTTGGAACCGGCGTTGAAGCCGAACCAGCCGACCCACAGCAGCGAGGCACCGATCATCGCCATGGTCAGCGAGTGCGGCGGCATCGGCTCCTTGCCGTAGCCGGTACGCTTGCCGAGCATCAGCGCGCCCACCAGGCCGGCGATACCGGCGTTGATGTGCACCACGGTGCCGCCCGCGAAGTCCAGCGCGCCCATGTTGAACAGGTAGCCGGTGCCGGCCCACACCATGTGTGCGAGCGGGAAGTAGCAGAAGGTCACCCACAGCACGGTGAACAGCAGCACCGCCGAGAACTTCATGCGCTCGGCGAAGGAGCCGACGATGAGCGCCGGCGTGATGCAGGCGAACGTCATCTGGAAGCAGATGAACACATACTCCGGGATGACCACGCCATCGGAGAAGGTGGCGGCGGTGGAGTCAGGCGTGACGCCCTTCAGGAAGGCCTTGGAGAAGTCGCCAATGATGGCGTTGCCGTCGGTGAAGGCGAGGCTGTAGCCGTAGAACACCCACAGGATCATCACCGTGCAGACGATGGCGAACACCTGCATCAGGACCGACAGCATGTTCTTGGTGCGGACGAGGCCGCCGTAGAAGAGCGCCAGACCCGGCAGGGTCATCAGGAACACGATGATGGTGGAGACCATCATCCAGGTGGTATCGCCCTTGTCGGGCACCGGCGCCGCCTCCTCGGCGAACGCGACGCCAGCGGCCAGGGCCGTGACGAGGCCCGCCGACAGGGCAGGCAGGAACTTGGTGAGTTTTGTCATTTGTAGCGCCCCCGTTACAGAGCCAAGTCGTTTTGTTCGCCCGTGCGGATCCGCACGGCCTGACCGACATCAAGGACGAAGATCTTGCCATCGCCGATGCTGCCGGTGCTCGCCGCCTGCTGAATGGTCTCGACCACGCGGGTGGCGAGATCCGAGGCAACGACGACTTCGAGTTTGATTTTCGGGACCATGTTGGTCGTGTACTCCGCACCGCGATAAATCTCGGTCTGGCCCTTCTGCCGGCCAAAACCTTTGACTTCGCTGACGGTCAAGCCTTGCACGCCGATGGTGGTGAGCGCGTCGCGCACCTCCTCCAGCTTGAAGGGCTTGATGATCGCCATGATCAGTTTCATGCCCGTCTCCCTTTTTTGTCCCTGAACCCTGTTGTTGGACCAAACCTGCGTTGCAGAGTCCGTGCCAAACTGAGTCAGCCGCGGGAATCGCGGGGACTCGGCATGATTTGCGGCAGTGCAGCAAAGACGCGGCCGGCGCCCATGCCCAAATTTTAAACTGATATTGCAGATTGCCTAAATGTTAGGCATTTGAAGCGTGCAACCGCAGCGTCGCCGCAATTTCAGGCAGCGCCGCCTCGGCCGCGGTCCTGCCGGCGAGGATCAACGCCTCGGCCTTGGTGAAATCGCCGACATCGACATGGCCGACCGGCGGCGTGACCACCACCTCCGCCGGGTGCGCCGTCAGCACGTGCGTCGACAGCGCGGTCAGCAGCAGCCCCAGCGATGCCCGGGTCACCCGCAGCGCCGAGGCCCGGTGGCCGGCACCCGCAAGCCCGATGGCGGCGGCGCGACGCAGATAATCCCCCTGCAGATTGACCGCCACCACCGGCGCCCGGCTCAGTCGCCGCACTGCGGACACCGGCACCGGATTGACCAGGCCGCCATCGGCCAGCAGCTGGCCGTCGCGGCGCACGGGACGGAAGATGCCGGGAATGGCGATCGAGGCCCGCACCGCCTCCACCACCGGGCCGGTGGACAGCACAACCTCGGTACCACCGAGCAGATCGGCGGCGACCGTGGCGCACGGCAGCGCCAGATCCTCCAGATGCGTGTGCGCGAAATGGCGCTTCAGTTCGCGCTCGATGGCGCGCCCGCCCAGCACGCCGCCGCGAAAGCCGAGATCAAGGTAGCGCAGCATCGTCATCGCGTTGGCCGACCGGGCCAACTCCTCCAGCACGTCGAGCTTGCCGGCGGCGACGCACACCGCCACCAGCGCGCCGATGGAGGTGCCGGCGACCGCCTCGATCCGCACGCCGCGTTCCATCAGCGTGCGCACCACGCCGATATGCGCCCAGCCCAGGGCCGCCCCGCCCCCCAGTGCCAGCGCCACCCCCGATGCCGCGACGTCCAACGGCGATGACGGCATGGCCATGGCCTCGCTACAGGTGGCGCATCAGAAAGTCGGCCGACGCGCAATGGGTGGCGAACTGCGCCGACTGGCGCACCGCCGCCGGCGCCCGGTCGCGCTCGGCGGGCATGAAGCCGTATTTGGTGAAGAAGCCGGCGGCATCCTCGGTGAACAGGTAGAGCGTCTTCACGCCCGCCTCGCGCGCGCGCGCCACCAGCTCCTCCAGCATCTTGCCGCCCAGCCCCTGGCCGCGGTGACAACTCATGGTGAGGAAGGAACGCAGGATGGCGGCATCGCCGTAGAGCTCCAGGCCGCCGACGCCAACCCGCCAGCCGCTGTCATCCTCGAAGGCGAAAAACCGCTGATTGTCGCCGCCCAGATCGCCGGCCAGCAGATCGTTGTCCGCCAACACGCCGGCGAGCGCGTCATATTCGGCCTGGCCGACCGGTATGACTTTCAGACCCATGCGTACCTCCCGGCCGGGTTTCCGGCTCATCGCGGGAAGGGTAGCGCAGTGGCACGATGACGCAAGGGCCTCGATCGGCCCGCCTGCACTCAGCCGGTGCCGCCGACGGTCAGGCCCTCGATCAGCAGGGTCGGCTGGCCGACGCCAGCCGGCACCGATTGACCGCCCTTGCCGCAGGTACCGATGCCGGGATCGAGTTCGAGATCGTTGCCGATCGCCTTGACCCGGGTCAGCACGTCGGGGCCGTTGCCGATCAGCGTCGCGCCCTTCAGCGGCCGGCCAAGCGTGCCGTCGTTGATCTCGTAGGCCTCGGTGCAGGAGAACACGAACTTGCCCGAGGTGATGTCCACCTGGCCGCCGCCGAAGGTCCTGGCGTAGATGCCCGACTTGACGCCGCGCAAAATCTCGCGCGGGTCTTCCGCGCCGGCCAGCATGAAGGTGTTGGTCATCCGCGGCATCGGCGCGTGCGCGAAGGACTCGCGCCGGCCGTTGCCGGTGGGGGCAACGCCGGTCAGCCGGGCATTCATGCGGTCCTGCATGTAGCCCTTGAGGATGCCGTCCTCGATCAGCACGGTGCGCTCGGTCGGCGTGCCCTCGTCGTCGATCGACAGCGAGCCGCGCCGGCCGAGGATGGTGCCGTCGTCGACCACGGTGACACCGGGGGCCGCCACCCGCTCGCCGATGCGCCCGGAGAAGGCCGAGGTGTCCTTGCGGTTGAAGTCGCCCTCCAGGCCATGGCCCACCGCCTCGTGCAGCAGCACGCCGGGCCAGCCCGGCCCCAGCACCACGGTCATCTCGCCCGCCGGCGCCGGCACCGCCTCCAGGTTGGTCAGCGCCTGGCGCAGCGCCTCGTCGGTGGCCTGCCGCCAGACGGCGGGGTCGAACAGGCGGGCATAGTCGTGGCGGCCGCCCAGCCCTTCCGAGCCGGTCTCGCGGCGGTCGCCGTCCTGGGTCATGATCTGGACGTTGAGCCGCACCAGCGGGCGGATGTCGCGCGCGCGGTAGCCATCGGGGCGGACGATCTCGACCACCGACCAGGAGCCGATCAGCGAGGCCGACACCTGGGCCACCCGCGAATCCCTGGCCCGGGCATAGGCGTCGATGTCCGCCAGCAGCCGGGTCTTGGCCTCGAACGAGAAGCCCTCGAACGGGCTGTCGGCGGGGTAGAGCGCGCGGTCGGTCTTGGCCGGCGGCTCGGCCCACTGGCCGCCGTGGCCGGCGCGGATGGCGGCGATGGTCGCCCCGGCGCGCCGGATGGCGGCCTCCGACAATTCGTT
>CAUJIW010000037.1 GCA_963205175.1 Pseudomonadota bacterium
GACGAAGGCCTTGCCGATGCCATGCGTCAGGATGAAGGCGAGCCGGCCGGCGTCCATCTTCTTGTCCTGGCGCATGTGGGCGACCAGGGTGGCGCCGCTGGCGGTGAGGCCGATGTCGGCGGGGCTGGTGGGCAGGCCGACCGCGCGCAGGTGATCGCGCACCCGCGCCAGATCGGCGGCCGGGCAAAGGCCCATGGCGACCGACAGCTCGAAGGCCAGCACCATGCCGATCGCCACGCCCTCGCCATGCAGCAGGCGGTGGGAATAGCCCAGCTCCGCCTCCAGCGCGTGGCCGAAGGTGTGGCCGAGGTTGAGCAGGGCGCGCAGACCCCTGGTCTCGAATTCGTCCTGCTCGACCACCGTCGCCTTGGCCTGGCAGGACACCGCGATGGCATGAGTCCGCCCGGCGGCGTCGCCCTTGAGCAGCGCCTCGCCATGGGCTTCCAGCCAGGCGAAGAAGTCGGCATCGTTGATCAGGCCGTACTTCACCACCTCGGCATAGCCGGCCAGCAGTTCCCGCCGGTGCAGGGTGTCGAGCAGGTCGGTGTCGATCACCACCAGTTTCGGCTGGTGGAAGGCGCCGACCAGGTTCTTGCCGTGCCGGCTGTTGATGCCGGTCTTGCCGCCGACCGAGGAGTCCACCTGCGACAGCAGGGTGGTCGGCACCTGGATGAAGGCGCAGCCGCGGCGCAGGATGGCGGTGGCGAAGCCCACCAGATCGCCGATCACGCCGCCGCCCAGTGCGATGACGGCGTCCTTGCGCTCGATGCCCAGCTCCAGCAGGCGTTCCACCACCTGTTCCAGCACCGCGAAGCTCTTGGTGCCTTCGCCCGACGGCAGCACGATCGGCTCGGCGGTGATGCCGGCTTCCGCCAGGGTACGGATCACCCGGTCGAGATAGAGGTCGGCGATGGTCTTGTCGGTGACAATCACCGTTTTACCCCGTGGCAGCCATGGCGCGGCCAGGGTGCCGATCCGGTTCAACAGCCCGGCGCCGATCAGGATCGGGTAGCTGTTCGGGCCGAGATCGACCTCGATACGGGATTCGGAGCCGGCTTCGGGGCGGGGTGCTGGCGCATGCGTCATGGATGCAGGTATCCGCGTTGCTTCAGGATCATGAGAATCGTCTCGACCGCCACGTCGTGCGGGCCGCGGCCGGTGCGGACATGGATGGGCGCCTCGGCGTAGAAGGGGGTCCGCTGCGCGGCAAGACTGGTCAGCACCTCCCGGGGGTCGGCGTTGCGCAGCAGCGGTCGATGGTCCCGCCGGCCGGTGCGCTCCACCAGTACGTCGATATCGGCATCGAGCCAGATGGCGATGCCCTGTTCGAGAATCAAGGCACGCGTGTCCGCCTGCACGAAGGCGCCGCCGCCGGTGGCAATGACCTTGGGCGTGCCATCCATCAGTCGCTTGATGACCCGCCGTTCGCCATCGCGGAATGTCGGCTCACCATAACGCTCGAAGATTTCAGCGATCTTCAGGCCGGCGGCGCGCTCGATCTCGTCGTCGGCGTCGAGGAACGGCAGGCCCAGCCGCTGCGCCAGCCGGCGGCCGACGGTCGATTTGCCAACGCCCATCAGGCCGACCAGCACGATCGGCTTGTCCACATGGCCATCGACGCGCGGGATCGACGGTGGGGGCGGGGCGGGTGGTGTCATCATCGTTGGCGGTGGACTCAGGTTTCGCTTTGGGCCATGACTGCCCCTCGCTATACACACGCCCCGCGCGGCCGTCCAAGCCCGGGCGTCCTGCAAGTGTCAGATGTGCGTTCGGTGAGACCATGATGCGACTGTTTGTGCTTCTGCTTGGCCTGCTTGTGCTCGTCATCCTCGGTGCCGGCGGCTACTTCGCCTTCGCCGACATGCCGGCGCCCCAGCACAAGGTCGAGAAGGTCATCCCCCATGACAAGTTCAAGGCCTAGCCGTCGCGCGGCTTGCCTTGTCGCCGCTACCTTGCTGCTGGCGAGCCCCGCCGGCGTTGCCCAGGAGAGCGAATCCGGTCAGGCGCCGGTAGCGCCGCCGAAATCGCTGCTGCCGGCCGGCAAGTTCGCGCCGGCACCGGCCGAGCCTGCTCCCGAGGTCGCGCCCGCGACGCCTGATGCGGGCGCCGCGCCGGGCGGGCCTGAAACGCTGCTGCCGGGGGAGACGCTGCCGGGCGGCACGCCGCCAGGCGAGGCGTCCTCGCGATCACCGGCGTTGCGTCTGCAAGTGCCGGCGGCTGATCCGACCGCCGGGGTTGGCTGGCTGACGCTCCAGACGGGCGGCTATGCGCCGACCTTGTGGTCCGGCTCGTCGGGGCCGTTCGTCAACACGGTACTGCGCCGGATGCCGGCGCCGACGGCGTCCCGCTGGGCCCATATCAGCCTGCGCAAGGCGCTGTTGACCCAGGCGCCCACGCCGGCGGGCGTTGTGCCGGGCAATTTCATTGCCGAGCGCGCCCACCTGCTGCTGCGCATGGGGGAGGTCGAAGGCGCCAAGGCGCTGGTCGACCGGGCGCCACTGACCGGCTACACCAAGAGGCTGTTTGAGGTGGCACCGCAGGCCCACCTGGCGGCCGGCGACGTGGCGAGCCTGTGTCCGCTGACCCAGACCGGTATTTCCATCTCCGGCGACCCGTTGTGGCCGCTGATGTCGGCTGTATGCGCGGCGCTGCAGGGCGATGACGCCGGTGCCGCGCTGATTCTCGACCGTGAGCGGGAAAATCGCAGCGCCCAGCCTTTCGAGATTCGCCTGGCCGACCGCGTGGCGGCCGCTATCTCCGGCAGCAACCGGGCGGTCAGCGTCAACTGGCCGGAGGCGGCCCGGCTGACCACCTTCCGGCTGGGCATGGCCAGCGTCAGCGGCGTCGATGTGCCGCGTCAGCGGCTGGAGAACGCCAACCCGGCGGTGAAGGGCTGGGTGGTGCGCAATCCCAACCTGCCGCTCGCCACCCGCCTGCATGCGGCCCGGACCGCGGTCGTCACGGGCGCGCTGTCGTCGCGGGAGATGGTCAACCTGCTGTCGTTGCAGGCGGTGAGCCTGGACCCGACGGCGCTGGCCGCCCTGCCGGTGGGCGAATTGCGGCAGGCCTATGCCGCGCCGACCCATGAGGCCCGCATCACCGCCCTGCGCAACCTGTGGGCGGAGGGCAAGACCCGCGAGGATCGTCTCGCCTATCAGCTGGCATCGGCCCACGCGGCGGCCCAGGTGCCGGTCAAGGCCGCGTATCTCGATGCGGCACCGGCGCTGGCGCGCGCGATGCTGCTGGCAGGGGACGTCGATGGCGCGCTTGCCTGGTACAAGCTGGCCCGCGCCGAGGCCAAGGGCGGCAATGCCCGCGCCGGCCGGCCGCTGATGGCGTTGTGGCCGCTCGTGGCGACGGCGGAAGCGCACGGCCGGGTGCCGCGTTCGGGCGCGCTGTTCGCGCTGTGGGCCAAGAACTGGCTCGACGGCGACAGCGATGTGGTCGACCGCCAGCAGCAGCTGGCCGGCGCGGCTTTTGCGGGTCTCGGCCTGCTCGATCACACCGACCTGCCATCGGCCGCTGTCCCCGAGGCGATCGACAATGCCTTCACCAGACAGCTCCAGGCCGTCATCGCCCAGCGTCGCAAGGGCGAGGCGATTGTGCTCGCCTCGCTGGGGCTTGGTCGTGATGCCGCGACCGTGAAGCCCGCCTACGTCCGGCAGGCGCTGCAGGCGCTGTGCGCCGTCGGCCTGCGTCGCGAGGCGGGCCTGATCGCGGCGGAGCTGCTGATCCGTAACGGCGTCTAGGGGCCATGGGTGGTCCGGCCAGCAGTCTGCCCGACGATGCTGCCGCGATCAGCCTGTTTCTTGACATGCTGGCGTCGGAAAAAGGCGCCGCACGCAACACCGTCGCCGCCTACGGTCGTGACCTGCGCCTGATCAGCCAGGCCTTGCACGGGCGGCTGACAGCGGCGACGGCGGACGATCTCAAGGCCTGGCTCGCGGCGCAGGCGGGGCTCAGCAGCGCCTCGATCGCCCGCAAGCGTTCCTGTCTGCGCCAGTTCTTCCTGTTCGCCTACGCCGAGGGCTGGCGGGCCGACAATCCGACCCTTGATCTGCTGTCGCCGGTCGCCCACCGACGGCTGCCCAAGTCACTTTCCGATGGCGATGTCGACCGGTTGTTCGCGACGCTGGCCGACCGCCAGGCCCGCCAGCCGACCGCCCAGACGCAGCGGCTGACCGCGCTCATCGAGCTGCTCTACGGCTCGGGGCTGCGGGCGAGCGAACTGGTGTCGCTGCCGCGCAACGCCATTCAGGAAGGTCGGCCTTATCTGATCCTGAAGGGCAAGGGGGGCAGGGAGCGCCTGGTACCGCTTGGCGGACGGGCCGTGGCCGCCGTGCTGGCGCATCGGGTCCATGTTCCCGCCGACAGCCGCTACCTTTTCCCCTCCGGTGGCAGGACCGGACACCTCAGCCGCATCCGCCTGTATCAGCTGGTCAAGGCGCTGGGGCTTGAGGCCGGCATTCCGCCCGAACGGCTGTCGCCGCACGTGCTGCGTCATGCCTTCGCCACCCACCTGCTGGAAAACGGTGCTGATCTGCGCGCCTTGCAGCAGATGCTGGGCCACGCGGATATCGCGACCACGCAGATCTACACCCATGTCGCGGAGAAGCGCCTGGTGGAGCTGGTGCAGGAGAAGCATCCGCTGGCCGACGGCACGCGGCGCCGCCGCCCCCCCGCCGACCCGGCGGATTGAAGCGCCTGGCCTTTGCTCAGGCCAGATCGTTGGGCAGGTTGTTGATGGCTTCTTCCAGCTCGACAAAGGTCGGGGCATGGATGCTGGGGGTGTTGCGGCGGCCGATCTCGACCGCCACCTGCGGCGCCAGGCCCTGCAGATGGGCGATGAGCACGGTCTTCACCAGACCCATGAATTTGCCCTCGTCCTCCAGCACCTGCGCCAGACGGGCGGCAATGGGGCCGACGACGCAATAGGACAGAAGCACGCCAAGGAAGGTACCGGTCAGCGCGCCGCCGATCATCGCGCCCAGCACCTCGGTGGGCTGGTCGATGGAGCCCATGGTCTTGATGACGCCGAGCACCGCGGCGACGATGCCGATGGCCGGCAGACCGTCGGCCATATTCTGCAACGCGTGCTGGGCGGCGTGCTCTTCCTGGTGGTGGTTTTCGAGATCCTTCTCCATGGCGTCATCCACCTGGTGCGGATCCTCGAAGTTCATGGTCATCATCCGCAGATAGTCGCAGATGAAGTCCACCACGTGATGATCCGCGGCGACATTGGGGAAGTTCTGGAAGATCTTCGATTCTTCCGGGCGCTCGATATGGCCTTCGATGGCCACCACGCCCTTGGTGCGCATGGTCTTGATGAGGACGAACAGCATGCACAGCAGGTCGCGGTAGTCGTCCTTCTTCCACTTCTCGCCCTTGAAGGCGCGGCCGATGCCCTTGCCGGCGCGCTTGAGCACCGGCACCGAATTGGCGATGACGAAGGCGCCGATCGCGGCGCCACCGATCGACATCATTTCGTGGGGCAGCGCGTGGGCGATGATGTCGAACTTGCCGCCGAACAGCACGAAGGTGCCGAACACGCAACCCATGACGATGGCAAGGCCGATAATGATGAACATGGCGCCGTTGAAACCCTGTGGTTAACGGCAACCGTTATCGATCAACTTGCTTAAAGCAGGCTTAATGGCCAGCGGGAGCGTCGCGGGTCACGCCAGCGAGGCTGCCCCCACACCGCCTTCCCTGAACCCTGTTGCCCGGCCGGCGCGGCTCAGTCCTGGTCCTCGGTACCCTTTTCGATCAGCTTCTTGATCGTCTTGCCCAGCGCCACCGGGTTGAGCGCGCCGGTCGCCTTGTCCGGCATCGAGCCTACCGGAGCGGTTTCATGGGCGCTCATGGTGGCGTTGGCGCGCGCTGTGGGCGAATCCTGCTCGGGGTCGACCGGCCGCCGGGCGGCGTCCTCCGGCACCCGGTAGCGGTGATTGGGATCCCGCTCGGCACAGACGATGATCTCGTCGTTGATGGTCAGGCTGCCGCTGGGTGATTTGCAGGCCAGCCGCACCTCGTCCGGCGTCACTGCCTGGCGAATGCGCCGCTGGTATTGCTCAACCTGGCCAGTGCTGCTGACCGGTGTCGCCGCCGGGGCCGCCTCGGAGGAGGAGGGCGCCGCAGGTGCTGCGGGTGCGGTTCCACCGCTCTCCTGGGCCCGGGCGCCGGAAGCCGCGCCGGTCGCGAGGATTGCGGCAAGCAGGGCGGGGAGGGCGCGGGTCGCGCGGAGATTACGCATGGGAACCACCTTTCTTTGCTTCACCCTAGCATGGCGGCTTGGCCGCGAGAACCATGCTGGCGTGCGATTGGGCTTATTTGTCGCTGATGTCGGCTTGTCGGCGCGGCCGGGGCGTCAGCCGCGCATCACATCCTGGCCACGCACGACATTGATGAGTGTTTGCACCGTCAGCACCTGCGGCAGGATGACCGGCGCGTCGCGTCGGCGATCGGGCGCGAAATAGAGGTAAAGCGGCACCCCGTCGCGCCCGTAGCGCTTCAAGGTGGCGGCGATCTCCGCGTCGCGCCGGGTCCAGTCGCCCTCCAGCGTCACCACGCCGGCCTCGCGGAAGGTGGCCGCCACATCGTCGCGGAACAGCGCCACCTTCTCGTTGACCTTGCAAGTCACGCACCAGTCGGCGGTGAAGTAGACGAAGGTGGGTGTGCCGGCGGCCAGCAGGGCCTCAAGCCGCGCATCGGAATAGGCGGTGGCGCCCAGCGGGTTGTCGCTGGCGGTCGCCAGTCCGGCGCCGGGCGTCGCCGGATCGCCGCCGACGCGGGTCAGGGTCGCGCTACCGGCGAGTCCGACCACGACGAGGGTGGTGATCCAGCGCCAGCGCGTCGGCCGGTGGGCAGTCTGGGCGCGGCCGACCGACCACAGCAGCAGCGCGGTCAGCAGGGCGAGCGCCAGCGCCAGGGCCATGCCGTCGACGCCGACCTGCTGACCCATCACCCAGAACAGCCACAGCGCGGTGGACAGCATCGGGAAGGCCAGCAGCCGGCGGAACCCGTCCATCCACGCGCCGGGGCGCGGCAGGCGGCGACGCAACGCCGGCACGAAGCCGATGGCCAGGAACGGCAGCGCCATGCCGAGGCCGAGGCCGAGGTAGACCAGCATCGACAGGCTGGCCGGCAGGGTCAGCGTTGCCCCCAGCGAGGCGGCCATGAACGGCGCGGTGCACGGCGTTGCCACCAGGACGGCGAGCGCGCCGGTCCAGAAGGCGCCCTGGGTGCCACCCTGGCTGACCAGCCGCTGACCGCTGCCGGCGATGGCGAGGTTGATCTCGAACAGACCCGCGAGGTTGAGCCCGATTGCCGTCATCAGCAGTGCCAGCAGCGCGACCAGGCGCGGGTCCTGCAAGTGGAAGGCCCAGCCCACCGCGTCGCCGCCGGCCCGTAGCGCCAGCAGCAGGCCGCCGAGCGCCGCCATGGTCGCCAGCACGCCGGCAGTGTAGGCGACCGCCTCGACGCGGGCATGGGCATCGGATTCGCCGGCGCGGGCGAGGCCGAGCGCCTTCAGGCTGAGAATCGGGAACACACAGGGCATCAGGTTGAGCAGCAGGCCGCCCAGCAGGGCGCCGCCCAGCGCGGTCAGCAGCAGCGGCACGTCACTGCCGCCCGATGGCGGGCCGCCCTGGGTGTTCGCCGACAGCGGCCGGGCGCCGGCCGGCACGGCCGAGGCGGCCTTGTCGTCACGCGTCGCGGTCAGCAGATAGGCGTTGGCCTTGGGCGCGCCGGCGAGCTTGATGGTGAGCACACCCGACACCCGGTCCAGCGTCGTCTTGTAACCGGCCTTGGTGGTCAGCCACAGCCGGTCGCCGTCGACAACCACGTCCTGGCTCTCGGCATAGGTGATGGCGCCATCATCGAGCGGAAAGAAATAGACCTGCTCGATGCCCTTGGCGGCAACGCCCAACGGTACGGTGAGCCGGAACTGATCGCCACTGACGGTGAAGCGAGCCGGCCAGTCGACCGGCAGCGGCATGGCTGCCCGCGCGGCGGCGAACAGGGTGGCCTGGGCGGGGTCGGTGGCGCCATCGCCGGCCGTCAGCGTCAGCGTCAGTTCGGCATCCTCGGGCACGCACTGCTGGTCGTCGCACACCAGCCAGCTTGCCTTGGTACGGAGCGGAATGGCGGCGCCCGGCGCCAGGGTGGCCGGCGGCGTCAGCGTCACCAGCAGTGTGGCGTCCGCCTTGTAGCCATAGTTGACGAGGTCGCCGAAGGGGACGCGCACCGGTGTCGGGTAGGCGATGTCGCTGGCGCTGAAGCCGGCCGGCAGAGTCCAGTCGAGGCTGGTCTCCAGGCCGCTGTCGCCGGGGTTTTTCCAGTAGGTGTGCCAGCCGGCGGCCGGAGTCAGCCGGAGCGCCAGTGTCACGGGTCGGCCGGCGGCGATGGTCTGGCTCTCGGCGACCAGTTCGACGGTGGTGTGGTCGCGCTGGACCGGATTGGCCTGCGCGGGCGACGCGGCCACCAGCAAGGCGGCGAGCAACAGAAGGATGCGTTTCATGCCGCCCTACATAAGCCGGCCAACGGCGCGGACAAAGCCCGCGCGATGACTTATTGGGGGGCTGCGGTGGGCCGATAGTCGCCCTCCAGCTCGGCCGCGAGGTAGGTGTAGATCGCGTAGGCGGCCGATGTCTGGCTGATACGGGCAGGCTCGATGCGGTTGAGCACGTCGTCGGGCGTGTGGTGGGTGTCGAAATAGTCGGTGCCGTCCAGCTCCAGGTTGACCACCGGCACGCCAAGCGCCTGCATCGGCCCGATATCGGGACCGCCATGGGCGCGGTTGGTACCGGGGATGATCCCGAGCGGTCGCAGGCTGGCGCGGATGCGTTCAAGCGCCGGGTGGGCGGGGTCGGCGACGTTGGTCGAGAAGCGATAGACCGGCCCCTGGCCGAAGTCGGCCTCGGTTGCCAGGACGTGCTTGTCCAGCGCCGCCTTGTGGGCCGCGACATAGGCGCGGGCACCCAGCAGGCCCGGTTCCTCGGCGCCGAACAGGACGATGCGCACCGTCCGCCGGGGCGGGGTCGGCAGATCGCGAATCATCTTTGCCGCCGCCATGACGATCGCGACGCCGGCGCCATCGTCGATGGCACCAGTGCCGAGATCCCACGAATCGAGGTGCGCGCCGATGAGGATGATCTCGTCCGGCTTCTCCCGGCCCCTGATCTCGGCGATGACATTCTGGCTGCTGACCGGGCCAAGGGACTGCGGGGACAGCGTCAGACGCAGCCGCACCGGCTCGCCCTTGGCGACCAGCCGTTCCAGCTGTTCGGCGTCCGGCGGCGACAGGGCGGCGGCCGGCAGCGGTGTCACATCCTCGGGGAACACAGTGGAGCCGGTGTGCGGGAAACGGTGTTCGTGGGTGCCCAGCGAGCGCAGCAGGTAGGCCACCGCCCCGCGCCGGGAGGCTTCCGCCGGTCCGTTGCGGCGCAAGGCACCGGCGGCACCGTAGCCGCCGCCGTCCTGAAGGCGCACCGTCTGCTCGGTGACGACGACGATCCTGCCGCGCACGGTGTCCGCCGGCGCGTCGATGAACGCCTTGTAGGTGGGGAACAGCACGATCGGCGCCTCGATGCCCTCCGGCGGCGTGGCTGGCGTATTGCCTAGCGCGGTGATCACCAGGGGCTGCGGGCTGGGTGCGGTGATCTCGGCGCGCTCGATGCCGCGCTGCCAGCCCTTGATGGTGAAGGGCTCTGTCCACACCGTGTCGATGCCCAGCGCCTTGAAACGGGCCATCGCCCAGTCGGCGGCGCGCTTCTCGGCGTCGGTACCGGCCAGGCGCGGGCCGATCTCGGTGGTGAGGTCGCGCACCAGGCCATAGGCGAGACCGTTCTCGGAGGTGTCCGCCAGTCTGGCGGCCAGGCCGATGGCGATGCTCTCGGGTGTTGCCGCCGTGGCGGCCTTGACGACCCTGGCCTTGGGCGCGGCGACGGCCAGCGGCGCGGTGGCCTGAGCAAGGGAAACCAGGGCAAGCAGCAACAGCGGGTGACGCATCATGACCTCCGACAGGGAAGTGGACAGGTTAGGCGGGGAGGGATGGACAGGGCAAGTCACGTCTTGACGGTCGGGTTGAGGCCGCCGGCTGACCCGTGAGTCCGCCGGCACCATTGCGATGAACTGATCGACGACCGGCGAGGGGGCGGCGGTTCGGTGGCCGTATCACGTCCTGTTCCCACTCCGCCCGTATGGCAGCCCGACGACCCCGCATGACAGACGCTCTCATCCACATCGGCTATCACAAGACCGCCACCACCTGGTTTCAGCAGGTCTATTATCCGATGGCGCGCAACGCGACCTATGTGCCACGCGCCACGGTGCGACAGGCATTCCTGCGGGATGGCGCGTTCACCTTCGATCCCGCTCGGGCGCGCGCGCTCATCGACAGCCAGACCGGTGGCGCGGCGCGACTGGTGCTGTGCGAGGAGGGCCTGAGCGGCTATCCGCATAATGGCGCCATGATGGGCTGTCTGTCGAAAGAGGTCGCGGGGCGGCTGAAGGCGACGCTGCCAGGGGCGCGGATCGTCATTTTCATTCGCGTCCAGGCTGACGCGATCGCTGCGACGTATCAGCAATATCTGCGCGGCGGCGGCACATACCGGCCGCACCGTTACCTGTTTCCCGACGATTATCTCCATGGCGCGATTGCCCAGCCCCACAAGGTGCCGCGCTTCAGCTTCGACCATTTCGCCTATGATCGCCTCGTCGCCTGCTACCAGGCGCTGTTCGGCGCCGACCGGGTGCATGTGTTTCTCTACGAGGCGTTCCGGCGCAACCCGGTCGATTTCCTGGCCGACTATGGGCGTCAGCTCGACCTGGACGTGCCGGTGGAGGCCATCTCGCTGAAGCCGCGCAACCGCTCCTACAGTCAGGGTGTCCTCGGCCTGGCACGACTGCTGAACCACTTCACCAGCCGTACCGTGCAGGACAAGCGGTGCGTCATTCACATTCCGGGCTGGTATGGTGCGCGAGGCAAGCTGCTGGAAGAACTCAGCCGCATGGGGCGCCCTCCCTCTGCCGCGCAACTGCTCGGCCCCGAGACCGTCGCCTGGATCGCCCAGCAGTTCTGGCAGAGCAACCTGAGTCTCGCCGCGCGCCTCGGCTTGCCGCTCGCGCAGTGTGGCTACCCGGTCGATCCGCCGGTGGCGCCGGTTGACCGGCCACGTGCCGCGCCCTGGCACGCCTGGCTGGCGCGCTGAGCCTGGGGCGGGTGTTCAGGCCTGCCGGCCGCGTGCGCGGGCGGACGCCGGGACGGGAATGGCGGGGGCGGCGGGTTCGATGCGCTGGCGCCGGGCCGGCGGTTCGCCGTCGCGCTCCTTCAGGCCCAGCATGACGCCGATGCCGGCTTGGGCGCTGCCGAAGGTGATGGCGAACATCACGATCAGCATCACCAACGGAATGGCGCCGCCATTCATCACCAGTGTGCCGAGGCCGCCGGCATCGCTCCACAGCAGGAGCCCGAGCAGCACCCAGCCGACGACGATGCCGCCCAGCACATGCCTGGCGAGAAAGCGCAGCAACGGTTCCTGATGAGGTTTCAGCATGGGGACAGCCTAAACCAGGCTGGCGGCCCTGGCCATGGGCCATTTGTCGCGCCCGGCCGCATGGCGGCGGTTGTGAAGTGGCGCCCCCTCGGCTATGCCCGGCACAACTTTCCAACGACCGGATGATCGGGCAGGCGTATGAGCTACCAGTATACCTATGTGATGAAGAACCTCTCCAAGGCCTATCCGGGCGGCAAGGAGGTCTTGAAGAACATCACGCTGTCCTTCCTGCCGGGCGCCAAGATCGCCATCATCGGCGTCAACGGCGCCGGTAAGTCGACGCTGATGAAGATCATGGCCGGCATCGACACCGAGTTCACCGGCGAGGCCTGGGCCGCCGAGGGCGTCAGGGTCGGCTACCTGTCGCAGGAGCCGCATCTCGATCCCGAAAAGGACGTCAAGGGCAACGTGATGGACGGCGTCGCCGAGGATCGCGACACGCTGGCCCGCTACAACGAGCTGATGGCCGACTATTCCGACGAGAATATCGACGAGATCGGCCGGCTGCAGGACATCATCGACGCCAAGGATCTGTGGACGCTCGACAACCAGATCGAGATCGCCATGGACGCGCTGCGCTGCCCGCCCAGCGACGCCGACGTCACCAAGCTGTCGGGCGGCGAACGGCGCCGGGTGGCGCTGTGCCGGCTGCTGCTGGAGAAGCCGGACATCCTGCTGCTCGACGAACCGACCAACCACCTCGACGCGGAGTCGGTGGCGTGGCTGGAAAAGCACCTGCAGGACTATAAGGGTACCGTCATCCTGGTCACCCACGATCGCTACTTCCTCGACAACGTGGTGACCTGGGTGCTGGAACTCGACCGTGGCCGCGGCCTGCCGTTCGAGGGCAACTATTCCAAGTGGCTGGAAGGCAAGCAGAAGCGGCTCAAGCAGGAAGAGTCCACCGAGGAGGCCAAGCAGAAGGCGATCGCCGACGAGCTGGAGTGGATCCGCTCCAACGCCAAGGCGCGCCAGGCCAAATCCAAGGCGCGCATCAAGGCGTTCGACGAGCTGGTGAAGGCCCAGGCCGAGCGCGCGCCGGGGGCTGCCCAGATTCTCATCCAGACGCCGGAGCGCCTGGGTGACACGGTGATCGAGGTCAAGAACGTCTCCAAATCGTTCGGCGACCGGCTGCTGATCGACGATCTGACGTTCAGCCTGCCGCCGGGCGGCATCGTTGGCGTCATCGGTCCCAACGGCGCCGGCAAGACGACGCTGTTCAAGATGATCACCGGACAGGAGAAGCCGGACACCGGCACTATCCGTATCGGTGAGACGGTGCGGCTGGGCTATGTCGACCAGAGCCGCGACGCGCTCGACCCCAACAAGAACGTGTGGGAAGAGATTTCCGGCGGCAACGACATGTTCTATTTCGGCAAGCATCCGTTCCCGACGCGTGCCTATGTCGGCGCCTTCAACTTCAAGGGTGCTGACCAGCAGAAGAAGGTCGGCCTGCTCTCCGGCGGTGAGCGCAACCGCGTGCACATGGCCAAGATGCTGGCCAAGGGCGGTAACGTGCTGCTGCTCGACGAGCCGACCAACGACCTCGACGTCGAGACGCTGCGCGCGCTGGAAGAGGCGCTGGAGAGCTTCGCCGGCTGTGCCGTGGTCATCAGCCACGACCGCTTCTTCCTCGACCGCCTGGCCACCCACATCCTGGCCTTCGAGGGCGACAGCCATGTCGAGTGGTTCGAGGGCAACTTCCAGGCCTATGAGGAAGACCGCGTGCGCCGCTTCGGCGACGAGGCGACCCGGCCGCATCGCATCACCTACAAGCGGTTGACCCGCTGATCGCCGGGGAAGGCGGCAGACTGGTTCGTTCCGTCACGAGCTGTCCCGGCAAGAGACGCGCGGCATCCCCGCAGGGAACGCCCTGTCCTGATTCGGGACAGGGCGTTTTGTTGATGGTGCGAACCAATCCGCGGCAATCCTGATCCGCTCGACTTGGCATGATCCCTGCTGTCTCCCCGGCCAAGGGTACGACACCAGGGAGAACAGCGATGCCCCGCTCAGTGCATCTGCCGGCCGTTGAGGCCGATCATGACGGTATCGAACGCCTGTCCGCCTGCCTGGCGCAGGGCCGCCGGCGGTACCGGCATCTCAATCCCGTCGTCCGCCCGCCGGACGCCGTTTCCACGGTCGTGCCGTTTCCACGCGCCGGCCGTCTGGCGGCGTTGCGCGACTCCCCGTCAGGCCATGGCGCGCAGGAGACCGTGATGGAACGTCAGTGGCTGGACCTGCTGGAGCGGTTTTCGTGGGCGCATGAGGAAGCCCTCTATGTCCTGCGCAGCGAACGGCGTGATCTCGCCCGTTACCACCTGCGGCCGCGCGGCGTGATCGAGACCAGCATCGTCTATCTCGATGAGTTCGTTGCCGCCCTGGCCCGCCATGCGGCGTCGAATGAGCAGGGTTGATCGGGGGGTGCGTTGA
Source organism: Pseudomonadota bacterium (assembly GCA_963205175.1). Classification (GTDB taxonomy): domain Bacteria; phylum Pseudomonadota; class Alphaproteobacteria; order Sphingomonadales; family Sphingomonadaceae; genus CAUJIW01. The sequence continues at coordinate 13,986 of CAUJIW010000037.1, forward strand.
TGCGCGTCGCCTGGGCGACGCACTCACAGCATGATCGCCTTTAGCATCCGTTGGAGGTCGCTCTTGCGGAACGGTTTGGACAGCAGGTTGACGCCGGGTGCCAGCACGCCGCTTTCAATGATCGCGTTCTCGGCATAGCCGGAGACGAACAGCACCGGCAGGCCTGGGCGCAGGGCCTGGGCGCGCTCGGCCAGCGACGGTCCGTGCAGGCTGCCGGGCAGCATGACGTCGGTGAGCAGCAGCGCGATGTCGTGGTGCGCTTCGATCAGGGGAAGGGCGGTGTCGCCGGTCTCGGCGGTGATGACGTCGTAACCCAGGCTCTCGACCATGGCGGCGGTGAGCTTGAGTACATCCTGGTCGTCCTCGACCACCAGCACGAGCCGGGCGGCCCGTGGCGCGGCGAGGGCTTCTTTGGTGGTGTCGCCGGCCTCCGGGCCCGGTTTCCGGGCACTGGTGGTGCGCGGCAGGTAGATCTTGATGCTCGTGCCACGCCCGACCTCGCTGTAGAGCTTGATGTGCCCCTCGCTCTGCTTGACGAAGCCGTAGACCATGCTCAAGCCCAGCCCCGAGCCCCGTCCGACGGCCTTGGTGGTGAAGAAGGGTTCGAACACGCGGTTTGTCACCTCACTGCTCATGCCGCAGCCGGTATCCGACACCGCGATCATCACGTAGTCGCCGCTCATGACCTCGGCATTGGCAACAGTGTAACTGTCGTCCAGCGTCACATTGGCGGTTTCGATGATGAGCTTGCCGCCCGCCGGCATGGCATCACGCGCGTTGACGGCCAGGTTAAGGATGGCGTTTTCCAGCTGGCCGGCGTCGACATGGGTTTCCCATAGAGAGGGGGACAGGGCGGTGATGATCTCGATCCGCTCGCCCAGCGTGCGGTGCAGCAGGTTGACGAAGGCGCTGATCAGCGTGTTCACGTTCACCAGCCGGGGCTGGAGGGTCTGGCGGCGGCCGAAGGCCAGCAGTCGCTGCGTCAGCTCCGAGCCGCGCAGCGCGGCGGTCAGGCAGGGCGCCAGGTGCCGGCGCAGCTGTTCCTCGCCCTCGGTGATGTCATGCAACAGGTCGAGGTGGCCGACGATGACCGACAGCAGGTTGTTGAAGTCGTGCGCGATGCCACCGGTGAGCTGGCCGATCGCCTCCATCTTCTGGGCCTGACGCAGCTGCTCGCGCGCCTGTTCCGCCTCGTGGCGCTCGGTGCTATCGCGCAGGGTGCCGACGAAGGCATGGGTTTCCCCCAGCGGCACCTCGCCGACCGCCAGTTCGACGGGAAACACCGTGCCGTCCTTGCGCTGGCCCTTCACCTCGCGGCCGATGCCGATGATCTTGGCGTCGCGGGTGTCGTGGTAGTTGCGCAGATACTGGTCGTGTTCGCTGCGGAACGGGTCGGGCATCAGCATCGAGACGTTGCGGCCGATCACCTCCTCGGGGGTGTAGCCGAACATGCGCTGGGCGGACTGGTTGAAGAACTGGATTTCGCCGCGGCGGTTGATGGTCACCACGCCATCGACGACGACGTCGAGGATGGTGCTGATGAGGCCGCGCATGTGGGCCTCGCTCATCCGCAAAGTGTCTCCGGCCGCGACCTTGTCGGAAATGTCCCGGACCATGCGGCCGAAGCCTTGCCGACGCCCCATGGGTACCGTGATCACATGCGCCCAGAAGCAGGAGCCGTCCTTGCGGGCCTGGGTTTCCACCGCTTCGAAGTGACCGTCTGATTGTGCCGTCTGCAACTCCAGCAGCGGCTGCCCGTCGTGCCAGAGTTCCTCGGGGAACAGGGTGGAGAAGTGCTGGCCGATGATATCCGGCGAGGCGTAGCCGAACAGGTCGGCGGCATTGGCCGGCCAGCCGTCGATACGACCGTCGGGATCGAGGGAGATCAGGCTGTAGTCCCTGATCCCGCCGAGGAATGACCGTAGCAACTGGCGCGGGCTGAGGGATCGCTCGACCTGGAAGTCCATTGCTGCGCCCTCATGATGACACTTTGAAACTTCTCAATTCTACCTTGTGTTGCGGTGTGCCATCAAGAGTGGATGGAAATGGTCTTGTTTTGCGGTGACATTCGACCCTTGCCGCGGCCGCACTGGTGGTCCGAATCGCCCGGTCGGACGGCGCGGCAAGTTAGGATCGTGGAAGGACTCGGCAACGATTCAGGGTTGAACGTCCGCGCGTTTCGTTCGGGCGGCGGCGAAGCCGGACAACTGTTCCCCCAACACCTGGTCGACCGGGCTGGCAAGCGCTTCCAGCATCGCGTCCGCCGGGCCGGCAACCCGATAGGAGAGGCTGACGCGCGTCTGGCCATTTTCCATCCGCCGGAACGTCACGGTGAGTACCCCTTGCACGGACAAGGACTGCAACGGGCCAATGCCACCGCTCAGGCGCAGGGTGTCACCGGCAATGGCCTGGATGACGCGGGCATGCTCGACGCTGTTGTTCCCCCAATGCTCGCAGAAGCAGCCGCCGGCGTGCGGCGCCAGTGTCAGGGCGCGGGCATTGCCGGAATAGGTGTGCGCCGGCGACCACCAGTCACCGATCCGGATAAAGGCCTCATAGGCGGCCAGTGGCGTATCCGGCACCACGACCTCGTGGGTGGACAGGAAGCCCGACGCGGTGACCGCGCTGGCGGCGGCACGCGCGGGCGGCGTCGACGCCGCGGCGAAGGTGGTCAGGGCGATCGCGATGGCCAGTGTGTGTGTGCGCGACATCACGGGTCCCCCTACTTCGCCTTGACGTAGCTGCCCGGCGCGTCCTCGATCGGTGGGTACCCGGGATGACCGCCCGGCTGGCGCGCCGGCACCTGCTTGCCGGACTGTGGCGCCAGCCAGCCGATCCAGTCCGGCCACCAGGAGCCCGGATGCTCGGTGGCGCCGGCGATGAACTCGTCCAGCGTCTCCGGCAGCTGGTCGTTGGTCCAGTGCTGGTACTTGCGCGCTGCCGGGGGATTGACGACGCCGGCGATATGGCCGGAGCCCGCCAGCATGAAACGCATCGGGCCGGAGAACAGCCGGGTCATTTTGTACACCGAGCGGGGCGGGGCGATGTGGTCCTCGCGCCCGGCCTGGATGTAGGTCGGCGTCCTGACCTTGGTGAGATCGATCGGCGTGTCGCCCAGGGTGATGCCGCCAGGCTGGGCCAGCAGATTCTGGTGATATAGTTTTTCCAGATAGAACAGATGCATGGCGCGCGACATGCGTGTGGAGTCTGAATTCCAGTACAGCAGGTCGAAGGGGAAGGGATCGCGGCCCAGCAGGTAGTTGTTGACGACGTAGGACCAGATCAGGTCGTTCGAGCGCAGCAGGTTGAACGTCGTCGCCATGTAGCTGCTATCGAGGAAGCCGGTGTTGGCCGACAGCCGGTCCACCAGTTCAAGCTGGCCCTCGTCGACGAACACGCACAGGTCGCCGGCCTCGGTGAAGTCGACCTGGGCTGTGAAGAAGGTGGCGGTCTTGACCAGTTTCTGACGTCGCTTGGCGTGCAGGTGGGCCAGCGTCGCCGACAGCAGCGTGCCGGCCGAGCAATAGCCGATGACGTTGATGGATTTGACGTTGCAGATCTCGGCGACGACTTCCAGCGCCTTGACCTCGCCGTCGAGCATGTAGTCCTCGAAGCTGGTGTCGCGGTAACTGGAGTCGGGGTTGATCCACGACACCATGAAGACCGTCAGCCCCTGGTCGAGCGCCCATTTGACGAAGCTCTTCTCCGGCCCGAGGTCAAGGATGTAGAACTTGTTGATCCATGGCGGGCAGATCAGCAGCGGTGTCTCGTAGGTCGTCTCGGTGGTCGGGCTGTACTGGATGAGCTGGAAGATGCGGTTCTCGAACACCACCTTGCCCGGCGTGACGGCAACGTTGCCGCCAACCGAGAAGGCTTTCTCGTCCGTCATGGAAATCCGGCCCTGCTCAATGTCTTGCAGCAGATTTTCCAGACCACGGATGAGGTTCTTGCCCTGCTCCTCCACCGTCACCTTCAAGGCCTGCGGGTTGGTCAGCAGGAAGTTGGTCGGCGCCATCGCGTCGATGAACTGGCGGGTGTAGAACTCGGCCTTCGCCTTGGTCCTGGCGTCCAGGCCCTCGACGCTGGCCACCGTCTCGAACAGGAAATTGGCCGCCAGCAAGTAACTCTGGCGGATGAAGTCGAACACCGCGTGTTCCTGCCACTCCTTGGCGGAGAAGCGCTTGTCGCCGGGGCGACTGGCCACGACCGGGGCCGCCTCGTCGCCGCGCAGGGAGGTGGCGAAGGCCTGCCAGAGCTGGACACTGTTCTGCCAGAACTGGGCCTGTGCCTCGGCCAGCTTGTCGGGATTTTTCATCAGGTTGGTCGTCAACTGCGTCCAGGTTGGCAGCAGGCCGAGCGGGTCGGCGGGCAGGTCGCTGCTGGCCTTCGCGTTCTTCAGCCAGAACTCGGCGATGAGCTGCTGGGCGCGGCCGGTGAGGCGGGTCCATTGCTGGAACCGGGCGTGCAGGTCGGTGTCCGTGCCGTCATCGCCCGGTGGCAGGGTTTGCGTCGTCGTCATGTCCCCTCCGCGTCTCCCATCATGCGTCCGCCGACGCATCCGGCTGCCTGTCCCGCCACCGCCCCGGCGCGGCGTTTCGCGCTCGCCTTCAACGGGGGCAGGGACTATAAGGCCGTTGCCGCCAGCCTAGCCGACATCTCCGGCCGGGGGGAAGGCACAAACCCGATAGTTCGCAAAAGGTTCAAACCAGAAGGTTCAAACGATGAACGATGATTTCTACCGCGTGAAGCGCCTGCCTCCCTACGTGTTCGCTGAAGTGAACGCGATGAAGGCAGCCGCCCGAGCTCGCGGGGAAGACATCATCGATCTCGGCATGGGCAATCCGGACAGCCCGCCACCCGCGCATGTGATTGAAAAGCTCGCGGAAGTGGCGCGCAAGCCGGACGCGCACGGCTATTCGGCCTCCAAGGGTCTCAAGGGCCTGCGCAAGGCCCAGGCGGCCTATTACGAGCGCCGGTTCGGCGTCGAGCTCGACCCGGAGTCCGAGGTCATCGTCACGCTGGGCTCGAAGGAGGGCCTGGCCAACCTCGCCCAGGCGATCACCGCGCCGGGCGACGTCATCCTGGCGCCCAACCCCAGCTACCCGATCCACACCTTCGGCTTCATCATCGCCGGCGCCGCCATCCGCCATGTGCCGGCCAAGCCGGGGCCGGACTTCATGGCGAGTCTGGAGCGCGCCGTGCACTACAGCGTGCCCAAGCCCACCGCGCTGGTGATCGGCTATCCGTCCAACCCGACGGCGGAGGTGGTCGACCTCGACTTCTACGCCCAGGTGGTGGATTTCTGCCGCAAGCACGAAATCTGGGTGCTCTCCGACCTGGCCTATGCCGAGATCTACTTCGACGACGACAAGCCGTCGCCGTCGATCCTGCAGATTCCCGGCGCCAGGGACATCGCGGTCGAGTTCACCTCGATGTCCAAGACCTATTCGATGGCCGGCTGGCGCGTCGGCTTCGCGGTCGGCAACAAGCAGCTGATCGGCGCGCTGACGCGGGTGAAGTCCTACCTCGACTACGGCGCCTTCACGCCGATCCAGGCGGCGGCGGTGGCGGCGCTCAACGGCCCGCAGGACTGCATCGAGGAGGCCCGCAAGCTCTACAAGGCCCGCCGCGACGTGCTGGTGGACAGCTTCGGCCGCGCCGGCTGGGACATCCCGCCGCCGGCCGCCTCGATGTTCGCGTGGGCGCCGATCCCCCCGGCCTTCCGGGAAATGGGGTCGATGGAGTTCGCCAAGCAGCTGCTGGTCAACGCCCAGGTGGCGGTGGCGCCCGGCGCCGGCTTCGGCGAGATGGGCGAAGGCTATGTCCGGATCGCGCTGGTCGAGAACGAGCAGCGCCTGCGTCAGGCCGCCCGCAACATCAAGCGCTACTTCCAGTCGCTGGGCATCAATTCCGCCGGCGCCCGCTCGGCCGCCGAGTAGTCCGGTTCAGCCCGATCCGCCGTTCGGCCGGCCCGCGTACCCCGCGGCCGGCCGGCGGCGCCTCCCGCCGCGGGGTTGTCGCGGCCGCCCGGTTGTTCGACTGGCCGCTAGCCAAAAGCATCTCAAGCCGCTAGGACCATCCGCTTGAGAGATGGAATGAACATGTCTGAAAAACCACTGCGCGTTGGTCTGGCGGGTCTTGGCACCGTGGGTGCCGGCGTCGTCAAGCTGCTGGACGAGAATGCCGAACTGGTGCAGCGCCGGGCCAGCCGGCCGATCGTCATCACGGCGGTGTCGGCGCGGGACCGCTCGCGTGATCGTGGCATCGACCTTGGCCGCTTCGCCTGGGAGGACAACGCCCCCGATCTCGCCGCACGCGACGACGTCGATGCGGTGGTGGAGCTGATCGGCGGTTCCGACGGCCCGGCGCTGGCGACGGCGCGGGCGACCTTCAATGCCGGCAAGGGGCTGGTCACCGCCAACAAGGCGATGCTGGCCCACCACGGGCTTGATCTGTCGGCGCTGGCCGAGAAGTCGGGCTCGGCGCTCAAGTTCGAGGCGGCGGTGGCTGGCGGCATCCCGGTGATCAAGGGGCTGCGCGAGGGCCTGGCCGCCAACCGGGTGGACGCGGTCTATGGCATCCTCAACGGCACCTGCAACTTCATTCTCTCGGCGATGGAGCAGGACGGCAAGCCGTTCGCCGAGGTGCTGGCGGAGGCCCAGGCGCTGGGCTACGCCGAGGCGGACCCCACTTTCGACATCGACGGCATCGACGCCGCCCACAAGCTGTCGATCCTCTCGGCACTGGCGTTCGGCACCCGGCTCAATTTCCCGGCGGTGTCGATTGCCGGCATCCGCAACGTCTCGCCCACCGACATCGACTATGCCCGGGCGCTGGGCTACCGCATCCGCCTGATCGGGCTGGCCAAGATGGAAGCCGGCGGCCTGTTTCAGCGGGTCCACCCGTGCCTGGTGCCGCTCAACCATCCGCTGGCGCACGTGACCAGCTCGCTCAACGCCGTGGTGGCGGAAGGCAATTACGTCGGCCGCCTGCTGTTCCAGGGCCGCGGTGCCGGCGAGGGGCCGACCGCCTCGGCCGTGGTCGCCGATCTGGTGGACGTGGCGCGTGGCGAGTGGGGCGCGCCGTTCGCGATGCCTGCCGCCAGCCTGACCGACGCGCCGCCGGCCGACCCGGCCCAGCATGTCGGCCGCTATTACATCCGGCTGACCGTCGTGGATCGCCCCGGCGTGCTCGCCGACGTGACGGCGGTGCTGCGTGACTATGAGGTCTCGGTGGAAAGCGTGATCCAGCGCGGGGGCGCGCCCGATGGCGCGGTGTATTTCGTGCTGACCACGCACGCCGGGCCGCAACGGGCCGTAACCGATGCACTGGACCGCCTCGCCGCGCTGGACAGCGTGACGACGCCGCCGGTGATGATGCACATTCTTGATCTGTAAGGGCAGACACATGACACAAAAACCCTCCGAGGTACTGGATCGCGTCTGGGTGCTGGAAATGGTGCGCGTCACCGAGGCCGCGGCGATCGCCGCCGCCCGCCTGGCCGGCCGGGGTGACGAGAAGGAAGCCGACGCCGCCGCCGTCGAGGCCATGCGCGAGCAACTCAACCGCCTGCCGTTCGATGGCACCGTCGTCATCGGCGAGGGCGAGCGCGACGAGGCGCCGATGCTCTATATCGGCGAGAAGGTCGGCTCGGGCGGACCCAAGATCGACATCGCGCTCGATCCGCTGGAAGGTACCACCATCACCGCCAAGGCCGGCGCCAACGCCATGGCCGTGCTGGCGATCGCCGAGGCCGGTCACCTGCTCTACGCGCCCGACGTCTACATGGACAAGCTGGCCAT
>CAUJIW010000038.1 GCA_963205175.1 Pseudomonadota bacterium
GGGAGGCGGTCGCCGCCCGGCTGCCCGCCGGCATGACGGCCGACGACTGGCTGATGCTGCGCGGCGAGATCACCCGGCTTGATGACATCGCCCGCCCCTGGCGGCTGATCACCGGCCCGGTGACGCCGGTGATCGAGGATGCCGCCTACATCGCCGCCGCCCGCGACGCCCTGGCGGCGCTGCCGTGGGGCGATGACATCTGGGTCCGCTGGACGGCGGCGCTGAAGGCCGCCACCGGCCGCAAGGGCCGCGAGCTGTTCCTGCCGCTGCGCCAGGCGCTGACCGGCGACAGCCACGGCCCTGAAATGGCGCCGCTGCTGGCGCGCATCGGCCGCGAGGCGGCGCTGGCGCGACTGGGAGACGCCGCATGAGCGAGGCCGCCGATACCCTCCATCCGGCCATCGTGCTGATCGAGCCGCAGCTGGGCGAGAACATCGGCATGGTGGCGCGCGCCATGTGGAACTTCGGCCTCACCGATCTGCGTCTGGTCAATCCGCGCGACGGCTGGCCCAACCCGGCGGCGGGTCCGGCGGCCTCGGGCGCCGACATCGTGCTCGACCGCGCCCGGGTGTACGACAGCTTCGCGGCGGCGGTCGCCGACTGCAACCGGGTCTATGTCACCGCCATGGTGCTGCGCCGGATGATCAAGAACGTGGCGACACCGGCCGGCGCGGTGACCGAGATGCTGGCGCTGGCCGCCCAGGGCGCCCGGTCGGCGCTGGTGTTCGGGCCGGAACGTACCGGGCTGTCCACCGACGACGTGGCGCGCGGCGAGGTGCTCATCACCATCCCGACCAACCCCGCGTTCGGCTCGCTGAACCTCGCCCAGGCGGTTATCGTCATCCTGTACGAATGGTCCAGCCAGCGCGACACCACGCCGCCGATGCGGCTTGATGGCGACTATGACGGCCCGGCGCCGCGCGCCTCGCTCGACGGGCTGATCGACTATGTGATCGGGGAACTGGACAAGCGGGGCTATTTCTACCCCGACCACCGGTCCGCCTCGATGCAGCGGACGCTGCGCAACATCTTCGAGCGCCCCGGCTTCACCGACCAGGAAGTGCGCACCCTGCGCGGCGCGCTGCGCAATCTGGTGATCCCGCGCCCGCGCGTCGCCGGCCAGATCAGTGACGAGCCTGTCAGCGATGGGCCCGTCAGCGGCGACGCTGATCCCGATCCGGCGCCCCGCACAGGCTGGCCAGCTCCGCCGCCACGAGCGAACCGTCGCGGTTGACATCCAGCAGCGCGAATTTGCGCCCGGTGTAGGCCTCGTATTCCTGCCGGCTGACGGCGAAATCGAAGTTTGCATCGGCCGCCATCACCGGGTCGGGCTCGGCGCTGGCGCCAAAGCCGCGTCCACCGCCCGGCGGGGTGTCCCCACCCGGACCGCGACCGGGGCCACCCCGGCCGCCGCCGGGTCCGGCATTCAGCAGGCCGGACCCGGCCCCCGAGTCATCCCCGAAACCACCCCTGGCCCCGCGACCGTCGCGAGGCCCATCGCCACGATCACGATCCTCGCCACTTCCTCGACCGGGACCGCCTCCACCCAGCGAGGCGCGTACCTTGCGCAACTCCTGCGGCGTTACCTGACCATCCGTGTCGAGGTCCATCGTCGAGAACCAGCGGGCGCCATCGGCACGGAACTCGGCAAGATCGAGCCGACCATCCCGGCTGGTGTCAGCCCGTGCCAGCCACTGCGCCTGCCGGTCGGCACAGTTCGCGCCGCCGCCCATCAATGGCTCGCCGTTAGCGCTCACCGCGCCGGCCCCGCGCACCGGACCGCCGGGTGGGCCATCGGGACGGTCACGAGATGGCGCTCCCGCGCAGGCAGCGAGGCCGGCGGCAGCGACAAGGGCGGGAAGCAGTCGAACAACGGTCTTCATGCGACTCCGATCCGGAAAACGGGGACATGACGTGCATACGCGCGCCTGTCGCCCTGACCTTCGCATCCAAGGCCATGACACGACCAATGTCGAGCCGGATCGGCCCAATCGTGCGGCGCTCGCGTCACGACGTCCGCATGGCGACAGCACATGTCTCATTTCCGGACAATAGCCGGCATCACACAGCGCCAGATGATGCCTTTTCCTTACACCCTTGGCGGCGTCCGGCGGCGCTAACCATCTAACCCGCGTATTTTCCTCGACTGGCACACAATGTGCGTTTGATCCGGTCAAGAACCGATTCAAACAGGAAGCCAGGACCATGATCGCCACCCTCGCCACCATCTCCAGGATCGCCCTCACCAGCCTCGCGGGTCTTGCCCTGTGCATCGGCACCGCGGCGGCCCGTCCGCACCAGGGTGGCCAGGGCGGCGACCAGAACGCCGCCCTGGCCTGCGCCGATGTCGCCGTGTCGCCGACCTTCAATGCCTGCGTCGCGATACAGAACACCAACGATCAGAACTACGGCGGCACCCTGTTCGGCACCGCCATCGATCACGCGCCGCTCAACGCCGATCCGGACGACTGGCAGCTGCTGGTGAAGTTCGAGAACCAGGGTCAGTCCGGCGAGCTGGCCGGCCTGTTCGACGTCGAGTTCGGCGCTGATGGCGACTGGAGCTTTCTCGGCGAGGACTCGTTGTCCGAACTCACCGGCGACCTGATGCTGATCCTGAAGGCCGGCAACGACTTCGTCGCCTTCCTGTTCAACGACGTGCCCAACGCCATTGACTGGTTCTACAGCCCCGATCGCGGCCAGGGCCTGTCGCACGTCTCGGTCTATGGCCGGGGGCTCGGCATCCCGACCACCACCCAGGACGAGCCAACGCCCGCCGAAGTGCCGGAACCGGCTACCCTCGGCCTGCTGGGGGCGGGCCTGGCCGGCCTTGGCCTGCTGCGCCGCCGCCGCCGGGCCTGACACCCACCACGACGACGGCTTTTCATTGACTTGAGCCGGGCGGCCCCGTATAGGGCCGCCTTCGCTTATCAACGGACCCGCACCCCCAGTGAAGCGGCGTCCGCGCGGATCATACGCGGATCCGTGGCGTGTGCTGGGGATGAAAACAACGGTTGAAAGGACTGTCATGACCAAGCGTCTGACTTCGAAGTACAAGATTGACCGCCGTCTCGGCGAGAACATCTGGGGTCGCCCCAAGAGCCCGGTGAACAAGCGTTCCTACGGCCCGGGCCAGCACGGCCAGCGCCGCAAGGGCAAGACCTCGGACTTCGGCCTGCAGCTGCGCGCCAAGCAGAAGCTGAAGGGCTACTACGGCAACGTCACCGAAAAGCAGTTCCGCAAGGTCTATGACGAGGCCGTCCGCACCAAGGGCGACACCTCGCAGAACCTGATCGGCCTGCTGGAGCGCCGCCTGGACGCCATCGTCTATCGCGCCAAGTTCGCGCCCACCGTGTTCGCCGCCCGCCAGCTGGTCAGCCATGGCCACGTGATGGTCAACGGCCGCCGCTGCACCATCGGTTCGGCCCGCATCCGTCCGGGTGATGTGGTCGAGCTGCGCCAGCGCGCCAAGGACATGGCCCTGGTGCTGGAAGCGGTCGCCTCCTCCGAGCGCGAAGTGCCGGAATACCTGCAGAACGACGGCCCGACCAAGGTGGTCTTCGTGCGCGTGCCGACGCTCGACGAAGTGCCCTACCCGGTCCGCATGGAACCGAATCTGGTGGTCGAGTTCTACAGCCGCTAATCCGGCCGAACACGACACCGAGACAAACGCCCGCGAGGTCATCCTCGCGGGCGTTTTGCTGTCCGATGCCAACTAGAGCGCAGACTCCCGCTCATCCACCAGCAGGAACACCATCCGGTCGCGGTCAAACAGCTTTTCCTCGTCGGCGACGATCTCGGCCTGGGCCTCCGGCTGCAGCAGCACCGCCATCGTCGCCTCGAATGCCGCCCGGTCGGCGTACCAGACCTCGGTCGCCACATCGTGGTCCGGCTCGACCGTAACGCCGGTACGCGGGTCGGGTACGGTTTCCAGATAGCGCCTGACATAGCGCGTCGCCCGGCCGCGCAGATATTTCTCGCCAATGCGGGCATGATGGGTCTCGTAATAGTCGATGAACGCTTCCCGGCTGAGCCCGGCGCGCCGCTTGAGCAGCGTGATGGTCTTGAACATGGCCTGATCCTCCCCCTGTCCTGAGATCGACACGATGGCTCGCACCGGGCCGGGCGGCAACTGCACGCATTTGCCAGTGCCGCCGCCGGAGCCTGGCGGCCGCGCACCGCTGTTTGTGTTCACCCGCTGTTTACAATACCGGCGGCACATTATATTCACCTCCGTAGAGGACAGCATGACCAAGGCCATGACCATTGCCGCGCAGACCCGCACCGCCCCGGCGGCGTGCGCTCTGCTGTCTGGCCTGCTTCTTCGACTTACGCGCCCTTAGGCGCAGGGTTCTGCCGGCCATCAGGCTGTCGCGGACTGCGTCTAGGGGAGAACCGGACGCCAAGTTTCTTGAAATTCCGCCGGCCTGCCCGCATCAGGGGGCCGAGCCAAGTCGAAGGAAGATGCCATGACCGGCAATCATGTGAAGATTTTTGACACCACCTTGCGCGACGGCGAGCAGTCGCCAGGCTGTTCGATGAACCTGGAAGAGAAGTTGCGCGTCGCCGCCCAGCTGGAAGCCATGGGGGTCGACGTCATCGAGGCCGGGTTCGCCATCGCCTCGGAAGGTGACTTCGAGGCGGTGCGCGAGGTCGCCCGCCAGTGCGAGAAGGCAACCATCGCCAGCCTGTCGCGCGCGGCGCCGGGCGACATTGATCGCGCCTGGGAGGCCGTCAAGGTCGCCAGGTTCCCGCGCATTCATACCTTCATCGCCACCTCGCCGCTGCACATGCGGGTGAAGCTGCGCATGGAGCCGACCGAGGTGCTGGAAGCAATCGCCCGCACCGTCGGCCACGCCCGCAACCTGTGCCCGGACATCGAGTGGTCGGCCGAAGACGCCACCCGCTCGGAACCGGACTTCCTGGTGCGCGCGGTGGAAGCCGCCATCAAGGCCGGCGCCACCACCATCAACCTGCCGGACACGGTGGGCTATGCCACGCCGGAAACCTATGGCGCGATGTTCCGCGACGTCATCAACCGGGTGCCCAACGCCGACAAGGCGATCTTCTCCACCCACTGCCACAATGACCTGGGGCTGGCGGTCGCCAACTCGCTGGCCGGCGTGATGGGCGGCGCCCGTCAGGTGGAATGCACCATCAACGGCATCGGCGAGCGCGCCGGCAACGCCGCGCTGGAGGAAATCGTCATGGCGCTGCGCACCCGCCACGACGTGATGCCCTACGACACCGGCATCGTCACCACCGAGATCACCCGCGCCTCGCGGCTGATTTCCGCCATCACCGGCTTCCAGGTGCAGCCCAACAAGGCCGTGGTCGGCGCCAACGCCTTCGCCCACGAGTCCGGCATCCACCAGGACGGCGTGCTGAAGGACAAGCAGACCTACGAGATCATGACCCCGGAATCGGTGGGCCTGACCGCCAACAACCTGGTGATGGGCAAGCACTCCGGGCGCGCCGCCTTCCGCGAGAAGCTGGAGCAGCTGGGCTACAAGCTGTCCGACAACCAGTTCCAGGACGCCTTCAAGCGCTTCAAGGATCTGGCTGATGCCAAGAAGCACGTCTACGATGAGGACATCATCGCCCTGGTCGACGACGAGACGCTGCGGGCGCACGACCGCATCCAGGTCGAGGAAATCGAGGTCTATGCCGGCTCCAAGGGCCAGCGCGCCATCGTGTCGCTGATCATCGACGGCGCGGAAAAGACCGCGACGTCGAAGGGCAACGGCCCGGTCGACGCGCTGTTCGCCACCATCCGCCAGCTGGTGCCGCACGACGACGCGACATTGCAGCTGTATCAGGTGCACGCCGTCACCCAGGGCACCGATGCCCAGGCGGAAGTCACCGTGCGGCTGGAGGAGAATGGCCGGACGGTGCAGGGCACCGGCGCCGATGCCGACACCCTGGTCGCCAGCGCGCGGGCCTATGTCAACGCGCTGAACAAGCTGCTGACCAAACGCACCAAGCAGGCCGTCGACCCCGCCGAGGGCGTGCGCGCCAGCGCCTGAACCATACGGATATCAAGCGTCAAGAAGCGCCGCGGCGGCAACGTCGCGGCGCTTCGATGTTCTGGCCCGCGATCCCGGCGTCGCCTCGGCCCCGACTAGCCTATTCGTCTGATGCTGCGACCAAGGTCTGATCCTTGCCAAGCCAGCCGACAGATTTATTTAACCAGGCGTATCGGATAGCCACCTCCCCACGAACGACGAGCCCCGTGCGTTCAGCGCGCCAGCCGGGGACCACGAAAAGGACGCCTCGTTCTGCACTTCCGCGGAACCGGCCAGAGAAAGACGACGAAGTCATGTTCGATATTGAACGCCGTGTGCATTTCACCCGCCTCGACGACACGGATCTCGCGCAGCTGCACGCGTTCGCGCCGGTCGTGCGCGAGCATATCGATGTCATCATCAGTGATTTTTACGATCACATCCTCAAGGTGCCGGCGCTGCAGGCACTGTTCAGCAACCCCGAGCGCGTCGCCTTCGCCAAGCAGCGGCAGAAGACGCACTGGCTGGAAAGCATCTTTTCCGGCCGCATCGACCAGACCTACGTCCAGAGCGCGGTGGCGATCGGCCGTACCCACGCCCGCATCGGACTGGACCCGCGCTGGTATATTGGCGGCTACGCCTTCATTCTCACCCGCCTGGTCAACATCGCCGTGAGCTGCGGCCGGTTCACGCCCGAGGAGCTGCCCGCGGTGATCAATGCGGTCAACAAGATCATCTTCCTCGACATGGACCTCGCCATCTCGGTCTACATCAAGGAAGCACAGGAGCAGGCTCGCACCACGCTGCGCCGCCATGCCGATGTGTTCGAGCAGAACGTGAAGGAGATCGTCGACGCGGTCTCCAGTTCGGCGGCCGGCCTCCAGGGCACCGCCGAAACCATGGCGGCGGCCGCTGAGGAGACCAGCGTGCAGGCCCGGGTGGTCGCCGAGGCGGCCATGCGCTCCCGCGACTCCACGGAGGGCATGCAAGGCCAGGTCGCCAGCGCCAATGCCCTTGTCGCCGATGCCGTGACCGTGTCGGCACGCACCCGCGAGTCCGTCGAGGCCCTGGAACAGGCCGCGCTGACCATCAGCGACTTCGCCAGCACCATCCGCAAGATCGCCAGCCAGACCAACCTGCTGGCGCTCAACGCCACGATCGAGGCCGCACGTGCCGGCGAGGCCGGCAAGGGCTTCGCGGTCGTGGCCAATGAAGTGAAGTCGCTGGCCAGCGAGGTCGCCAACGCCACCAACGAGATTGCCCAGCGCATTGATGCCATCAAGGCGGTCACCCGCGACACCGGCACGCAGATCGACGCCGTGAGCGCAACCATCGGCCGGATCAGCGACGTGTTTCAGGTGATCGCGACATCGATGGAACAGCAAAGCGGCGCCGTCCATGAGGTCAGCACCAACATCAGCGGTGTCCGGGAGGCGGCCCATGAGACCGGGCGCGCCTCGACGGAAACGCTTGGCGCCGCCAGCACGCTGGCGCAACAGGCCGCCCAGCTGACCGAACGCGTCGACGATTTCCTGCGCGACATCCAGAATTAGCCCGCCGGACCTAGGCCGGCGGGACACCCCCGGCTTCGGCAGGGATTGGCCGTCGACGCAGGAACACGTGCGGCAAGCCCGCATGCACGATGTCCTTCTCGTAGACGAAACCCTGCTTTTCCATCACCCGTCGCGAGGCGGCATTCACCGGCAGGGTGAAGCTGACCAGGCTGTCCGCGCCCAGCTTGTCGAGACCGAGGCGAACCACCGCCGCCGCCATTTCACCGGCATAGCCCTGCCCCCAGTGGGAGGCCCGCACGGCATAGAGCAGCTCGATGCAGGCCTCGTCCTCGATGGTCGTCCGCTTCAGGCCGCAATAGCCGATGAAGGTGTCGGAGAATTCCAGCCGGAACGTCCACACACCGAAGCCATGCTGCAACCAATGGTCGCGGCATCGCTCGATGAAGCCGCGGGTCTCGTCCTCGCCGAGCGGCTCGCCGGTCGCCGACAGGGTCCGCATGACGACCGGATCCCGGTGCAGCAGCCGCAGTCCCTCGAAATCGTCGTCGGACATCGGTCCGGCCACCAGCCGGGCGGTGGAAAAACGCTCGGGCACGCGCGCGATCACGATGCGACCCCCAAAGTCAGAACGGGTGCCGGCTGATCCCGGCATCCTTTTTCTTTGCAACGCGGGAGCGGCACCGCCGCAGCGTCGCCCCGATCGACCGGGCCGGTCGACCGCGATGCCTATACCATGGATTGCAGGAAGCGCAGCACCAGCCGGTCGTGCCAGGGCACCGGGTCGTCCGCCGCATGGAAGCCGCAGTGGCCGCCGCCGGGGGTGATGACCGGCAGCAGCGCCGGATTGGCGCCCCAGTCGACCGCGCGATAGCCGGCCACCGGCACCCAGGGATCGTCGGCGGCATGGACCACCAGGGTCGGCAGGCGGATGTGCCGCAGATGCGGCGCCGAGGCCGTATGGGCATAGAGATCGTCGGCACTGGCGAAGCCATGCATCGCCGCCGCCACCTTGCCATCATAGTCGCGGATCGAGCGGATGGCGCGCGCCGACGCCTCCAGCGCCGGGTCGAGCGCGCAGGCCAGCGCCGCGCGTTTGAGGCCGGCCACCAGGTGGCGCTGGTAGAGCCGGTTGCGCGGCCTCTCAAGCGCGCGCGCCGCCGCCGCCGGCAGGATCGGCGCGCAGATGCTGATACCGCCGCGCAGCAGCGGGCTCGGCCGGGGTTGCCGCAGGGTGTTGAGCGTCAGGTTGCCCCCCAGCGAATAGCCGAACAGCACCACCCCCTGCCCGGTGATCGTGCCCGGCAACTGGGCCAGCACCGCCTCGATGTCCGCCGCCAGATTGGAATGGTAGAGCGTGGCGCTGGCGGGCGCGCAGTCGCCGGCGCCGCGCAGATTCAGCCGCAGCACCGGATAGCCGGCGGCGAGCAGATAGGCGGCACTGGCACACTGCATCTGGCCATCAGCGTCGCCGGTCAGCCCGTGAATGACGATCACCAGCGGCGGGCCGGCGCCGGCCGGCGGCGCTGGCCGATGCAGCCAGCCTGACAAGGCGTCGCGCTCGTTGGCGGCAACAAAGCGCAGATGCTGGCCCGGCCAGGGGGACAGATCGACCGGACGCGGCGCCAGGGTGTTGCGCAGCGTCTGCAGGTCCGCGCCCCACCACGGCGGGCGCGGCCGGAACGGCGGCATGTCGAACGGCAGGACGGCGGATGGCGAGGTCATCAGGCGTCGTTGTCCACCAATGGCGCGCCGGCCGCAAGGCCGTCAGAGGTAGCGCACCGGGTCGGTACCGTCCCACCCCGCCGCGCTGTCGCGCACCATGGCGTAGAAATTCACCAGCATGTCGGCCGGCGGATACAGCTCGATCATGTGGCCGAGCGCCGCACGGGTATCGACCATGGCGAACTCGACGCCCGCCGTGGTCAGCGCCCGCATCGCGGTCGGAAAGCCGCGCGCGGCATAGTCGGCCAGTGTCGCGTCCATGTCGGGGGCAAAGCGGGCCATGTGGTGCAGCCCCTCCTCGTGGGCGGCGTACATGTCGCGACAGGCCGACGGATCGTCGCCATGCTGCTGCATCAGCTCCACCATCACGTTGCCGGCCTGGCCATAGGCGGAACTGTGGTCGAACCGGCCCTGCTCGCCGCGATACTGGCACCAGGTGAGCGGGATATGCTTGAGGACAAAGAACGGCCCCAAGCCGAACTCCCGCGCGAACCGCGCGGCCGCCTCGTCGACATCCGCCACATGATAGGCGATCTGGATCACCCCGCTCGACATGATCTCCCCTCCCCGTCGGTTGTTTTGTCCAGCCTAGCGCAACGCCAAGGCGACCGTACCTGCCATTTAGGCGAAGCGTGGCCGGCGCATTTGTTCTTTCTTTGTTCTATTTGACGCGCTAGGATCGGCGCCATGGCCCAGCCCCTGCCCGATCGCCTGCATCATGGTCGCGGCGCCGTCAGCAATCCGACGAGCGCCCGGATGCGCACGCTGGCGCGCGAGGCCGAGCCCGATCGGTGGGACGAGGAGGAGCCGCCGCCGCTGGCCACCAGCGTCACCGTCGAGCAGCCGCGCACCATTATCAGCCGCAACAGCTCGCCCGACATTCCGTTCGACCGCTCGATCAACGCCTATCGCGGCTGCGAACATGGCTGCATCTACTGCTTCGCCCGGCCGACCCACGCCTATCACGACCTGTCGCCAGGGCTGGATTTCGAAACCCGGCTGTTCGCCAAGCCCGACGCCGCACGCCTGCTGGCGGCGGAACTGGGCCGGCGCGGCTACACGCCCGCGCCCATTGCCATGGGCACCAATACCGACCCCTACCAGCCGATCGAGCGGCAATGGCGGATCACCCGCCAGCTGCTGGAGGTGCTGGCGGCCTGGGGACACCCGGCCACCATCACCACCAAAAGCCATCTGGTGACCCGCGATATCGACATCCTGGCGCCAATGGCGGCACGCCGGCTGGTCAGCGTCAACATCTCGATCACCACGCTCGACCCGCGCCTGGCCCGTGCCATGGAGCCCCGCGCGGCGACGCCGCGCCGCCGGCTCGACGCCATCCGGGCCCTGAGTGATGCCGGCATTCCGACCAGCGTCTTCGTCTCACCAATCATCCCGGCGCTCAACGACCATGAGATCGAACGCATCCTGTCGGCCGCCGCCGAGGCCGGTGCGCGCGGCGCCGCGTCGATCCCGCTGCGGCTGCCGCATGAGGTGCGCGGCCTGTTCGAGGACTGGCTGGCCAAGACCTACCCCGACCGGGCCCGCCATGTGATGACCCTGCAGCACGACATCCGTGGCGGCCGGGCCAACGATCCGCGCTTTGGCGAGCGGATGCGCGGCAGCGGCCCCTATGCCGAGGCGATCCGCGCCCGGTTCAGTGCCGCCTGCCGCCGACTGGGGCTGGACCGTGCGCCGGCGCCGCTGGCGCTCGACCAGTTCCATTGCCCCGACTGCCCGCAGCTCGAATTGTTCTAGCGTCGCAACTGCACTGCTGGTCGCATGCGTGCAGAGGATTTTAACAGGCATCCCGTATGTTCAGATGTCAGCCAGCCTGTCGCCATGCCGGCAGGCCTGCGTGTTTCCGGGCGTTCTTGCCCCCCGAGGTTGAGCCGCTCCCGACTATGCTCTCTGTCGGTTGCCTGCTCGACGAATGACCGAAGTTCCTCTCGGTCATTGCCCCTTGCCTTGAGCGGGAGAGCGCCCCTCTCCCGCTCCTTTTCCCGAGACCGCTCGTCCCCGCCGCGCCGCTGACGAGTCGCGACCCATGCGACCCCATACAGCACACCGGCAACACACCTCCAGCGCCTCCAGGGGGCTCCATTCGTCAATTTTATCTCGTTATTTTTCAATGAATTACAAAAAATGTGCAATGCTGAATTACTGAACTACATTTTTAGTGTTGTACTTCACTAATACACCTGCTATCAGAATGGCACACACCGCGTTGAGTGCCCCACACACAGCAGATTGCAGGAGACACACCATGTTGAAGACCATCACCACCGCCGCCGCCGCCCTTCTCACCGCCGGCGTTTTCCTCGGCGCCGCTACCGGCCCCGCCTTCGCGGGCGACGCCGCGTCCCACAGCGTTCATGGCTGGAGCAAGAAGGTCGAGGCCCGCCTCAACGACGCGCTGACCTACCCGGCCGCCGGCTATCGCCATGAGGAGCAGGGCACGGCGGAAGTGAAGCTGACCATCGCGCCGTCCGGCCGGATCATCAGCGCCGAGCTGGCAAGCTCAAGCGGCTCGGCCCTGCTTGACAAGCAAGCGCTGCGGACCGTCGCCGCGCTGAACCCGCTGCCGGCGATGCCGACGTCGGAGAATGCGCCGCGCACCGTGCTGATGCGGATGAACTTCGGCGTTGCCCACACCCCCGAGCAGGCCCAGCGGCTGCAACAGGCCTTCGATGACGCCACCCCGAAGGCTGCCCAGTACGCCCAGTCGGAAACGCCGAACCTGAATTGACTTCCTCGCTCTTGCTTACCGGCTGCCGGTTGACCCCCCGGCTCATTGCCCAAGCAAGACTCACTGGCGGGAGAGAGGTTCCTCCTCTCCCGCCATTTTTTTGCGTTGCAGCCCCCCGCCGGCACTGCCAAGAGCAGCCCATGGCCGCCGCACTCCCCACCCTTGAGCCGGAAACCGCCCTCGCCCGCGAGGTCGCCGGCCCGGTCGCCGGGGTTGACGAGGCCGGCCGCGGCCCGTGGGCCGGCCCGGTGGTCGCCGCGGCGGTCATCCTCGACCCCGCCCGCCTGCCTGCCGGCATCACCGACTCCAAGCAGCTGTCGAAAGCACGGCGGGAAAGCCTGTACCCGGCGATTCTCGCCGCCGCCGAGGTCGGCATCGGCTGGGCCAGTGCCGCCGAGATCGACGCGCTCAACATCCTGCAGGCGACCTATCTTGCCATGCAGCGCGCCATCGCCGCCCTGCCGCGCGCGCCGGGCGCCGCCCTGGTGGATGGCAACCGCGCGCCGCCGCTGCCCTGCCCGTGCCGCACCCTGATCAAGGGCGACGCGCTCAGCCTGTCGATCGCGGCGGCGAGCATCGTCGCCAAGGTCAGCCGCGACCGCGAGATGACCCGGCTGGCCGCCGAACATCCCGCCTATGGCTGGGAACGTAACGCCGGTTACGGCACCGCCGAACATCAGGCCGCCCTCGCCCGGTTCGGCCCGACGGCCCATCATCGCCGCTCGTTCGCGCCGATCCGCGCCCTGCTGGCGCAAGAAGCCGCCGACTGAGTCTTTTCGGCCACACCGCATCATCTTGAGTCGCCGAGTCGACGCGGACTCAACAGCTTGTGTCCGCGAGTCGAAACCCGAGTCGCTTGTTAACGACTCAGTGAATCTTGCTGATTCTGCACGCGAATCACCCCATTGACCTGCGCGACTCGGGGACTCACCTTGGCCGGATTGTGATTGATTTTCAGGTGAACGACCCATGGAAACACTGCCGCTCAACCGCGTGATCGAGGGCGACTGCATCGACATCATGAACAGTCTGCCGGCAGGCTCGGTGGACGTGATCTTCGCCGATCCGCCGTACAACCTGCAGCTCGGCGGCGAGCTGCTGCGGCCGGACAATTCCAAGGTCGATGCCGTCACCGACGCCTGGGACAAGTTTTCCAGCCTCGCCGATTATGACCATTTCACCCGCGCGTGGCTGGCCGCCGCCCGCCGGCTGCTGAAGGACAACGGCACGCTGTGGGTGATCGGCAGCTACCACAACATCTTCAAGGTCGGTTCCGCGCTGCAGGATCTGGGTTTCTGGGTGCTCAACGACATCATCTGGCGCAAGGCCAACCCGATGCCCAACTTCAAGGGCACCCGTTTCACCAACGCCCACGAAACGCTGATCTGGTGCTCGAAGTCGCCGGACGCGAAATACACCTTCAACTACGACGCCATGAAGGCGCTCAACGAAGAGCTGCAAATGCGTTCGGACTGGGTGATCCCCATCTGCTCCGGCGCGGAGCGGGTGCGCGTCGACGGCGAGAAGGCGCACTCGACCCAGAAGCCGGAAGCGCTGCTGCACCGGGTGCTGCTGTCCTCCACCAAGGCCGGCGACGTGGTGCTCGACCCCTTCTTCGGCTCCGGCACCACCGGGGCGGTGGCCAAGCGGCTGGGCCGGTCCTTCGTCGGCATCGAGCGCGAGCGGCGCTACATCAACGTCGCCATCGAGCGCATCGCCAGGGTCGCGCCGCTGGCGCCTGACGCCGCCGCCATCACCACCTCGAAGCGCGCCGAACCGCGGGTGCCGTTTGGCGCCCTGATCGAGAACGGCCTGCTGAAGCCGGGCGTGGTGCTCACCGACCCCAGCCGCCGCCATACCGCCAGGGTGCGCGCCGACGGCTCGCTGGCCGCTCGCGACGCCACCGGCTCGATTCACCAGATCGGCGCCTTCGTGCAGGGCGCGCCGGCTTGCAACGGCTGGACCTTCTGGCACGTGGAGCAGCGCGGCAAGCTGGTGCCGATCGACGTCTACCGCCAGCAACTGCGGGCGGAGATGGCCGCGCACTGAGGCGCGCCTGCCCTGAAAACGCGAACGGCCGCGCCCTTCAACAGGCGCGGCCGTTTGTCGTTACCGGATGTGCCGGCTGGTTACTTCTTGGCGTCGTCGAGCACCTGCTCGCCCTTGCGACCAACGGACTCAATGTCCTTGCCCACGCCCTGGACCGTATTGCAGGCGGCGGCCGACAGCGCGACGGCGGTCAGCATCAGGGTGACGATGGTCTTCTTCATCATTGCACTGGCTCCAGTGTAAAACAGCGGCACCGATCAGCCTTAGCCAATCCCACATGAGCCTTCAATGAATGGCTGCGGGTGACGACACCACCTGTCGCCACCGTTGGCCTTCCCGTCCTACCGGTTACCCAGCAGCACCCTGCCTTCCGCTGTCGGCAGCGTCAGTCCACCCAGAGCAGCAATCGTCGGCGCGATGTCGCGCATGTCGATGTCGCCGAGCGACCTTGCCTTCGGCACGCCAGCGCCAGCAATGATGAACGTCGCCCGCATCTCCGGCATATCCGGCGCATAGCCGTGCGTGCCCTTGCTCTTCGACGGCGACAGCATTGGCTTTGTCGGGTCGTAGCCCATCGCGAACCCCGCCTTGAAGGCGACGTAGAACGAGGCCTGCGGGTTGGCGCCCACCGCCGCCATGGCGGCACGGTCGTAGATTTTCGCGATGCCGTTGGCAGGGTCCGCCGCCAGCCTGGCCAGCAACGCACCAACCTTTTCCTCCAGCGCCTTGTCGTCCGGGCGGGCCAGCACCACCGCGCCGGAGCCGCCGCTCGGCCACGGCATCGCCTCCCACGCCGTCACCGCGCCCTTGTCATCAAGGGTGATCAGGCCGGCCTCGACGAAGGCGCGCGGCACGTTGAGTTCGGTGTGCAGCGGCGCGAAACCATGGTCGGAGACAATGGCGACAATCGCACCCGGATCAACCTTGCGGGCGGCCGCCACCGCCTGGCCGACCAGCGCGTCGATGCGCTTGAGCACCGCATGGGCCTGCGGCGTCCCCGGGCCATACTGGTGCTGCTCATGGTCGAGTGCGGTCCAGTACAGCGTGATGAAATCCGGCTGCTCGGTCTCGATCAGGCGGATGCCGAATTTCGCGCGGTTCTCGTCGCCCTCGATGCTCTCGTCGATGCCCTGGGCATAATGTCCGCAATGCGATTCCAGCGCCGGAAGCAGGCCGGGCGTCGCCAGCGCCGCCATCAGCTTGCGATCGTCCTCGTGCCCGGTGCGCCAGATCTGCGGCAGGTTGAGATCGGCATTGGCCGACACGCTGACCGGCCAGTGGACGTTGGCGGTCTTGCGACCGGCCTTTTCCGCCGCGTCCCACAGGGTCTCGACCTTGATGTCGGTGGCATACCAGTACCAGCCGGCCTGGTTGATGCGGGCCGGATCGAAGGTCAGGTTGTTGACCACGCCATGGGCCGCCGGCGCGGTGCCGGTGAGCAGCGTCGTGTGGCTGGGGTAGGTGACGGTGGGCAGCACGCCGCGCACGCCGGTCGCGGAGGCGCCGTCGCGCACCAGCGCCTTGAGGTTGGGCACCTCGATTCCGCGCTTGTCCGCCTCCAGCACGTCGGCGGGGCGCAGGCCATCGATGGAAATCATCACGATTTTCGGCGCCGCGTCGGCACCGGTTGCGGCCAGCACCAGCAGGCTGGCGGTCAGGAAAGATGCAATGCGCATGGTCGGTCTCCAGGAAAAAAGACGGCCGCCCGCTCGGATGAACAGGCGACCGCAAGGGGGTACGGAGAGAAAGAGTCGCATCGCCTGCCGCCGGCTTGCGGCGCACGGCAGGCGATGCGGATCACGTCAATCGCCTCAGAACTGCTTCTTGAGGGTGATGAAGGCGGCGCGCGGCGAGCCCGGCAGCAGGGTCATGCTGTCGCCCGACACCGTGAAGCCGCCCGAACCGACCGTCGACACGTAGTTCTTGTCGAACAGGTTGGTCACCTGGCCCTGCACCACCAGACCTTCCAGCATCGGCGAGCCGGAGAAGCGGTAGCCCAGCGTCAGGTCCACCAGCACGCGACCCTTCACCGAGGCATCGTTGGTGTAGCTGTAGTAGCGCTTGGAGGTGTAGTTGGCGCTCAGCGTGCCGAAGAAGTTGTCGTCGTCATAGCTGAGTTCCGCCTTGGCGAGGTGCTTGGGCGCATCCACCACGGTCTTGCCAGAGACCTCGACGGTGACGGTCGTGCCGCCACTGAACACCTGGTAATCGTCCTCGTAGGTGGCGTCGGTATAGGCGTAGGAGGCGAAGGCCGACCAGTTGTCGGCGAACTTCCAGTCGATCGCTGCTTCAATGCCCTTCGAGGTCACACTGCCGACATTGGCCAACGTCGAGGCCGCGCCGACGATCTGCGCCACGTTGGGATCGGCGATCGACAGTTGGCGGTTCTTGAAGTCGACGTAGAAGGCGGTCAGCGAGCCCTGCAGGCCCGACGAGCGGAAGCGCCAGCCGGCTTCCCAGGTGGTCGAGGTTTCCGGCTTCAGCGTGTCCTTCATCGCCTCGAACGCGACCGAGGTGGTGCCGAAGGTGCCCTGGGTATAGGCACGCATGTTCTTGGTGAACGAGGCGAAGACCTGGTGGTCGTCGTTCAGTTCATAGACCATGCCGAGCTGCGGCAGGAAGTTGTCCTTGGCGGTGATTTCACCGGCCGTCGGATTGGAGCCGGTGGCCACCAGCGCGGTCGATTTGATCTTGGCGCGGATCGACTTGAAGCCACCGTTGATGGTGAGCTGGTCAGCCACCTTCCAGGTGTCGGCCAGATAGAGCACCGCGGTGTCGGTGTCATACTGGAAGTACCACTGGGTATAGAACGGGTTCTTCATGTAGTTGGTGGACTTGCGGCTCGGAGTGTCGGCGTCGTCAAGACCGTAGAAGCGCCGGGCCTGCTTGAACTGGTTGTCCTCGTACCAGAAGCCGGCGGTCAGCGTGTGGCTGCCCAGCTCCAGGTCGAGCGAGCCGGTCACGCCCTTGCGCACCATGTCATATTCGGTGGTGCGCACCGAGATCGGCGCGCCACCCGGGGTCGCGACATAGGGCGTGTACCAGATACCCTGGCCCTCGTTGTCGTGCCAGTAGCCCTGCAGGCGCAGCGTGATCTTGTCACCGATCGGGGTGTCGTAGGCGAGGCTGCCCAGCCAGTCCTTGCGCAGGCCGGCGGCGTCGAAATAGGCATCGTCGACGCTGGTGAACGGCGCCGGATAAACGCTACCCCCGGACTGGTAGACATTGGCGACGGCAACGGCGAGCGCCCAATCGTCGGAAATATTATCCCAGTCATGACCCAGCCGCCCGATCATCTCGGCCGACATGTCCTGATAGTCGTTTTCCTTGCGGTCGGACCAGTTGAGGAAGCCGGTCAGCTTGCCCTCACCCACCGGCTGGACCACCTTGAAGTTGGCCTGCTGGTAGCGCTGGATGCCCTCGCCCTTCCACTTGTCGGCGTCATGATAGACGTAGCTGAGATAGGCGCGGGTGCCGGTCGCGGCGATCTCACCGGTTTCCAGCCGGACCACGCCGCGCCAGGTGTTCTCGCTGCCGTAGGTGCCCGACACGAAAGCGCCCATGTCGGCGTCCGGGTCCTTCGAGAAGAACTGCAGCGTACCGCCGAGGTTGCTGGTCGAGGCGGTGCCCAGCGCACCGGCGCCCTGGGCGACTTCGATGCGGCCGATATTCTCGTTGGAGATGGCGCGGCTGATGTGCAGACCGTTGTGGTTGCCGTAGCTCATGTCGCCGAGCGGCACGCCGTCCAGCGTGAAGCCGAGTTGGCTCTGACCGAAGCCGCGCATGGTGATGCGGGTCGACCACTCATAGGCGCCGAAGGCGTCGGCGTAGTTGAAGTTGACGCCCGGCAGCTTGTCGACCGCCTTGAGCGGGCTGGCGCCCGGCGTTTCCAGCGCCAGCTGGGCAGCCTGGACTTCCTGAACCTGGCGCGCCTCGCCGCGACCGAAGACGATGATATCCTCAAGACCCTCGGCTGCGGCGGCATCGTCCGCCAGCGCCGGTGCTGCCGCCAGCGCCATCAGCGCCGAGCAGGTGGACAGCAACAGGTACTTGGTCATTCGCATGGGAAACCCCCTGAACATGATTGTGCAGCGCCGCAACGGCGACGCGGGGGCTTCTTGGCGACCGTCAGTGACAGTGCGATGACGATGATATTTCAGATTTTATGCATGAAATATTTCTAATGCATATGCTCTAGAGTGTTGCAGAAATGCCAGCCGCCCCGGCCGGTGCGGAACCTCCCCGCACCAACCAGGTTTCTATTTTTCCTCAATTTTTCCAGTTCGTTACCCGGCGGAGACAGCCTTATTGGGCGGCCAGTCGCGCCGGCGTCGCCTGCGGCCCACGAATGACCGCGCCCGGTCGCGCACCGGTCGCCACGCCATCGCGGAACGTGACAACGCCGGCCTTCAGGGTGGCGGTGTACCCGTCGGCGCGCTGCAGCAAACGCCGCCCGCCGGCCGGCAGATCGAAGGCCATATAGGGCTTGTGCAGCCGCAGCCGGTCGAGGTCGATGACGTTGACGTCGCCGAGATACCCCGGCGCCAGCACGCCGCGATCGTGCAGGCCGTAGAGCGCGGCGGTGTCGTGCGCCTGGCGCTTGATCGCCAGTTCCAGCGGAATGCGCGCCCCACGCGAGCGCCCCTTCACCCAGTGGGTGAGCAGGAAGGTCGGCGCCGCCGCGTCGCAGATGACACCGCAGTGGGCGCCGCCATCCGACAGGCTGACCACGGTGTTGGGGTGGTTGAGCAGCGTGTGGACGAAATCCAGATTGCCGTCGGCGTAATTGAGCAGCGGCAGATAAATGAAGCCCCGGCCCTCGTCCGCCATCATCAGGTCGTAGGCGACCTCCTGCGGCGACCGGCCCTCGCGCTCGGCGATGGCGGCCAGGCTCTTTTCCGGCCCCGGCTCGTAGTCCGGCTCGTCGCCCAGCGAGAACTGCATCGGCCAGCCGCCCATGACGATATCGGCGATCGGCCCCAGGTCGATGCGCGGCCGGCTGTTGGGTTCGGCCAGCAAGCGGGCGCGGAACGCCGGGTCGCGCAACTGCGCCAGCTGCGCCGGCCACGGCTGGTCGGCGATGGCCAGCCACGACGGCCGGGTGATGAACGGGTGCGCGCTGGAACGCCAGTTCATCAGCACCCCGGTGCCGCGAATGGAAATCTGCGCCGTCACGCGGGAGCCCGCCGCCACCGCCTGTTCGGTCATCCGCAGCTGCTCGTCCCAGGGAATCGCCTTGATCGGCGATTGCAGCAGCGCGAACGTCACCGGCAGACCGGTCCGGCGCGAGACCTCGCTCATCCAGGCGAATTCCTCCACCGCCGGGTTCATGTCGCCGGCCATCTCGAACACGCCATGGCCGACGCGGCGGAACGCCTCGCCGATGCCCAGCAGTTCGGCGTGGCTGGCGTAGGTGCCCGGCACCACCTCGCCGTCGATGGCGCGGTGGATCATCGTGCGCGAGGTGGAAAAGCCCAGCGCGCCGGCCCGCAGGCCATCCTCGACGATGGCCGCCATGCGGGCGATGTCCTCGTCCGTCGCCGGCTCGTTGCGCGCGCCGCGCTCGCCCATCACGTAAGCCCGCACCGCGCCATGCGGCACCTGGGTGCCAACGTCCACCGTGCGCGCCATGCGGTCGAGCGCGTCGATATATTCCGGGAAACTCTCCCACGCCCAGTCGATGCCCTCGGCGAGCGCGGTGCCGGGAATATCCTCCACGCCCTCCATCAGGCCGATCAGCCACTGGTGGCGGTCCGGCCGCGCCGGCGCGAAGCCGACACCGCAGTTACCCATGATGACACTGGTGACGCCGTGCCAGCTTGATGGCGCCATATCCGGATCCCACGTCGCCTGGCCATCATAGTGGGTGTGGATGTCGACAAAGCCGGGGCACACCAGCTGGCCGCGCGCGTCAATCTCCTCGCGCCCGCGCGCACTGATCGAACCGACGGCGGCAATGCGTCCGTTATCAATGGCGACATCGGCCTCCCGGCCGGGCGCGCCCGTGCCGTCAACGACAAAACCGCCGCGAATAACCACGTCGTGCATGGCGTTCTCTCCCCCAGTCATCGGCCTGTTCACGGCCCGCGGACGCGCCTGATGGCGCTTGTTGCCGGGGAGGCTAACATGGGGGTCGGACGCGGTAAATATGCGGAGTTGAACTCCGTAGTCTTAGATCAACCGGCCGGGCGCGGCCGTGCAACCGGCTTACAGCAGGCGCCGGCGCGCGGCCTGCACATGGTCGACCACCTTGGCCAGCGCGGTCGGCAGCCCCACCGTCTCCACCGCCGCCAGCGGGTGCCAGAAACCCTCGGCGAGGTTGATCCGCCGGTCGAGCCGCGCCGTGGCCACCGCCAGTTCCAGCCGGAAATGAGTGAACACATGCACCACCCGGCCGGGTAGCACCTGCCAGTCGGCCGCCACTGGCGCCGAGGCCACGGCGGCGGCGATGTCGAGCCCGTCCTGCCAGTCGCTGGAGGGAATTTCCGGCAAGCCGCCCAGCAGGCCGCGCGGCGGCCGGCGGCGCAGCCACAGCTGATCCTCCGCCTCCAGCCAGTAGGCGACGCCCAGCCGGGTCGGCCGCGCCACCTTTGCCGCCTTCACCGGCCAGCGCTCCGGCGTGCCACTGGCACGGGCCGCACAGTCCGTCGCCAGGGGGCACACGTCGCAACGCGGCGCGCGCGGCGTACAGACGGTGGCGCCGAGATCCATCATCGCCTGGGCGAAATCGCCGGGCCGCCGGTCGGGCGTCAGGGCGTCCGCAAGATCACGCAGGCGTGGCCGCGCCGCCGGCAAGGCCGCATCGACAGCGCGTAGCCGGGCCACCACCCGCTCGACATTGCCATCGACCACCACCGCGCGGCGGCCAAAGGCGATGGCGGCGATGGCGGCGGCGGTATAGGCGCCGATGCCCGGCAGCGCCCGCAGCCCCTCTTCGGTGTCGGGGAAGCGGCCGCCATGATCGCGCGCCACGGCCACCGCACAGGCGTGCAGGTTGCGTGCCCGCGCGTAATAGCCCAGCCCCGCCCAGGCCTGCAGCACCGCCTCGATGGGGGCGGCCGCCAGCGCCGCGACATCCGGCCAGCGTTCGAGGAAGCGGGCGAAATAGCCGCTGACGGTGGCGACGGTGGTCTGCTGCAGCATCACTTCCGACAGCCAGACGCGATAGGCGTCGGTCGGCGGCGCCCCCGGCGGCGCGCGCCACGGCAGCACGCGCGCGTGATCGTCGTACCAGGCAAGCAGTTTGTCGGCGGGGGACTGGACGGACATCCCCTCCCCTATGGCATAAGGGCCGCCATGAAGAAACCGGACAGCACGGCTAGGAAACGGCCATCGGGCGAGCGCCGCGGGGGCGTGCGCGCGCTGGCCGAGGTGGCGCCGAAGATCGCCGGCCCCGCCTTTCGCCGCTTCGGCTTCGCCCAGGCCGCCATCGTGTCGCGCTGGGCGGAGATCGTCGGCCCGGAGTTTGCCCGCTTCTCGCTGCCACTCAAGCTCGGCTTCCCGCCCAGCAAACGGGTCGGCGGTACGCTTACCATCCAGGTCGATGGCCCTTTCGCGCTGCAGATGACCTATGTGCAGCCGCAGATCATCGAGCGGGTCAACCGCTTCTTCGGCTATGCCGCCGTCGAACGCATCGCCCTCAGGCAAGGCCCGCTGCCCGCTGACCATGCCGGCGTCCGCGCCGCGCCACCCCCGCTGTCGCCCGCCGATGAAGCCGCCTTGCAGCAGGCGACCGGCGGCATCCGCGACACCGGCCTCGGCGAGGCCATCCGACGCCTCGGCCGGCTGGTACCGCCCACCCCATCCACACGGAGACCGTCCGGATCATGACCCACACAGCCTCCCGGCTGGCGCTCGGCCTGCTGTTCGCCTTCCTGCTCGCCGCACCGGTGGCGGCGCCCCGCGCGGCACCGGCGACGGGTGCGCCCGCCGCCCAGCCCGCCCTGGCCATACAGTCGACCGTCGAGGGCGGCTTCGCCATCGGCGACCCCAAGGCGCCGGTGACGCTGATCGAATATGCCTCGCTCACCTGCCCGCACTGCCGCCATTTCCACGAGGAAGCGATGCCGACCCTGCGCAAGCTCGCGGCCCAGGGCAAGCTGCGCTACGAGTTTCGCAACTTCATCCTCAACGGCCCCGATTTCGCCGCCACCTTGATAGCGCGCTGCCAGGGCCCGGCCGGCTTTTTCAGGTGGACGGACACCTTCTTCACCCAGCAGGACAAATGGCTGGAGCCCTTCGGCCGGATCACCGAACAGCAAGGCGAATCGATCCAGAAGGCCCAGCCGGCACAACAGCCGCGCATGATCGCCGAGCTGGGCGGCCTCGTCGGCTGGGTGACCGCGCGCGGCCTGAAAGCGGACTCGGTCAAGGCCTGCCTCTCCGACGTGCAAGGTCAGGAAGCCGTGCTCAAGCTGCGCCAGCTCGGCGCCGAATACCACGGCGTACACCTGACACCGAGCTTCGTACTCAATGGCCTGCCACTGAGCGATACCGGGGACTGGGCAACGCTCCAGCCGCAACTGAACGCCATGCTGTCACGCTGATCGACCGCCGGCCAGATGTTGTGGATAACCACCAAAGCCTGTGGATAACCGCCGCCGTGGGGCTTGGCAGAAGGCCGTCCGGCGGACCATACTGTCGCCCCACCAGTAATAGACAAACCTGCCCGCGAGACCACGACATGTTGAGATCACTGTCCCCTGTCCGGAAGACCCTGCCGGCGCTTGCCATCCTGGCGGTCCTGGCCGGCTGCGGTGAGGAGGCGAAGGCGCCGGAACCCGCCGCGCAAACCACCGAACCCCTCGCCCAGACCACGCCGGGCGACTGGACCAAGACCCTCGCGGCCACCCCCGAGGGCGGCTTCGTCATGGGCAACCCCGACGCACCTGTAACGCTGATCGAGTACGCCTCGCTCACCTGCCCGCACTGTCGCGACTTCCACATGGAGTCGAAGGAACCGCTCAAGCGCGATTACATCGCCACCGGCAAGGTTAAGTACGAGTTCCGCAATTTTATCCTCAACGGCCCGGATTACGCGGCCTCGCTGCTGGCCCGCTGCGAGGGCGCCATCCGGTTCTTCCCGCTGGCCGACAACTTCTTCGACAAGCAGGCGCAGTGGATCGAACCCTTCGGCAAGATCAGCGAGGAACAGCAGAAGGCTCTCAATGCCCTGCCGCAGGACCAGCAGCTCAAGGCGCTGGCCGAGGCCGGCCGGCTGGACGCCTGGGCACGCAAGCTCGGCATCCCCAAGGCCAAGTTCGACCAGTGCCTGAGCAACCAGACGGAAGTGGCGGCGCTTGCCCGTGTCCGTTCGGAGGGCGTGCAGAAATTCCAGATCAGCGGCACGCCCAGCTTCATCGTCAACGGCGAGAAGCTGGAGAACGCGCATAACTGGGCGCAGGTCAAGCAGCGCCTCGACGCCGAGCTGCAATAGTCAGGGCCCGCCACCCATGCACTTCCAGCGGCTGCGCCTGTCGGGCTTCAAGTCCTTCGTCGATCCCACCGAGATGCGGATCGAGGACGGGCTGACCGGCATCGTCGGCCCCAATGGCTGCGGCAAATCCAACCTGCTGGAAGCCCTGCGCTGGGTGATGGGCGAGTCCTCGGCCAAATCCATGCGCGGCGGCGACATGGAAGACGTGATCTTCGCCGGCACCACCCAGCGACCGTCGCGTAACTTCGCCGACGTGGCCCTGCTGCTCGACAACCGCGACCGGCGGGCGCCAGCCCAGTTCAATGAACACGAGGAAATCGAGGTCAGCCGGCGCATCGAGCGCGAATCCGGTTCCGCCTATCGCGTCAATGGCCGCGACGTCCGCCAGAAGGACGTGCAGCTGCTGTTCGCCGATGCCGCCACTGGCGCCCACTCGCCGGCCCTGGTCAGCCAGGGCCGTATCGGTGCCATCGTCACCTCGAAACCGACGGATCGCCGCGCCATCCTGGAGGAGGCCGCCGGCATTTCCGGCCTGCACGCCCGGCGCAAGGAAGCCGAGCAGCGACTGCGGGCGGCGGAAGGCAACATCACCCGCCTCGACGATGTGATGGGCCAGATGGAAGGCCAGCTGGCGGCGCTCAAGCGCCAGTCGCGCCAGGCCGAGCGCTATCGCGCGCTGTCGGAGGACATCCGCCGGGCGGAAGCCATCCTGCTCTACCAGCGCTGGACGGAAGCGGCCCAGAAGCTGGCGGAGTCGGAAGCCCAGCTGAAGGCGATCGACGCGGAAGTGGCGACGCTGACCCGCGCCAGCGCGCAGCTGGCCACCGAACAGGCGACGCTGGCCGCCGATCTGCCGGCGCTGCGCCAGAGCGAGGCCGAGGCGGCCGCCGCCTGCCAGCGCCTGACCATCGCCCGCGACGAACTGGCGGCGGAAGAGAAGCGCATCACCGAGCGCCACCAGCAGCTTACCCGCCAGCTTGAGGACATCGCCCGCGACCGTGGCCGCGAGGACGCGCTGGCCGCCGACGGCGCCGCGGCACTCGCCCGGCTGGCCACCGAACGGGCCGAGATCGCCACCCGGCTGGAGGCCGAGACCGTCCGCGAGTCCGCCGCCCGCGAAGCGGTCGCGGAAGCCGAGGCCGCCGCCTCCACCGCCGAGCGGCTGTTCGACGAGCTGACCCAGCGCAACGCCGAGACCGTGGCCCGCAAGCGGGCGCTCGACGCCCAGGCCGACGCCGCCCGCCAGCGCATTGCCCGGCTGAACGAGGACCTTGGCCGCATCGCCCAGGAGAAGGCGCGGCTGGAGGCGGAAGCGATGAACGACGGCGGCCTGGGCGAGACCCAGGCGACCGTCGCCGCCGCCGAGGCCGCCTTGAAGGACATCGCCGAGCGCATCGGCCGGGCCGAGCAGGAACGCGGCGAGGCCGACGCCGCCCGCCAGCGCATCCGCGCCGAATCGGAAACCGCCCGTGACGCCGCCCGCGCCCGCGCCGAGGCGGAACGCGAGGCCGTGCGCGCCAGGACCGAGACCGAACGCCGCGCCGCCGCCGAGGCACTGGAGGCTGCCCGCGAGGCCGCCACCCGCGCCCGCCGCGAGGCGGAAGCCAGCGTGACCTCGCTCAAGAGCGAGCTGGCCACCCTCGATCGTCTGCTCGCCGCCCGCCAGAACAGCGGCGGCGGCACGCCGGTCATTGACCTGCTGACCGTCGAGCCCGGTTACGAGGCCGCGCTCGGTGCCGCGCTGGCCGAAGACCTCAACGCCCCGGTCGGCGGCGAGGCCAAGCGGCGCTGGTCGGAGGCTGCCGTTGACGCCAGCACGGACGCGCCGCTGCCCGCCGGCACGCGGGCGCTCGCCGCGCTGGTGCAGGCGCCGGCCGCGCTGACACGGCGCTTGCGTCAGATCGCCGTCGTCGACGACGCGGCGGCCGCCCTCGCCCTGGTGGCCCAGCTGAAGGTCGGCCAACGCCTGGTCACCCGCGACGGCAAGCTCTGGCGCTGGGACGGCTTCCACGCCGCCGCACCCGCCAGCGCCTCGGAGCAGGAACGCCTGGCCCAGCGTAACCGCCGCGCCGTCGTCGCCACCGACCTCGACGCGGCGCAAGCCCGCCTGAGCCAAGTCACCGAGGAAGGCACCACCGCGCTCGCCGAGGCGCAGACCCGCCAGCAGGCCACCCAGGCCGCTGGCAGCGCCGCCATCGCCGAGGCCGACGCGCGAGCGAAGGAGATCATTGCCGAAGCGCAGGCCAGGCTGGAAACCGCCGTGGCGCACGCCCAGGCCCGCCTGGACGCGGCGGTGGCGACCGAAAAGGCGGCACGTTCCGAACGTGTGACACAGGAAGCCGCGCTCGACCAGGCTCGCCGGCGGCTGGCCCAGTTGCAGCAGGAAGCCACCAGGCGCGACACCCGCCTGCAGGGGCTGAACGACACCCAGCGCCGGCTCAACGAGGAGATGACCGCCCGCGAGACCGATCGTGCAGCCGCCCAGGCCGCCGTCGCCGCGCTGCCGGACGTCGAGGCGCTGGGCGCCGAGGTGGGCGAACAGCGCCGGGTCGTCGAACGCCACCGTGCCGATCTGGCGACAGCACGGGCGGCCCTCGACACCCTGCTGCGCCAGTTGCAGGCCGATGCCCGCCGCATCGAGGCGATCGACGTCGAGACGGCGGCATGGGACAGCCGGCTCGCCAGTGGCCAGCAGCAGGCCGACATCCTGCGCGAGCGCGAAACGCAGGCCCGCGAGGAACTGACCGCCATCGAGGCCCGGCCGGCGCAGATCGCCGACCAGCGCAACCGTCTGATCGACCAGCTGGCGGAGGCCGAAAGCCGCCGGCAGAACGCCGCCGATGCACTGGCGCACGCGGAAGGCGCGTTGAAGAGCAAGGACGCCGAGGTTCGCCAGACCAGCGAGGCGCTGGCGCAGGCGCGCGAGATTCGCGGCCGCCTGGAAGCCGGTGTCGAGAACTACAGCGCCCGCCGCCAGGAGCTGGCGTTGACCGTCGGCGAGCAGTTCCAGTGCCCGCCGCCGTTCCTGCTCCACCAGCTCGGCATCCCCGCCGACGAGGCGCTGCCACCGATCCGCGATCTCGAAACCCAGCTCGACCGCCAGCGCGGCGAGCGCGAACGGCTTGGCGCTGTCAACCTGCGCGCCGACATCGAGTTGCAGGAACTCGACGCCCAGCGCGAAACCATGGCCACCGAGCGCGCCGAACTGGAAACCGCCATCGCCAAGCTGCGTGCCTCCATCGGCACCTTGAACCGCGAGGGCCGCACCCGGCTGCTGGAAGCCTTCACGGCGGTCAACGCCCACTTCTCCGAACTGTTCACCACCCTGTTCGGTGGCGGCCAGGCGCATCTGGAACTGATCGAATCGGACGATCCGCTGGAAGCCGGCCTCGAAATCATGGCATCCCCACCGGGCAAGCGGCTGCAGTCGCTGTCGCTGCTGTCGGGCGGCGAGCAGGCGCTGACGGCCTGCGCGCTGATCTTCGCCGTGTTCCTCACCAACCCGTCGCCGATCTGCGTGCTCGACGAGGTGGACGCCCCGCTGGACGACGCCAACGTCGAGCGCTTCTGCGACCTGCTGGTCGAAATGACCCGCAAGACCGAGACCCGCTTCCTCGTCGTCACCCACAATGCCGTCACCATGAGTCGGATGGACCGCCTCTACGGCGTCACCATGGCCGAGCGCGGTGTCAGCCAACTGGTTTCGGTCGACCTGCGACACGCCGAACTGCTGCTGGCGGCCGAGTAGCACGCCCCCGGCGGCGGGTCCGGCCGGCCCAAAGCCGCCCTGCGACACCTTGTACGACATATTGATGGCGGCGCAGGGCCGCAAAATAAGCACAACTCGTTGATTTAGTTCAAAATATACTCCTTTCCCAAAGATGAATGTCGCCTTGACAGGGCAAAGCCCCCCCACTAAGGGTAGCCGCGCTTGGGCGGACGCCGGTCTCGGCGCCCCCCGGAGTTGTTTAACCTGCGAGTCCCCCGGTTGGCGGCCACGCAGGATCGCGGCGCCGGGCGCGGTGACGGGGGTATCGTGTGGAACAGAATCCGGACAAGGCGCGGCTTGAGGCCCTGCAGCGGCAGCTCGAAGAGCTGAAGCAGGCGCATGAAAAGCAGCGTTTCGACCGGCCTGGGACAGACGGCGGTTACGGCCAGGGCATGCGGTTCGTCACCGAGCTGCTTGCTGGTGTCGTTGGCGGCGTCCTGATCGGATGGCTGCTCGACCGGTGGCTGGGGACTGAACCGTGGCTCCTGCTGGTGATGCTGTTCCTTGGAATAGCGGCATCGTTCAGGAATATTTTCAGGCAGGCCAGTGGGTCCACGACGACCCGAGGCCCGGACAAGATGGGGTAGAGCGTGGCGAGCCCGATGGCGCAGTTCGAGATTCACACGATCGCCGACATCACGGTCGGTGGCTATGACCTCTCCTTCACCAACTCGACGTTGTTCATGCTGGTGACCCTGGCGGCGATCTGGGTGTTCATGGTCGGCGGCATGCGCAACCCGACCCTGGTGCCGGGCCGCTGGCAGGTCGCGGTGGAAAGCGTTTACACCTTCGTCGCCGGCATGCTCAGCCAGACCGTCGGCGCCGAAGGCAAGCGCTTCATCCCGCTCATCTTCTCGCTGTTCATGTTCATCATCACCGCCAACATGCTGGGCCTGCTGCCGGTCGGCTTCATCCCCGGCGCGCACGCCTTCACCGTCACCAGCCACCTGTCGGTGACGGCGGTGCTCGCCATCATCTCGTTCGGCACCGTGCTGGCGGTGGGCTTCGCCCGCCACGGCCTGCACTTCCTGGCGCTGTTCGTGCCGCACGGCGTGCCCTGGTGGATGATGCCGCTGATCGTGCCGGTCGAGTTCGTCTCGTTCATGATCCGCCCCTTCTCGCTGGCGCTGCGACTGTTCGTGGCGATGACCGCGGGTCACATCCTGCTCAAGGTGCTGGCCGGCTTCATCGTGTCGATGGGCAATGCCGGCGGCGTGCTGGCGCTGGGTGGCGTGCTGCCGCTGGCGCTGCTGGTGGGCATCTCGGCGCTGGAAATGCTGGTGTGCGCCATCCAGGCCTATGTTTTCGCGATCCTGACCTCCGTCTATCTCAACGACGCGGTCAATCTGCACTGAGTTTCGACCAACCACCGAACCTGTTTCGACAAAAGGAGATCATCATGGAAGCTGAAGCAGCAAAGCTGTTGGGTGCCGGTTTCGCCGCCATCGGTGCGGGCCTCGCCGCGCTCGGCGTGGGCAACGTGTTCGCCGCGTTCCTGAGCGGCGCCCTGCGCAATCCGTCGGCCGCCGACAGCCAGTTCCCGCGTCTGATGATCGGCTTCGCGGCCGCCGAACTTCTCGGCCTGCTGGCCTTCGTCATCGCGATCCTGCTGGTCGTCGGCTGATCGGCGGACTGAATGCCTGCCACCGCTCGCCGGCCTGGCCGTCGGGCGGTGGCGGTTCATTATGGGGTGCATGCGCCCCGCGTCGTGATGTGAGGAAACGACAATGCCCCAACTAGAGCAGTTGGCATCGACCTATGCCTCGCAGCTGTTCTGGCTGCTGATCACTTTCGGCATCCTGTATTTCGGCATTGCCCGGGCGATGCTGCCGAAGGTGGGCAAGGTCGTCGAGGGCCGTCAGGCCAAGATCGCCGCCGACATCGCCAGTGCCGAGGCGGCCACCAGGGTGGCGCGCGAGGCGGAGGACGTGTCGGGCGAAGGCCTGCGCAAGGCTCGCGCGGAAGCGTTCGGCCTCACCGCCGCCGCCAAGGCGACGGCCGCCGCCGATGTCGCCGCCCAGCTCAAGGTGGTGGATGACCAGCTTGCCGCCCAGGCCGCCGAGGCCGAAGCCCGACTGGCCGCGGCCAAGGCCGCGAGCCTGACGGAGCTTGATGGCATCGCCGCCGAAACCGCCGCCGCCATCGTCGAGAAGCTGACCGGCCTTGCCACCTCGCCGGCTGAATCGGCCGCCGCGGTGGCCGCGGTCAAGGCCTGAGGAGTCCGCGCGTGAGCAACACTGCATCAGACATCATGGCATCCGGCTCTCCCATGGACACCGACACGCCCGCCCTGCACGACATGGCGAACATGCCGGCCGTCGGCGAGGCACCGGTGACCACCAGCCCCGACCTCGACGCCCCCGCCATTCCTGGCGAAAGCCATGGCGACGCGGCGGCCGAGGCACACACCGAAGCCGCTGACGCGCATGGCGAGGCCGCCCACCACGACACCTTCTTGGCGCTCGACGCCACCGGCTGGGTCGCGGTCGGGATGCTGCTGTTCATCGGCGTCCTGTTGTGGAAGAAGGTGCCGGCCGCCATCGGCAAGGCCCTCGATGGCCAGATCGCCGGCATTCGCAGCCAGCTCGACCAGGCCGAGCGCCTGCGGGCCGAAGCGGAAGCGCTGAAGGCCGAGCAGGAGCGCAAGAAGGCGGAAGCCGATGCGCTGGCGGTGGAGATCGTCGCCAACGCGCGCAACGAGGCCAGCGGCATCATCGCCGACGCCAGGGCGAAAGCCGAGGCGCTGGCGGCGCGTCGCCGGGAAGTCGCCGAATCAAAGATCGCGGCCGCCGAGCGCGCCGCGATTGACGAGATTCGCGAAACCGCCGCCAGCATCGGCGCGGAAGCCGCCCGCAAGCTGATCGCCGAGAAGCTGTCCGACGCAGGACGCGCCCAGCTCGTCGACACCGCCATTGCCGATGTCGGGCAGCGGCTGCACTGAGGCGCCATGGCCCCCCGGCGCGCACCGCGTTATCCTTTGAGCAAGGCCGCCATTCTGGCGGCCTTCTCTTTGTCCATGCTGACCCTGGCCGGTTGCCAGAAGGCCGGCGACAACAAGCCGGTGGCGGTGCCGCCGGCAGCGCCTGCCGAGCCTGCCGCCACCGTGATCCCGGCGCCGCAGCCGCAGCCGCCGGCAACCGGCATGGTCAAACCGGTACCGGTGCAGATCGAATCTCCCTCGTTGTGGTCGGACTGGCTGATCTACGATGGCTGGAAAATCCAGCAGCATTTCTACTCCGGCCAGTTCCGGCTGGTGGACGGCAAACAGCGGCTGCGCGCGCGCGGCAGCGAGCCGGTCTGCCGGCAGGCCCTCGCCTATCTGCGCTGGAAGGAGAACGTCCGCCCGCGCAGCCGCAAGCTCGCGCTGCTGGTGCATGGCCTGGCGTCGGCGGAAAATATCTGGGGACCGATGCAGCGCGGCCTGGAAGCCGACGGCTACAGCGTCACCTCCGTCACCTACCCTTCCACCGAGCAGAGCCTGATCCTGCATGGCAACATCCTGGAACGGGTACTGCTCAACCTTGATCCGCGCGACTACGACAGCGTGACCATCATCGCCCACAGTCTTGGCGGCCTGGTCACCCGCTCGGCACTGGCCCGGCCGTCGTTCGAGCGCCTGCCCGTCCCCGTTACCGGCGTGGTGATGCTGGGCACCCCCAACCAGGGCGCGACACTGGCCTCGATGCTGCGGCCGCTGGCACGCGCCGCGGTCACCGCGTCGGCCAACGACCTGCTGCCGGAGCGTGCGAAGTTCATTGGCACCATGCCGAAATCAGTGCGGTTTGGCGTCATTGCCGGCGGCCGCGGCAACACGCTTGGCTTCAACCCGGTGCTCGCCGGCGATGACGACGGCATCGTCAAGGTCGAGGAGACCCGAACCGACAACATGGATGATTTTCTGGTGCTGCCCGTCATGCACATGGGCATGGCGCAGAATCCGACGGTTGTTCAGGCGACCCGTCGCTTCCTGCGCAGCGGCTCCTTCGCGGTCCGTCCCACCACCCGCTGACACACCTCGCGGGCCGTTCAGCGCGCCTTGCGCGCCTGCTTGCGGCGATACATGGCCGCATCGGCCTTGGCGAGCACATCGAGCGGTGTTTCGCCGGGACCGAAGGAATACACGCCAACCGAGGCACTGACCGGAATCATCTTGTCACCGAACATCGCCGGGCGCTCGGCGATGGCCTTCGACAGACTGTCGGCCTTCACCTGCGCCTGCTCCTCGGTCGCATGGGTGAGAATGACGGCATATTCGTCACCGCCCAGGCGGCCCACCACGTCCGACACCCGGACGTTGGAGACCAGCGTGTCGGCCACGTGCATCAGCGCGGCGTCACCACCGGGATGGCCATAGGTGTCATTGAACAACTTGACATCGTTGACATCGAAGAACAGCAGCGAGGTCGGCAACCCGTAACGCACGGCATACCTCATCACCATCGCCAGATCCCGCACGAAAGCG